>NZ_JBJGYY010000019.1:0-90386 GCF_054050235.1 Geodermatophilus sp. SYSU D00696 | reverse complement strand
AACACCGACCACCCCCCCCACCCCCCCAAAACCCAATAATCCCCCCCGCGAGGGGCCCGGGACCCCCCCCGGTCCCGGGGCCCCGTCGCGTTCAGTGGGCGTTGGCCAGCGGCGGCGGGCGGCCGGGCTCGCCGGTGCGGGCCGCGGGGTCGACCGGGGCGTCGGTGGCCTGGCAGGTCGGGCACCAGTAGGTGATCCGCTCCTGCAGGTCCGGCCCCTGGTCGCCGCGCAGGACCGGCGTGCCGCAGCGGTAGCAGGGCTTGTCCTTGCGGCCGTACACCCAGTGGTCACGGCCGCGGCGCAGGTCGCCGGTGGTGCTCTGCTCGGGCCGGTCGCGGTTGGCCAGCATCAGCGCGCGGGTGCGCTCGACGAGCCCGGGGAGGTCCTCGACGTCGGCCACCCGCATCCACGGGTGCACCCCGCAGACGAACAGGCCCTCGACCTTGTAGAGGTTGCCCGGCCCGCACAGGTTGCGCTGGTCGAGGACAGCGACGCCGATCTGCTCGTCGGGGTGCGACCGCAGCCGGCGCAGGGCCTCCTCGAGGTCCCAGTCCGGGCCGAGGACGTCGGGGCCGAGGTGGCCGACGACGGAGTCCTCGTCCGCGGTGCGGACCAGCGCGACGTCGTGCAGCCGGTAGCCGACGCAGTCCCACCGGTCGGTGGCCAGGATCGCCCGGATCGAGAACGCCGGCCCACCGCGCCACCGGGCGCCCTTGCGGTAGATGTGCCAGCTGCCGTCCATCCGGTAGTGGGTGCGCAGCGTCCAGCCGTCGGTGAACCGGGTCAGCATGTGCTTGCCGCGGGGGACCACCTCGCTGACCGTGCGGCCGGTCAGGTCGGTCGCGGCCAGCTGGGGCACCCGGAGCTCGCCGCGGCGCAGCGTCTGGCCGGCCAGCGCGCTGTCCATCCGCTTGGCCGCCAGCCAGACGGTGTCTCCCTCGGGCACGTCCTCCAGTGTCCCCGGTGCGCATCGGCGCTGCTGGAGGGCGAGGGAGGTCACCCCGCGGGCGGGAAGCGCCGTGCGCCCGGACGCGCTGGGTCTGCCGTGCAGCGACGTCCCGACCCCAGCGACACGGCCGTCTCCCCCGAGCACGTGACCGGGGTTGCCGAGCCGGTCACGGTGACCGTCGCCCGCGACGTCCGCGGCGACCACCGGACGGCGTTCGAGCAGTGGGCCGGTGAGGTCCTCGGCCTGGCCGAGCGGTTCCCCGGCAACCTCGGCACCAGCCTGCTCCGCCCCGGTCCCGGCTCGACGCGGTACCACCTGGTCTACCGCTTCGCCGACGGCGAGTCGCTGGCCGGCTGGGAGCGCTCGGCGGAGCGTCAGGCGGCCCTCGCGCGGGTCGCGCACCTCTCCGACGGCGCCGACTACGCCCGCGTCGCCGGACTCGACAGCTTCTTCACCGCGCTGACCCCGCCGCGGCCGGGCCCGCGCTGGCGGCTCACGGTGCTGACCATCGCCGCCGTCTTCGGCATCACGCTGGCCTTCCAGCTGCTGGTGGCCCCGCACGTCGCGTCGTGGCCGCTGCCGCTGCGGCTGCTGCTGTCGGCCACGGTGGTCGTCGTGCTGCTCGGCCAGGTGGTCATGCCGCGGCTGACCCGCTGGTTCGCCCCCTGGCTGCGCGGCCGCCGCTGACCGCCCGCTCCCGGACGGGACGCCCGCTCAGTCGAGAGGACGGACGCCGCTGGCGCTGGTGCCGCGCGTCCCGGAGGTGCGGGTGAACGAGACCCGCTGGCCCTCCTCGAGCTCGCGGTAGCCGCCGTCGTCCTCGATCTCGGAGTAGTGCACGAAGACGTCGTCGCCGCCGTCGTCGGGGGTGATGAACCCGAAGCCCTTGTCGGGGTTGAACCACTGCACGGTGCCCTCGGCGTCCCCGCCGGAGTCCCCGCCGCGCGGAGCGCGGGCCGGCCGCTGGTCGCGGCTGCCCCGGTCGTCACGGCGGTCGCGCGGCGCGGGCCGGTCGTAGCCGCCGCGACGCGGGGTCGACGGCAGCAGCCGCACGGAGTCGGCCTGCAGGCCGCGGTTGCCCTCGACGAGCTCGAACTCGACCCGGTCGCCCTCCTCGAGGTCGCCGCCGCGGGTCACCGCGGAGACGTGCACGAAGACGTCCTCGGGGACGATGAAGCCGAACCCGCGGTCGGCGTCGAAGCGCGCCACGGTGCCCTGGACGACGATGCCGCGGGGCGCGCGGCTCCCCCCGGAGCGGCCGCGGTCGTCCCGCGACCCGCCGCGGTCGTCGCGACGGCCGCCGCGCGGGGCGCCGCCGGTCGGGCGCACCCGCTCGGCCTGCGGGCCACGCGGCCCGTCGGCGGCGTCGTACTCGACCGGCTGACCCTCGTCGAGGGAGCGGAACCCCCCGGTGTCCTCGATGGCCGAGAAGTGGACGAAGACGTCGTCCCCGCCGTCCTGCGGCTCGATGAACCCGAAGCCCTTGTCCGCGTCGAACCAGCGGACCGTGCCGGCTGCCATGTCTGTTCCCTCATCCCTCACGACTGCGACGGTCCACGGTACGCGCGGTGGCGCGGACGCCGGTCGGCCAGCCGCCGGAGGGTCACCCGCGCAGGCGCAGCCCGCGCGGGGTGGCGGCGAACCCGGCGGCCTGCAGCGCGGACGACAGCGGGGTGTCCTGGTGCACCGAGGCGCCGTCGGCCTTCTGCACGACCATCCGCCCCAGCGCTCCGGCCGCGACCGCGCCCGACAGCGCGGTGGCCGCCTCCTTGAGCGTCTGCTCGTCCTCGGTGAACGACAGCAGCGACTTGCCGCCGCGTTCCACGTAGAGCACGAGGTCGCCGTCGACCAGCACCACCAGGGCCCCGGCCTTGCGCCCGGCGCGGTGCCCGGTGGCCCGCTTTCCGCCGCCGGTGCCCTCGCCGACGTCGACGGCCACCTGTTCGGCGGACTCGCCGTCGGCCGGCCCGCCGCGCTCGGGCCACGGCAGCGCCGCGCCGTAGACGTTGGCCGGGTCGGTGGCCGCGAGCACCACCGCGCCCTCGGGGGCCCGGTCGGGGGAGGCGAACGCCCGCAGCCGGTCGACCGAGCCGGGGGTGCCGAACTGCGCGGCGCCGAGGGTCTCGACGAAGTAGCCGCGCCGGGCCCGGTTGTTCTCCTCGAACGCGCGCAGCACGGGGTAGACGGCGGAGAAGCCGCCGGGCACCTGCTCGGCCATCACCGCGCCGCGGGTGAGCACGCCGTGCCGCTCGAGCAGCGCCTCGGCGCGGGCGGTGGTGCGCCGGGTCGGGTTGGGCTCGCGCTCGGGCAGCCGCGACCACCGGCCGGCGACCGTGGGCGGCCCGGTGCGGGTGGGCATCGCCGGGCGGCCGAGCCGCGGACGGCCGTAGCGGGTGCGGTCGACCCGGGCCCGCGGCGGTGCCGGGGCCCGCTTGTGGGTGCCGCCGCCGGCCAGCCGGGTGCGCAGTGGGGCGAGGGTGTCGTTGGTGAGCAGCCCGGCCCACACCAGGTCCCAGACGACGTCGGCGAGCGCGGTGTCGTCGGTGGAGCCGACCAGGTCGGACAGCCCGCGGAAGAACACCGCCTGCCCGGCGGCGAGCTGCTCGAGGACGGCGAACGCGACGCCGCCCTCCTCCGGCGGCTCGACGACGTCGGGGAGCAGCAGCGGCGCGAGGTCGGCGGGCACCAGGCTCACCCAGCCGTCGCCGCCGGGCAGCCCGCCGGCGCCGGCCCACAGCACCTCGCCGGCGCTGGTGAGCTCGTCGAGCATCGCGGGGGAGTAGTCGCGGACCCGGCCGGGCAGCACCAGCGTCTCCAGCGCGCTGGCCGGGACGAGGGCGCCGGCCAGCTGCTCGACGACGGCGAGGACGCCGTCGACGCCGCGCATCCGGCTGCCCACCGACTGCCAGGACGGGGTGAACCGGGCCAGCGTGCCGATGGGCACCGGCTCGACCTCCTGGCGCAGCTTGGCCAGGCTGCGGCGGCGCACCGAGCGCAGCACCTCGGCGTCGCACCACTCCTGGCCGCTGCCGCCGGGGCGGAACTCGCCGGTGACCAGCCGGCCGGTGCCGACCAGCCGCTGCAGGGTGGCGGTGACGACCGCGACGCCGAGGCCGAGCCGGGTGGCCACCTCGGCGGGCTGGACCGGGCCGTGGGTGCGGGCGTATCGGCCGACCAGGTCGCCCAGCGGGTCGGCGACCGGCTCGGTGAACGCCTCGGGCACCCCGACGGGCAGCGCTGTGCCCAGGGCGTCGCGCAGCCGGCCGGCGTCCTCGATGGCGACGTACCGCTCCTGGCCGGCGATCCGCACGACGATCGCCCGCCGCGACGCGACCAGTTCCTCCAGCCACTCGGCGGGCACGCCGCGGGGCGCCGCCTCTTCCGCGGTGAGGTCGCCCAGCAGGCGCAGCAGGTCGCCCGCGCCGTCGACGTCGCGCGGGTGCCGCTCGGCGGGCAGCCGCTGCAGCTCGCGCTCGACCTCGGCCAGCGCCTCGGCGTCGAGCAGCTCGCGCAGCTCCGAGCGGCCGAGAAGCTCGGCGAGCAGGCCGGTGTCGAGGGCCAGCGCCTGCGCGCGGCGCTCGGCCAGCGGGGCGTCGCCCTCGTAGAGGAACTGCCCGACGTAGCCGAACAGCAGCGACTGGGCGAACGGCGAGGCCGCCTGGGTCTGGACGTCGACCACCCGCACCCGCCGCGAGCGGACGTCACGCATCAGCTCCACCAGGCCCGGCACGTCGTAGACGTCCTGCAGCACCTCGCGGGCCGCCTCGAGGGTGATGGGGAAGCTCGAGAAGTCGCTGGCCACGGACAGCAGCTGCGCGGCGCGCTGCCGCTGCTGCCACAGCGGGGTCCGCCGGCGCGGGTCGCGGCGGGGGAGCAGCAGCGCGCGGGCGGCGCACTCGCGGAACCGGCTGGCGAACAGCGCCGAGCTGCCGACCTCGGCGGTCACCTCGCGCTCGACGTCGTCGGGGTCGAGGACGGCGAGGTCGGCCTCCGGCGGCTCGCCGGTGGTGTCGGGCAGTCGCAGCACGATGCCGTCGTCGGAGTGCATGGAGGCGACGTCGACGCCGTAGCGCTCGCGCAGCCGGGCGGCGAGCACCAGCGCCCACGGGGCGTTGACCTGCGCGCCGAAGGGGGAGTGCACGACCAGCCGCCAGTCGCCGAGCTCGTCGCGGAACCGCTCCACCAGCAGCGTGCGGTCGTCGGGCAGGTGGCCGGTGGCCGCCTTCTGCTCGGCGAGGTAGGCGAGCAGGTTGGCCGCGCCCCAGTCGTCGAGGCCGGCGGCCTGCGCCCGCTCCCGGCCGCGCTCCGGCGTCGCGGAGCCGACCTCGCGCAGGAAGGCGCCCAGTGCCCGGCCCAGCTCCAGCGGCCGGCCGGGGGCGTCGCCGTGCCAGAACGGCATCTTCCCGGGCTGGCCGGGCGCGGGGGAGACGAGCACCCGGTCGTGGGTGATCTCCTCGATGCGCCACGAGGAGGAGCCGAGCAGGAAGACGTCGCCCACCCGGGACTCGTAGACCATCTCCTCGTCGAGCTCGCCCACCCGGCGCCCGCCCGACCCCTCGCCGCCGACGAGGAAGACGCCGAACAGGCCGCGGTCGGGGATGGTGCCGCCGCTGGTGACCGCCAGCCGCTGGGCGCCGGCGCGCGCGGTGAGGGTGTCGGTGACCCGGTCCCAGGTCAACCGCGGTCGCAGCTCGGCAAAGGCGTCGGAGGGGTAGCGCCCGGCGAGCATGTCGAGGACGGCGTGCAGCGCGGAGTCGGGCAGGCCGGAGAAGGGCGCCGAGCGGCGCAGCAGGGCCCCGACCTCCTCCACCGTGCGCGAGCCCTCCGACACGATCGCGACGACCTGCTGGGCGAGCACGTCGAGGGGGTTGCGCAGGTAGCGGATCGACTCGATGGCGCCGGCCTTCATCCGCTCGGCGACCAGCGCGCACTGCACCAGGTCGCCGCGGTACTTGGGGAACAGCACGCCCCGGCTGACCGCGCCGACCTGGTGCCCCGCCCGGCCCACCCGCTGCAGGCCGGCCGCGACCGTGGGCGGGGCCTCCACCTGGACGACGAGGTCGACCGAGCCCATGTCGATGCCGAGCTCGAGCGACGACGTCGCCACCACCGCCGGCAGCCGCCCGGACTTCAGCGCCTCCTCCACGACCGCCCGCTGCTCCCGCGACACCGACCCGTGGTGGGCGGCGGCGACCGGCCGCACGCCCTCGGGCACCCCGCCCCCCGAGCCGGCCTGCGCCATGAGCGCCGCGGCGTTGGTGCCCGGCGGGACGGTCTCGCCGGTGGCCCGCTCGTAGGCCATCTCGTTGAGCCGGCTGGTCAGCCGCTCGGCCAGCCGGCGGGAGTTGGCGAACACGATCGTGCTGCGGTGGGCCTCCACCAGGTCGAGCACCCGCTCCTCGACCGCCGGCCAGATCGACGCCCGCGGCTGGTCGCCGGCCGCCGACCCGTCGAGCTCACCGGTGGGCTGGCCCAGCTGGCTCATGTCCTCGACCGGGACGACGACCGACAGGTCCCACTCCTTGGCCGACGGCGGCTGCACGACCCGCACCGGGCGCCCGCCGGCGAGGAAGGTGGCGACCTCCTCGATCGGGCGGACCGTGGCCGACAGGCCGATCCGCTGCGCGGGCCGCTCGAGCAGCTCGTCGAGCCGGTCGAGGGAGACCGCCAGGTGCGCACCGCGCTTGCTGTCGGTGACCGCGTGGACCTCGTCGACGATCACCGTCTCGACGCCGCGCAGCGCCTCCCGGGCCGCGCTGGTGAGCAGCAGGAACAGCGACTCGGGGGTGGTGATGAGGATGTCGGTGGGGCGGCGGGTGAACGCCCGCCGCTCGTCGGCCGGGGTGTCGCCGGAGCGGATGCCGACCGAGATCTCCGGCCGGGGCAGGCCCAGCCGCATCGCCGCCTGGCCGATGCCCGTCAGCGGGGCGCGCAGGTTGCGCTCGACGTCGACGGCCAGCGCCTTGAGCGGGGAGACGTAGAGGACGCGGCAGCGGCGGCTCTCGTCGTCCGGCGGCGTGCTGGTCAGCCGGTCGAGCGACCACAGGAACGCCGCCAGCGTCTTGCCCGACCCGGTGGGGGCGACGACGAGGGCGTGCTCGCCGCTGCTGATGGCCTCCCAGGCGCCCTCCTGGGCGGCCGTGGGCTCGGCGAAGGCACCGGTGAACCAGGCCCGCGTGGGCGCGGAGAACCGGTCGAGAGCGGGCACGTCCCCAGTGTCCCCGGGGGTACGACAGTCCGCTGGCCTGCGGGGACGTCACCGGCCCGCGGGGTCGCCCGATCCGGTGGTGGCGTGCGGCACACTGCCGGGCATGCGCACCTCCCTCTACGAGGCCGGGCACGAGGACTTCCGGCAGACCGTCCGCACGTTCCTCGAGAAGAACGTCGCCCCACACCACGACCAGTGGGAGCGCGACGGGATCGTCCCGCGCGAGGTGTGGCTGGCCGGCGGCGAGCAGGGTCTGCTCGGGATGGACGTCGACGAGCGCTTCGGCGGCGGCGGGGTGCGCGACTTCCGCTACAACGCCGTCCTCGACGAGGAGGTCACCCGGATCGGCGCCAGCGGACTGGGCTTCGGGCTGCACAACGACGTCGTCGCCCCCTACCTGCGCGACCTGTGCACCGAGGAGCAGGCGCAGCGCTGGCTGCCCGGCTTCTGCCGCGGCGAGCTGATCACGGCGATCGCGATGACCGAGCCGGGCACCGGCAGCGACCTGCAGGCCATCCGCACCACCGCCCGCCGCGACGGTGACTCCTGGGTGCTCACCGGCGCCAAGACGTTCATCACCAACGGCATCAACGCCGACCTGGTGATCGTGGTGGCGCGCACCGACCCCGACGCCCCCGGCGCCAAGGGCACCAGCCTGCTCGTCGTCGAACGGGGCATGCCCGGCTTCACCCGCGGCCGCAACCTCGAGAAGGTCGGTCTCAAGGCCCAGGACACCGCCGAGCTGTTCTTCGACGAGGTGCGCGTGCCGGCGGAGAACCTGCTCGGCACCGAGAACCGCGGCTTCGCCCACCTCATGGACAACCTGCCGCAGGAGCGGCTGTCCATCGCCGTCGGCGCGGTCGCCGCCTGCGAGACGGTGCTCGCCCGGACCCTCGAGTACGTGACCGGCCGGACCGCATTCGGCCGGCCGGTCGGCAGCTTCCAGCACAGCCGGTTCGTCCTCGCCGAGCTGCACACCGAGACGACGATCGCGCGCACCTTCGTCGACGAGTGCATCCGGCAGCTGGGCACCGGCGAGCTGACCGCCGTCGACGCCGCCATGGCCAAGTACTGGACGAGCGAGCTGCAGAACAAGGTCGCCGACCGCTGCCTGCAGCTGCACGGCGGCTACGGCTACATGGACGAGTACCCGGTGTCGAAGGCCTGGCGCGACGCCCGCGTGCAGTCGATCTACGGCGGCACCAACGAGATCATGCGGGAGATCATCGGCCGCTCGCTGGGACTGTGACCACGCAGGCGGGCCCCGACGTCGGACGGGTCCAGCGGCGCACGGTCGGCGTGCTGTCCGGCGCGGTGGCGCTGGCCGGGCTCGGGGTCACCGTGGGCATAACCATCGGCGGCCTGCTGGCCCGCGAGGTGGCCGGCAGCGACGCCGCGGCCGGCCTCGGGCAGACCGCGGGCGTCCTCGGTGCCGCGGTGCTCGCCGTCCCGCTGGCTCGGCTCTCCGACCGCTCCGGCCGGCGCGCCGGGCTGGCCGCCGGGTACGCCGTCGCCGTCGGCGGTGCGCTGCTGACCGTGCTCGCGGCCGCCCTGTCGTCCCTGGCGCTGCTGCTCGCCGGGCTGTTCGCCGCCGGCGCCGCCACCGCCTGCGGCCTGCAGGCGCGCTACGCCGCCGCCGACCTGGCCGCACCCGAGCGGCGCGGCCGCGACCTGTCCCTGGTCGTCTGGGCGACGACGGTCGGCTCGGTCCTCGGCCCGAACCTCGCCGCGCCCGGCGCCGACCTGGGCCGCGCGCTCGGCCTGCCCGCGCTCGGCGGCGGCTTCGCCGTCTGCGCGCTCGTCTTCGCCCTCGTCGCGGTCGGCCTGCTGGCCGGGCTGCGGCCCGACCCGCTGCTGCTCGCGCGCCGGCTGCGCGGGCCGGCCGACGGCGGGCCGGCGCGCGGCCGCACGCGCACGGCGCTGGCCGAGGTCTGGCGCGCACCCGACGGGCGGCTGGGACTGGTCGCCGTCGTGGTCTCCCACTCCGTGATGGTCGGCGTCATGGTCATGACGCCGGTGCACATGGGGCACGCCGCTCACGACGACGCGACGACCTTGCGGCTGGTCGGCGTGGTCATCAGCGTGCACGTCGCCGGGATGTACCTGTTCTCGCCGCTGGTCGGCTGGCTCGCCGACCGGGCCGGACGCCGGGTGACGGTCGCCGTCGGCGCCGGCCTGCTGCTGGCCGCCGCCGCGATCGCCGGCACCGCCCCACCGGAGGCCGCGGGCCGGCTCGGCGTCGGCCTGCTGCTGCTCGGGGTGGGCTGGTCGTGCGGGCTGATCGCCGGCTCGACGCTGGTCACCGAGTCGGTGCCCGCGGAGAGCCGGCCGACGGCCCAGGGCGGCACCGACCTGCTCATGGGGCTGGGCGCGGCGGTCGCCGGCGCCGCCGGAGGGCCGCTGCTGGCCGGCGGCGGCTACGGCCTGGTGGCGGGCGTGTCGGCGGCGCTCGTGCTGCCGCTGGCGCTGGTGTGGGCCCGGCGCTGAGCGGTCAGCGGCCGCGCAGGTTGCGCCAGAGCAGCACCAGCGTCACGACGAGGCACAGCGCGATGCCGATCTCCAGGACGGTGTCCCAGGTCGCCGAACCGGTGGTGGGGAACACGCCTCCAGGATAGTCCGCGTATCATGAAGCCACTTCACGGTGAAGGGGGCTCACGATGACCGCCGACGACCCACGGGTGGCGGCCCTGGACCGCGTGCTCGAGCTGACCGTGCTCCTCGGGCGGGACATGACGGCCTCCCTCGCCGCCTCCGGCCTCACCGTCGCCCGCACCACGCTGCTGTGGCACCTGCGCGCCGCGGGACCGAGCACCCAGCGCGCGCTGGCCGACGCGCTCGGGGTGAGCGCCCGCAACGTGACCGGCCTGGTCGACGGGCTGGTCGCGGCCGGGCTGGTGACCCGCGAGCCGCACCCGGGCGACCGCCGGGCCGCCCTGGTCACCCCCACCGCACGCGGGCATGCGCTGCTCGACGAGCTCGCGCGCGGACAGGCCGAGCTGGCCGGCCAGCTCTTCGGCGGGCTGCCGGCCGACCGGCTCGACGGGCTGGTGGCCGCGCTCGACGACGTCCTGGAACGGCTGCGGGCGCTGGTCCCGCACGGGGCCGCCGCGGAGGAGGAGGGCCGGTGACCGCCCGCGGGCTGCTGCGCGCCGCGGTCACCGCCGAGGTCGGCGTCTGGCGCAGCCTGGGGCGCTGGGTCCGCCGCCGGCCCGACGTGCCGGCCGGGGCCGACGCCTTCCCCTACGCCTCGGCGGCGTCGCCGGTGCTGTGGACCTTCATCGTGCTGTCGGCGGTCGAGATCCCGCTGGTCGACTGGCTGCTGCCCTGGCCCTCGCTGCGGATCGCGCTGCTGGTCGTCGGCGTCTACGGGCTGCTCTGGATGGTGGGCCTGCTCGCGGCGATGCGCGTGCACCCGCACACCGTCGACGACGGCGGTCTGCGCGTGCGGGTGGGGTGGTCGGTCGACGTCCGCGTGCGGTGGCAGGAGATCGCCGCCGTCCGGGTGCGCCGGCGCAGCGTCGAGGGCTCCCGCACGGTCGTCGTCGCCGAGGAGGGCGGCCGGCGTGCGGTGTCGGTCGCCGTCCTCTCCTCCACCCAGGTCGACGTCGAGCTGCGGGCGCCGCTGGTGTTGCCGCTGGCGCGCACCGGCGGCCGGCCGGTCGACGAGCTGCGGCTGGCCGCCGACGACCCCGCGGCGCTGGTCCGGCGGCTGCGGGCCGGGCTGGCCCACCACGCCGCCGCCGAGGGGGACGCGCGCTAGCGTCGGGGCGTGCGCCTGCAGGAGTTCTGGTCCCGGCTCGACGAGCAGTTCGGGTCGATGCGGGCGCAGAGCGTGGCGCGCGACCACGTCTTCGCCGCGCTCGGCGGGCGGACGGCCGTCGACGCCATCGAGGCGGGGCTGCCGGTGCGGCGGGTCTGGCTGGCGATCTGCGAGGAGTACGACGTCCCGCCGCGGGAGCGCTGAGCCGGTCGGAGCCGGGCGACGGCGTGTCGCTCGACTCGAACACGTGTTCGTCCTACAGTGGCGGACGCGTCCACAGGGGGGTCGTCCCTCCACAGGCCGAGCCGGTCACCGGAAAGTGTCGGACCCCCGGCCTACCGTCGCCTCCGACACCGCTCCGACTCCACGACACGCGACTTCCCGAAGGTGAGCAGCATGGCAACGCTGGACCGCGACAAGGCCCTCGACATGGCCCTCGCCCAGATCGACAAGCAGTTCGGCAAGGGCTCGGTCATGCGCCTGGGCGACAGCGCCGCCCAGGCGATCAAGGTCATCCCGACCGGCTCGATCGCGCTCGACATCGCGCTGGGCATCGGCGGCCTGCCGCGCGGCCGCGTCATCGAGGTCTACGGCCCCGAGGCCTCCGGCAAGACCACGGTCGCCCTGCACGCGGTGGCCAACGCCCAGGCCGCCGGCGGCATCGCGGCCTTCATCGACGCCGAGCACGCCCTCGACCCGGAGTACGCCCGGGCCATCGGCGTGGACACCGACGCGCTGCTGGTCAGCCAGCCCGACACCGGTGAGCAGGCGCTGGAGATCGCCGACATGCTCATCCGCTCCGGCGCGCTCGACATCATCGTCATCGACTCCGTGGCGGCCCTCGTGCCCCGCGCCGAGATCGAGGGCGAGATGGGCGACAGTCACGTCGGTCTGCAGGCCCGCCTCATGAGCCAGGCGCTGCGCAAGATCACCGGTGCGCTGAACAACTCCGGCACCACCGCGATCTTCATCAACCAGCTGCGCGAGAAGGTCGGCATCGTCTACGGCTCGCCCGAGGTCACCACCGGTGGGCGCGCCCTGAAGTTCTACTCGTCGGTCCGCCTCGACGTCCGCCGCATCGAGACCCTGAAGCAGGGCACCGAGGCGGTCGGCAGCCGGGTGCGGGTCAAGGTCGTCAAGAACAAGGTCGCCGCACCCTTCAAGCAGGCCGAGCTCGACCTGCTGTGGGGTCAGGGCTTCAGCCGCGAGGGCGGCCTGATCGACGCCGGCGTCGAGCACGGCTTCATCCGCAAGTCCGGCGCCTGGTACACGTACGAGGGCGACCAGCTCGGCCAGGGCAAGGAGAACGTCCGGGCCTTCCTCCGTGACAACCCCGACCTCGCCGACGAGATCGAGAAGAAGGTCAAGGAGAAGCTGGGCGTCGGTGCCACGCTCGACGCGCCGGCCGCCGACCCGGCCGACTTCTGAGCGACTCCGTGACCGGCTGGTCGGGCTCGTTCTCCGAGGAGATCGACCCCGAGCAGTCCGGCCGGCGCGGCCGCGGGGCCCGTCCGTCGGGTCCCGGCGGCCGCGCCGGCCGCCCCCGGCGGCGGTCCGGGCCGTCCCCTGACCCGGACGGCCCGGCCGCCGCTGTGCCGTTCCCGGCCGAGCGCGACGCCGGGCGCGGGGATCCTCCCGACGAGCCGGGCGATCCCGAGTCGGTGGCCCGGGCCATCTGCCTGCGGGCGCTCACCGGCGCGGCCCGGACGCGGCAGCAGCTGGCCGACCTGCTGGCCCGCCGGGGGATCCCCGAGGACGCGGCGACCGCGGTCCTCGACCGGTTCGGCGAGGTCGGGCTCATCGACGACGCCGCCTTCGCCCGGGCCTGGGTGACCTCGCGGCAGGCCGGCCGCGGCCTGGCCCGGCGGGCGCTGCGCGCCGAGCTGCGCGCCAAGGGCGTCGACGGCGAGGAGGCCGAGCAGGCCCTCGCCGAGGTCGACGACGACGACGAGCGCGCCGCCGCCCGCCGGCTGGTGGAGCGCCGCCTGTCCGCGCTCCGCCGGGTCGACCAGGCCACCGCCACCCGCCGCCTGATCGGCATGCTGGCCCGCAAGGGATACAGCGGCGGCCTGGCGGCGGCCGTGGTCCGCGACGTGATGGACGAGACCGGCTTCGGCACCGAGGATCCCGACCTCGACGGACCGACCTGGCACCCCGAGGACGACTGACCCGGCACGGGTCGTTCGCGCTCACCGCGGACGACACCCGCACGGTGCGTCCCGGGGCCTAGCTTCCCCCCATGAGCGCGACCGAGATCGTCCCGGGGCTGCACCTGCTGGCGCTCGGGATCAGCAAGGCCTACCTCTGGCGCGGCGAGTCCGGCCTCACCGTCGTGGACACCGGCCCGGCCGGCAGCGCTCCGGTCATCGCCGACGCACTGGCCGACCTGGGCCTGCGACGCGAGGACGTGCGCCGGATAGTGCTCACCCACTTCCACGACGACCACATGGGCTCGGCCGACGCGGTGCGTGCCTGGAGCGGTGCGCCGGTGCTCGCCGGGGCGGCGGACGTGCCGGTCGTCCAGCGCGACCGGCCGGGCCCAGCGGCGGTGGTCACGCCCGCCGAGCAGGAGCTGTACGCGATCGCCTCGGCGGAGGTGCCGCCGGCGCCCGCCTGCAGGCC
The DNA here is from genome assembly GCF_054050235.1 of Geodermatophilus sp. SYSU D00696. Lineage (NCBI taxonomy): Bacteria > Bacillati > Actinomycetota > Actinomycetes > Geodermatophilales > Geodermatophilaceae > Geodermatophilus > Geodermatophilus sp. SYSU D00696. Next base: position 76,847 of record NZ_JBJGYY010000019.1, on the reverse strand, counting down.
CGTCGATCCGGTCGCCGACGGCGACGTCCTCGACAGCGGTGTGGTCGTGGTCGGCGTCCCGGGGCACACGCCGGGCAGCATCGCGGTGCACCTGCCCGAGGCGGGCGTGCTGATCACCGGCGACACGGTCGTCGAATTCCACGGCGAGCTCGTCCTGGGGCCGTTCAACGTCGACCGACCCCAGGCCTGGTCGTCCCTGCAGCGCCTGGCCGCGCTCGAGGCCGACGTCGTCTGCCCCGGCCACGGCCTGCCCGTCGTCGGTGGTGCTGCCGCAGCGCTGCGGGCGGCCACCGACCCCTTCGGCTGAGCGGACCGGTCAGCCGGCCGCGGGCACGGCCGCCATCGGCTCGGCTGGCAGCCCGGCGGTCCCGGCGCGACCCGCGCCGGGAGGTGTCGGGCTCAGCACCGGCATGGCCGCCGTCGGCAGGTGCGTGACCGTGGCCGACGGTGCCGTCCACGCGGTCAGGTCGACCGCGCGCCCGTCCGGGGCCTCGTCATCGCTGACCCAGCCGGCGGCCTGGTCGGCGGAGGCGGCGGCCAGCCACTGCTGGATCTGTGCCTCGAAGGTGCGGTCGGGCAGCACGGCGGGACGGCTCACCGGCCCGAGGAAGGTGACGTCGCGCTCGCCGCCGTCCGTGAGGCGCAGGACCACCCGGCAGCGGGCCCGGCGGTGCCGCGCCGGGGGCACGACCTCCCGGACGACGGCGGACCCCGCGCCGGCCGCGTCGGCGAATCGCGGCGCGGCCGCCCGGAGCCGGTTCACGAACTCCTGCGCGGCGTCGGCCTGCCCGCCGGGCAGGCGCACCATCGAGGGCAGCGGCGGCACGACGGGGCGGAGAGCGGTGTCCACGGGACTGTCATCGGCAGACCCGCGGACCGGCGGTACCACCGTTCCGCGGTCCGGAACCGGGTCCTACCGGCCGCCCGCCTCGGTCACCAGCCCCCCGCCGCTGCCGTCCATCTGCACCTCGGCCAGTCCGGCGTCGCCGGCGCCCGCGGTCTTGCGGTTGCTCCGGGTGCGCTTCTCGACGTACTTGGCCAGCTGCGAGAGCAGCACGTTGACGATGATGTAGATGAGCCCGGCGGCCACGTAGAGCTGGAACGTGTAGATGTTGCCGAACTGGAAGTTGAAGAACTCGACGAGGCTGCGCGCCTGCCGCAGCAGCTCGACGTAGCCGACGATGAAGCCCAGCGAGCTGTCCTTGAGCAGCACCACGAGCTGGGCCACCAGCACCGGCAGCATCCGGCGGACGGCCTGGGGGAGCAGGACGAGGGTCATCACCTGCGTCTTGCGCATGCCCAGCGCGAAGGCGGCCTCCCGCTGGCCGCGGTCGACCGACAGGATGCCCGCCCGGAAGATCTCCGCGAGCACGGCCATGTTGTAGAGCGTCAGCCCGAGCGCCAGGGCGCGGAACGCGGTCATGGGGACGCCGATGGTGGGCAGGAACAGCAGGCAGAAGAGGATCAGCACCAGCAGCGGGACGGCGCGGAAGAACTCGATGACCACGGCCACCGGCCCGCGCACCCACGCGTGGTCGGAGAGCCGGCCGACCGCGAGCAGCGCACCCAGGACGGTGGCCGCAACCATGCCGACGGCCGCGACGGCGAGGGTGTTGAGCAGTGCCTCGCCCAGGGCCTGCGGCACGCCGGCGGCCGGGTCGAACAGGATCGCCCAGCGGTCGGGGTCCAGCTGGCCGTTGGCGCCCAGCCGCCACAGCGCCAGCGCGACCAGGCCGGCGATCAGCAGCGCGCCGACGACCGTGCCGATGCGCTGGCGGCGGCGGGCCCGCGGCCCCGGGAGGTCGAACAGGACGGTCGGCGCGCTCATCGGACGATCGCCACCCTCTTCTCGATGACCCGGATGACCCACGCGGAGGGCAGGGTGATCACCAGGTAGCCGGCGACGATGGCGGCGAAGACCAGCAGCAGCTGGTCGGCGTTGGCGTTGGACAGCCGCTGCAGCGCCGCGGTGAGGTCGGCGACGGCGAAGCCGGCGGCGATGGAGGTGTTCTTCGCCAGCGCGATCCAGACGTTGCCCAGCGGCGGCACGACGGTGCGGAAGGCCTGCGGCAGCACGATGGTCCGCAGGCTCTGCCCGAAGTCCAGTCCCAGGGCGCGGGCGGCCTCGGCCTGGCCCGGCGGGACGGCGTTGATGCCTGAGCGCAGCGCCTCGCACACGAACGCGGCGGTGTAGGTCGACAGCGCGGCGACCGCGGCGATGAAGCGGCTCGGGAACGACAGGTCGATCTGGACGATGCCGAAGACGAGGAAGAAGAAGACCACCGTGAGCGGGGTGTTGCGGAACACCTCGACGTAGAAGGTGGCCAGCCCCCGCAGCGGCGGGACCGGGCTGACCCGCATGCCGGCGAGCACGGTGCCGATCACCAGCGCGCACAGGCCGCTGACGACGGCCAGGGACAGCGTCGTCAGGAACGCGCTCCACAGCAGATCGGCGTTGTCTCTCAGGAAGCCCATGGCGCCTCGCCGTCAGGTCGTCGGTCGTCGGGGACGGTCGTCGGGGACACGGCGGGACGCCGCCGGGCGGGAGGTCCCGCCCGGCGGCGTCCCGGTGCTCAGTAGCGGTCGACCGTCGGGGGCTCGGGGGCCTCCTCGCCGGTGATCGACCCGGCAGTGCGGTCCCAGGCCTCGGCCCAGCGGCCGTCCTCGAAGGCCTCCTCGAGCACGTCGTTGACGAAGGTGCGGAACTCCTCGTCACCCTTGGGCAGGCCGATGCCGTAGGGCTCCTCGGTGAAGGGGTTGCCCACCAGCTCGAAGCCCTCGGGGTTGCCGGCCACCAGGCCGGTGAGGATGACGTTGTCCGTGGTCACGGCCTGCACCGCGCCGTTGGCGAGGTCGTCGGCGCACTTGGAGTAGACGTCGTAGGTGACCAGGTTCGCCTCCGGGAAGTTGTCCCGGATGTTCTGGGCGGGCGTGGAGCCCTCGACCGAGCACACCGTCTTGCCGGCGAGGTCCTCCGGGCCCTGGATCCCCTCGGGGTTGCCGGCGGCGACCATGATGTCCTGGCCGGCGATGTAGTACGGGCCGGCGAAGTCGACGACCTGCTTGCGGGTGTCGTTGATGGTGTAGGTGGCCACCACCATGTCCACCTGGCCGTTCTGGATGAACGGCTCGCGGTTGGCCGACACCGTCTCGGTCCACTCGATGTCCTCGGGCGCGATGCCGAGCTCACCGGCGATGATCTTCGCGATCTCCACGTCGAAGCCCTCGGGCTCGCCGTCGGGGTTGAGCAGGCCGAAGCCCGGCTGGTCGTACTTGGTGCCGACGGTGATGCTGCCCGCCTCAGACAGCTCGGCCATCGTCGTGCCCGGCTCGAAGTCGACCTCCTCGGCGACGGTGGGCGCGCTGGCCTCCTCCTCGGCGGCCTGGTTGCCCGCCTCGCTGGAACAGGCCGCGAGGGTCAGGCCGAGTGCGGCGAACGCCGCCAGCTTCCGGGTGCTGCGCATGGGTTCCTCCCGTGGGTCAGTGCTCGAGGATCTTGGACAGGAAGTCACGGGCCCGGTCCGAACGCGGGCTGGTGAAGAAGGTGTGCGGGTCGGCGGCCTCGACGATCCGGCCGCCGTCCATGAAGACGACCCGGTTGGCCGCCCGGCGGGCGAAGCCCATCTCGTGGGTGACGACCACCATCGTCATGCCCTCGCGGGCGAGGGAGGTCATGACGTCGAGGACCTCGTTGATCATCTCCGGGTCGAGCGCCGAGGTCGGCTCGTCGAAGAGGATGACCTTGGGGTCCATTGCCAGCGCGCGGGCGATGGCCACGCGCTGCTGCTGGCCGCCCGACAGCTGCGCGGGGTACTTGTCCGCCTGGTGCCCGACGCCCACCCGGTCGAGCAGCTCACGCGCCCGCCGCTCGGCCTCGGACCGCGACTGCCGGCGCACCTTCACCGGCGCGAGCGTGACGTTCTCGAGGATCGTCTTGTGCGCGAAGAGGTTGAAGCTCTGGAAGACCATCCCGACGTCGCTGCGCAGCCGGGCCAGCGCCTTGCCCTCCTCGGGCAGCCGCTGGCCGTCGATGCGGATCTCGCCCTTCTGGATGCTCTCCAGCCGGTTGATGGCGCGGCACAGCGTGGACTTGCCCGAGCCGGACGGTCCGATGACGACGACGACCTCGCCGCGGTCGATCGAGAGGTCGATGTCCTGCAGCACGTGCAGGTCGCCGAACCACTTGTTGACGCCGGTCAGCTCCACGAGCGGTGCTCCGGTCTGCTGGCTGGTCACCGGGGCACCCTATTGCCGCCCGGGCGCAGCAGCGTCCCGGGACCGTCACGAACCAGTAACGAGTGCCGTCACCGCCCGTGACCGCCGGGGCCGGGCGCGGCGCCGTACCCTCGCAGGCGACATGGGAACCGAGGCCGACAGCCCGCAGCGCACCTACCGGGTGCGCACCTACGGGTGCCAGATGAACGTGCACGACTCCGAGCGGCTGTCCGGGTTGCTCGAGGCCGCGGGCTACGCCGCCGCCCCCGACGGCGAGGACGCCGACGTCGTCGTGCTCAACACCTGCGCGGTGCGGGAGAACGCCGACAACCGCCTCTACGGCAACCTCGGCCACCTGCGCCCGGTGAAGGACGCCCACCCGGGGATGCAGATCGCCGTCGGCGGCTGCCTGGCGCAGAAGGACCGCGGCGAGATCGTGCGGCGGGCGCCGTGGGTCGACGTCGTCTTCGGCACGCACAACGTCGGGTCGCTGCCGGCGCTGCTCGAGCGCGCGCGGCACAACGCCGAGGCCCAGGTGGAGATCGCCGAGGCGCTCGAGGTGTTCCCGTCGACGCTGCCGGCGAAGCGGGACTCCGCCTACGCGGGCTGGGTGTCGATCAGCGTCGGGTGCAACAACACCTGCACGTTCTGCATCGTCCCGGCGCTGCGCGGCAAGGAGAAGGACCGCCGTCCCGGCGAGATCCTGGCCGAGGTGCAGGCGCTGGTCGACCAGGGCGTGCTCGAGGTGACGCTGCTCGGCCAGAACGTCAACGCCTACGGGGTGGAGTTCCGCGACCGGGGCGCGTTCGCCGACCTGCTGCGCGCGACCGGCCGGATCGAGGGTCTGGAGCGGGTCCGCTTCACCAGCCCGCACCCGCGCGAGTTCACCGACGACGTCATCGACGCGATGGCCGAGACCCCGGCGGTCTGCCACCAGCTGCACATGCCGCTGCAGAGCGGGTCCGACGAGGTGCTGCGCCGGATGCGCCGCGGCTACCGGCAGGAGCGCTACCTCGGGATCATCGACCGCGTCCGCGCGGCGATGCCCGACGCGGCGATCACCACCGACGTCATCGTGGGTTTCCCCGGCGAGACCGAGGCCGACTTCGAGCAGACCCTCGAGGTGGTCCGCCGGGCCCGTTTCGCCGGCGCCTTCACCTTCCAGTACTCCAGGCGCCCCGGGACGCCGGCGGCGGAGATGGACGGGCAGCTGCCCAAGGAGGTCGTGCAGGAGCGGTACCTGCGGCTGACCGCGCTGCAGGACGAGATCGGCTGGGCGGAGAACCGCGCGCAGGTCGGCCGCACCGTCGAGCTGCTGGTCGCGGCGGGGGAGGGCAGCAAGGACGCCCGCACCGGCCGGATGAGCGGCCGGGCCCGCGACGGCCGGCTGGTGCACTTCGCCGGCGGCACCGAGGCCGGCGTGCGCCCGGGCGACGTCGTCGAGACCGTCGTCACCGCCGCCGCGCCGCACCACCTGGTCGCCGACGGCCCGCTGTTGTCGCACCGGCGCACCCGCGCCGGGGACGCCCACGAGGCCGGCACCCGGCCGACGACGCCCGGCGTGCTGCTGGGCATGCCGCGGATCGGCGCCCCGGCCTGAGGTCGCCACACGCCTCGCGTCAGGCGAGCTCGAGCAGCAGCTCGGCGAGCTCGCGCGGCCGGTTCTGCGCGACGAGGTGGGTCGTGGCGATCTCCCGGTAGTTCCAGGAGCCCGAGGCCCGGGCGCGGGCGGCGGCGGCGTCGAACGCCGCGTTCGTCACCGCGGCCGGCTCGACCGCGGTCGCCCGGACGTACGTGCGCCGGAACGGCCAGTCCTCCAGCGGCCGGGACATCCGCACCGGCTCGGTGAAGCAGGCGACCGGCTGCGGCGTCCGCCGAGGAGCGGAGAACGCCTCCTCCGCCGGGTCGTCGTAGGCCCGCGCCGGGCCCTCGACCAGCCACGGAGTCCCCGGCCCGGCACCGGGGGCGGGCAGGCCGAGCAGCCCGTACACCGTGTCGCCGTCCGACGGGACGAACGCGTCCAGGTACACCAGTGACCGCACCCGGTCGCCCACCGTCTCCAGCGCCCCGGCCACCACCATGCCGCCGTAGGAGAACCCGAGCAGCACCACCTCGTCGAGGTCCTCGTAGAGGACCTGGTTCACCACGTCGGTGACGTGCGTGGTGAGGTCCACCTGCGCGCTCGCCAGGTGCACCCGCTCCCCGACGCCGGTCAGGGCCGGGGTGAACACCTCGTGCCCCGCCGCGGCGAGCAGGCGGCGCACGTGCCGGAACCCGTGGGCGCCGCCCCACGCCCCGTGCACGAGGACGAAGACCGCCACCGCCGCTCCCGCCCGGTGCGCGTCAGCGGCGGGAAGCGGACCGCTCCGCCTCGGCCAGCCACTCGCGCCGGGTGGCCAGGTTCGCCCGGGCCTCCTCGATCCGGCGGGCGTCGCCGGCGGCCTCGGCCTTGGCCAGCTGCTCCTCGGCCTTGGTGACCGCCGCCCGCATCGAGGTGACCATCGGGTTCTCCGGGGCGGTGCGCACCCGGCCGGAGTCGGCGGCACCGCGGATCCGCTGCTCGACGGCCTGCATGCGGTCCTCCAGCGAGCGCATGGCCCCGCGCGGCACGTGGCCGATCGCGTCGTAGCGCTCCTGGATGCGCCGCAGCGCCGCCTGGGCGCCGCGCAGGTCGGTCGCGGGGTCGAGCTTCTCGGCCTCGGCGAGCAGCTCCTCCTTGGCCTGCTGGTTGGCCAGCTGCTCGGAGGAGCGGGCCTTGTCGGACTCGGCGCGGGCGGTGAAGAAGACGTCCTGGGCGGCGCGGAACTGCTTCCACAGGTCGTCGTCGCCGTCGCGGCCGGTGCGCGGCACTGCCTTCCAGCGGTCCATCAGCGAGCGCATGGCCGCGCTGGTCGGGCCCCACTCGGTGGACGTGGACAGCCGCTGCGCCTCGGCGATGAGCTCCTGCTTGGCCGCGCGGGCCTCGCCGCGCTGCACGTCGAGCGCCGCGAAGTGGGCGCCGCGCCGCCGGCCGAACGCGTCGCGGGCCGCGGCGAACCGCGACCACAGCGCCTCGTCGGTCTTGCGGTCGATGCCGCGGATGGTCTTCCACTCCTCGACGATCGCCTTGAGCCGGTCGCCGGCGGCCTTCCACGACGTCGACTCCGCGGCGATCTGCTCGGCCTCGGCGGCCAGCGCCTCCTTGCGGGCGACCTGCGCGGCGCGGGCGGCGGCCTTCTCGGCGCGGGACTCGGCGGCCGCGGTGTCGGCGGCCCCGATCATGGCGCGGGCCCGGGCGGCGAGGCCGTCGAGGTCGCCGACGGCGGTGGCGGTCGGGATGGAGTCGGCCAGGGCCTGCACCTTGGCCTTGATCTCCGCCGGGTTGCCGGTGTGCGCCCGCAGCCGCGCCTCGAGCAGCGACACCTCGGTGGCGAGGTCGTCGAAGCGGCGGGCGAAGTGCGCCAGGCCCGCGGCGGGGTCACCGGCCTGCCACGAGCCGACCGCGCGCTCGCCGTCGGCGGTGCGCACGTACACGGTGCCGTCCTCGTCGACCCGGCCCCAGCGCGAGGGGTCGGAGGTGGCGGCCACGGCCGGCTCGGGCGCGGTGGGGACGGGAGCGGCCCGCTCGGGGACGGCCGGGGTCTCCGGCGTCGCGGCCTCCTCGGTCTCCGGCGTCGCGGCCGCCGCCTCGGTCGCCGGAAGCTCGGCCGCCGCCTCGGTCGCGGGGCCGTCGGCCGTCGGGTCGGCCAGCGCGGCCGCCTCGGGGGTGGGCGCGGTGGGCGTCCCGGCCTCGGGGGTGACCGCGTCCGGGCCGGCCGTCTCGGGCGAGGGGACCTGCTGCGACCCGGTTCCGGGGTTCTCCGTGCTCGACACGCACCGCAGTCTCCCACGCCGCATCGGCGACACTGCTGCGGTGAGCAGCCCGCCCGCCGGACCGGTCTCGGTCGCCTTCTGCCCGTGCCCCCCGCTGCTGCTCCCGCAGGTGGCCGGTCGGGCCGCCGCCGACACCGCGGGCCTGCGCGCTGCCTGCGCGGACGCGGTCGACGCGGTCCTCGCCGCCCGCCCCGAGGTGGTCGTCCTCGTCGCGCCGGACGCCGACGGCCGCTACGGCCCCGGCGACGGCGGGGACCTGCGCGGCTACGGCGTCGACCTCGAGGTGCCGCTGTCCGGGCGGGTGCGCCCGGGCGGCCGGCGGACCCCGCTGGGCCTGACCGTCGGCGCCTGGCTGCTCGACGCCGCCGGGCACACCGGCGCCCGGGTCGGCGTCGGCCCGCGCGACCTCGCCGCGGTGGTGGCCGGGCTCGCCGGCCCGGTGGGCGTGCTGGCGATGGGCGACGGCTCGGCCCGCCGCAGCGTCAAGGCGCCCGGGCACCTCGACGCCGCCGCCGCCCCGTTCGACGCCGCCGTCGCCGCGGCCCTGGCAGCCGGGGACGCCGCCGCGCTCGCCGCCCTGGACGCCGCCGAGGGCGAGCGGCTGCTGGCCGCCGGCGTCCCGGTCTGGCGGGCGGTGGGCGTGCTGCTGGCCGGCAGCGTCGTCGACGCGCGACTGCTCGCCGACGAGGCGCCCTTCGGCGTCGGCTACCTGGTGGCCTCGTGGCAGGGCCGGTGACCCTCCCGCCCGTCCTCGCCGTGGTCGGGCCCACCGCCACCGGCAAGACCGCGCTGGCCGTCGAGCTCGCCCTGGCGCTGGGCGGCGAGGTGGTCAACGCCGACTCGATGCAGCTCTACCGCGGCATGGACATCGGCACGGCCAAGCCCGACGCGGCCGAACGGCGCGGCGTGCCCCACCACCTGCTCGACGTCTGGCCGGTGCGCCGGACCGCGTCGGTGGCCGAGTACGCACGGATGGCCCGCGCCGAGATCGACCGGCTGCGCGGGACCGGCGTGCTGCCGTTGCTGGTGGGCGGGTCGGGCCTGTACGTGCGGGCCGTCCTCGACGACCTCGACATCCCCGGCACCGACCCCGCCGTCCGGGCGCGGCTGCAGGCCGAGCTCGACGACCTCGGGCCGGCCGCGCTGCACGCCCGCCTGGCCGCGCTCGACCCCGCCGCGGCCGCCGCGGTCCTCCCGTCCAACGGACGGCGGATCGTGCGGGCGCTGGAGGTCGTCGAGCTCACCGGCGGGCCGTTCCGGGCCACGCTGCCCGAGCCGCGGCCGCACTACCCGGCGGTCGTGGTCGGCCTCGACCGGGAGCCCGCCGAGCTGGACCGGCGCGTGGCCGACCGCGTGGACCGCATGTGGGCCGCCGGGTTCGTCGCCGAGGTCGAGGCGCTGGCGGAGCAGGGGCTGCGCGAGGGCCCCACCGCCTCCCGCGCGCTGGGCTACGCGCAGGTGCTGGCCCAGCTCGACGGCAGGCTCACCCCCGACGAGGCGCGGGAGCGCACGGTCGGCGCCACCCGCCGCTTCGTGCGGCGGCAGCGCTCCTGGTTCCGCCGCGACGCGACGACGACGTGGTTCGACGCCCGCCGGCCCGACCTCGCCGACGCCGTCGGCGCGCTGCTCGCCGGCCGTACGATCGGCCGGTGAGCGACCGGTTCCTCCTCGGGCACGGCACCGAGAACGACTTCGTCGTGCTGCCCGACCCCGACGGGGACCGCTGGCCCGAGGACCGTCTCGACGCCGCGCTGGTCCGCCGGCTGTGCGAGCGCCGCTCGGGCCTCGGCGGCGACGGCGTGCTGCGGGTGGTCCGCAGCGTGCACGTGCCCGACGCCCCCGCCGTCCTCGGCGAGCAGCTCGGCGCGTGCGAGTGGTTCATGGACCACCGCAACGCCGACGGTTCGCACGCGGAGATGTGCGGCAACGGCATCCGGCTGTTCCTGCACGCGCTGGTGACCGAGGGCCTGCTCGACCGCGCGGCCTGCGCCGACGGGGTCCTCGTGGGCACCCGCGGCGGGCCGCGACGGGTCGGCGCGGGTCCCGACGGCACCTACTGGGTGGACATGGGCCCGGCGCGCCCGTTCGGCCGCGGCGAGGCGACCGTGGCCGGCCAGGTGTTCGCCGGCCAGGCGGTGTCGATGGGCAACCCGCACCTGGTCTGCCTGACCGACGCCGACCTCGACGCGCTCGACCTCACCGCGCAGCCCGGGTTCGACCCCGCGCTGTTCCCCGACGGCGTCAACGTCGAGTTCGTGCGGGTGCTCGCCGCCGACGTCGAGGGCGCCGACGCGCACGTGCGGCTGCGGGTGCACGAGCGCGGGGTGGGGGAGACCCGCTCGTGCGGGACGGGCGCCTGCGCCACCGCCTACGCCGCGCTGGCCGCCGGGTCCGACGGGCCCCAGCGCGGCACGGTCGTCGTCGACGTCCCCGGCGGCCGGCTGACCGTCGACGTCACCCCCGAGACGACCGTGCTGCGCGGTCCCGCCGTCGTGGTGGCCACCGGCGAGCTGACCCGGGAGTGGCTCGCGAGCTAGGGGTTGTCCGGGGTGTCGGCGCGGGTCTCCGGCTCGTCGGTGGGCGCCTCGGGCTTGTCGCCGGGCCCGACGTTGCCGGTGCCACGCGGCGTGCCGGCCCCGGTGTCCTGGTCGGCGCCGCCGAAGAGGTTGCGCGGGACCTCGAGGCCGGCCGGGTCGCGGCCCGGGTCCTCGACGCCGGCGTCACTGCTGGTGCTCACGGGGTGCCCCTCTCGTCGGTGCTGCGGACGGTCCCGACCTACCCGGCTCCCGGCGGGATGCACCTGACCCGTTCCGGTGTTGCACCCGGTGTATGACGACTGCACAGACGACAACCCAGGTGACCACTGACGACGCGCGTGTCACGCTGGACGCGATGACGACCGCCCCCCGCAGCACCCCGATCGACGACCAGCAGGCCGTCGACCCCCGTCCCGCGCCGGCCGGCCAGTGGGACGACGACACCGACGACACCACCGGCTCCTACGACCTGGAGGCCCGCGGCGCGCTGCGCCGGGTGGCGGGCCTGTCCACCGAGCTCGCCGACATCAGCGAGGTCGAGTACCGGCAGCTGCGCCTCGAGCGCGTCGTGCTGGTCGGCGTGTGGACCGAGGGCACCCAGGCCGACGCCGACCGGTCGCTGGCCGAGCTGGCCGCGCTCGCCGAGACGGCGGGCTCGGAGGTGCTCGAGGCGGTGAGCCAGCGGCGGGACAAGCCCGACGCCGGCACCTACGTGGGCTCGGGCAAGGCCGGCGAGATCCGCGACATCGTGGCCGCGACCGGCGCCGACACCGTGATCTGCGACGGCGAGCTGACCCCCGGCCAGCTCAACGCGCTGGAGCGGATCCTCAAGGTCAAGGTGGTCGACCGGACCGCGCTGATCCTCGACATCTTCGCCCAGCACGCCACCAGCCGGGAGGGCAAGGCCCAGGTCGAGCTCGCGCAGATGCAGTACATGCTGCCGCGCCTGCGCGGCTGGGGTGAGTCGCTGTCCCGGCAGGCCGGTGGCCGCGTCGCCGGTGGTGGCGGCATCGGTACCCGCGGTCCCGGTGAGACGAAGATCGAGACCGACCGGCGGCGGATCCGGTCGCGGGTCAGCAGGCTGCGCCGCGAGATCGCCGGCATGGCCACCGCGCGGGCGACCCAGCGCTCGGCGCGCGGCCGCAACGCCGTCCCGAGCGTGGCGATCGCCGGCTACACCAACGCCGGCAAGTCCAGCCTGCTCAACCGGCTCACCGGTGCCGGCGTGCTGGTGGAGAACGCGTTGTTCGCCACCCTCGACCCGACGGTGCGCCGCGCGCAGTCGCCCGACGGCCGCGAGTACACCCTCACCGACACCGTCGGGTTCGTGCGGCACCTGCCGCACCAGCTCGTCGACGCCTTCCGCTCGACGCTGGAGGAGGTGGCCGGCGCCGACCTGCTGCTGCACGTCGTCGACGGCTCCGACCCCGACCCGCTCGGCCAGATCGACGCGGTGCACGTGGTGCTGCGCGAGATCGACGCCGCGGCGGTGCCCGAGCTGATCGTCGTCAACAAGGTCGACGCCATGACCGAGGACGACGTGCTGACCCTGCGCCGGGCGCTCCCCGGCGCGGTGTGGGTCTCGGCGCGGACCGGCGAGGGCATCGAGCAGCTCCGCGAGGTCGTCGCCGCCCGGCTGCCGCACCCGGACGTCGAGGTCGAGGTGCTCGTGCCCTACGACCGCGGCGACCTGGTGGCCCGCGTCCACCGCGACGGCGAGGTCTTGAGCGAGCAGCACGAGGCGGACGGCACCCGGCTGAGTGCGCGGGTCGACGGCGGCCTGGCCGCGGCGCTGGAGCGGTTCGCCGTCCCGGTCGGCTGACCGGCCGCGGCGCTCGCCCGCCCGGGTGACCGGCTGCCCGCCGGTCACCCGGGCGGCTCGCCGTCCCCCGCGGCGAGGTCACGGCCGGGTCACGGCCCGGTACCGTGGCCGCGTGACCAGCGGCGTGGTGCGTCGGGGGAGGGGAGCGCCGGCCGACGGCGACCCGTCGGCCCCCGTCCCCGCCGTCGTGACCCCAGGACGGCCGCCGTGGTGGCTGATGATCCTGTCGCTCGTGGTGACCGTGGGCGTCACCGTCGACCTGCTCAGCCGGGGTGTCCTGGAGCGGCTCGACCTCGAGGTCTCCGAGATCGTCAGCCAGTGGGGGCTGCGCGACTCCCCGGCCTACTGGCCGGTCTGGGCGGTCACCCAGATCGGCGGACGGGGCACGATCCTCGTCGTCCTGGCCGGCCTGGTCGGCTGGCTGTGCATCCGCCGGCGGACGCTGCTGCCCCTGGTGCGGGTGCTCGTCGCCCTCGCCCTGCTGACCGTCGTGGTCTACGCGTTCAAGTTCGGCACCGGTCGCACGGCGCCCGCCTATCCCGGCTCGTTCTTCCACCGCGACGGCGCCAGCTACCCCTCGGGGCACGTGGCCAACGCCGTGCTCATGTGGGGCGTGGCCCGCTGGCAGGCCGTCGAGTACCGGCTCGCGCCGCCGGTGCAGCGGACGCTGTGGTGGCTCAGCGTCGTCGGGCCGGTGGCCACCGGGATCGCCATGGTCTCGCTGGACTTCCACTGGGTCACCGACGCGGTCGTCGGGGCCTCGGTCGGGATCCTGCTGCTGGGCGTGGTGCACGCACTCGACGCAGTCGTGCTGTCACGCTGGGCGGGTGCCCGCGCCGGCCGTCCTCCCGCGTAGCGCGCGGGCGTGCGCCCCGCGCGCACCGGCCGCCGTCCTCGGGCTCGCGCTGGGGCTCGCCCCGGTCCTGCTGCCATCGGCCTCCGCGGCCGCCGAGGAGGCCACGCCCGCACGGCGCTGCCAGGTGACCGACCCCCGGCTCGCGGAGCTCTCCGGTCTCGTCGACGTCGGCGACCGGATGCTGGCCGTCGCCGACGGCGGTGAGCGGGTGACCGTCGCGGTCCTCGACCAGACCTGCCGGGTCGTCGACGAGACCGTCGCGCCGCTGGACCCCTACGACCCCGAGGACCTCGGCGTCGGACCCGACGGCACCGTGTGGCTGGCCGACACCGGGGACAACAACGCCACCCGGGAGACCGTCGCCCTCATCGCGCTGCGGCCCGACGGCGCCACGGCGCTGCACCGGCTCACCTATCCCGACGGCCCGCACGACGCCGAGGCACTGCTGGTCGCGCCCGACGGCACGCCGTACCTGGTCACCAAGGAGGTGCTCGGGGCCAGTCACGTCTACCGGCCGGCGGCACCGCTGGTCGACGGCGGCACGGTCGAGCTGGCCGACGTGGGCACCGTGGCCTTCACGCTCACCGGGACGCCGGGCGGCCCGGTCGGGCGTGCCGGCCAGTTGCTGGTGACCGGGGGCGCGGTCGCCCGCGACGGCAGCCGGATCGCGCTGCGGACCTACACCGACGCCTACGTCTGGCCGCTCGCCGGGTCCGACGTCCCGGCCGCGCTGGCGGGCGAGCCGGTGCGCATCGCGCTGCTCGAGGCGCCGCAGGGCGAGGCGGTGTCGTTCACCGCCGACGGCGCCGCGCTGCTCGTCGCCGGGGAGGGACCGCCCGGCGACGTCACGGTCGTGCCGATCCCGGCCGGGGCCGCCGCGTCGTCGTCACCGGCGGGGACCTCGACGGCGACCGCGCCCGCCGACGGCGGCACGGACATCCCCCCGGTCACCGCCGGGCTGGTGGCGGCCGCCGTCGCCACGGTGGCGGTGTGGATCGGCGGCCGCCTGCGCCGCCGGCGGGCGGCCGCGCCACCCACCGGCTGAACCCGCGACCCCGGGGCCTGGCTCCTGCCGCGCCGGTCGGCGGGAGCCGGGCCCGCGTGGGTCGGGCGGTGGGTCAGACGCGGCGCAGGACGGACACCACGCGGCCGAGGACGGTGGCCTCGTCACCCGGGATGGGCTCGTAGGCCGGGTTGTGCGGCAGCAGCCACACGTGCCCGTCGCGCCGCTTGTAGGTCTTGACCGTGGCCTCGCCATCGAGCATGGCGGCGACGATCTCGCCGTTCTCGGCGGTGGGCTGCTGGCGCACGACCACCCAGTCGCCGTCGCAGATCGCCGCGTCGACCATCGAGTCGCCGGCGACGCGGAGCATGAAGAGGGTGCCCTCGCCGACCAGCTCGCGCGGCAGCGGGAAGACGTCCTCGACGGCCTGCTCGGCCAGCACCGGGCCACCGGCGGCGATCCTGCCGACCAGCGGCACGTAGGTGGGCGCGGTGCTGCCGTCGGCGGCGGCCGGCGCGGCCGGTGCGCCCTCGGCGGCCGTGTCCCCGGGCAGCCGCACGTCGAGTGCGCGCGGGCGGTTGGGGTCGCGCCGCAGCCATCCCTTCTTCTGCAGCACCGAGAGCTGGTGGGCGACCGACGACGCCGAGGACAGGCCCACCGCCTCGCCGATCTCCCGGACCGAGGGCGGGTAACCGCGGCGGTCGATCGAGTCGCGGATGACCTCGAGGACCCGGCGCTGCCGCTGGCTCAGCCCGTCGCCGGCGTCGCCCCGATCGGGGAACGACCGCACCGCGGCGGTCTGCCCCCCGGCGCCGTCGGCAGCGGTGTCCGTCCCCCGCCGGCCTCCTCGCCGGGTGGCCGTGCCCCCGCGCGTGCCCTGGCCGGTGCCGCTCGTGCCCGCCACGTCTCCTCCTCGCCGGCCGTGTCGCCACGGCCCTCGTGTCCCGCCCGCCACCCGGAGGACCCGGCCCCCGGACGCCGGGAGGTGCCGGCGTCCGGGGGAACGGGCGGACGGCTGCTGATCGGACCGTAGCGCCTCGGGCCCGGTACTTCAAACGTGTGTTCGAAACCCGTCGGAGGTGTCGGGTCGACCCCGTCGGTCCCATGCGGTAGACATCGCACAGACGTTCGATCGAACGCGTGTTCGACGGCGGTGGGATGACGAGGAGGAGTGGTCATGGGCAGCGTGCACCAGGCGGTTCTGGAGTTCGACGCGGCGGTCCGGGTCCCCTGGCGGCCGCTGCTGGCGGAGGGGGCCGCGCGCGGGACCGCGGCCCCGCGCCGGCAGGCACCTCCCCCGGCTCCGCGTCGCCCGGCCCAGGGCACTCCGGCGTCGCCGCGGGCGGCCCTGCCGGGCTCGGGTCCGCGGATCACCGGGCACCTGCGGCCGGTGCCCGACCGCCCGGCCGCGGCGCCCGTCCGCGCCACCGGTCCCGCCGCGGGGCCGGCCGCCGAGGCGCCCCGCACCCGCCGGGCACCGGCGCGGCCGGGGGGCCGGCCGGTGCGCTGCGAGCCGGCCCGGGCCGGCCGCGGTCCGGCGGCGCCGGCCCCCGGGCCCGTGCGGCTGACCCGCCGCGGGCGCCGCCTGGTGGCCGTGCTGGTCCTCGCCGCGGGCGTCGGCGGCGCGGTCCTGGGGCGGGAGGTGCTCGCTCCCGAGCAGGGCCTGCGGCTCGCCGGGGAGAGCAGTGTCGTCGTGCAGCCGGGTGACACCGTGTGGTCGATCGCCGGCGAGGTCGCCGGCCCGGAGCAGGACGTGCGGGTCGTCGTCGACGCGATCGAGGAGCTCAACGACCTCGACGACTCGGCGGTGGTCGCCGGTCAGGTGCTGCGCCTGCCGTGACCGGGACGGGGGCACTCCTCGGACAAGTGACGAGACCGCCCCGCCCGGTTCGTCAACCATCGGTGTCCGGTCGCTCACGCATTCGGCTTGAACGAACACATACGGTGAGGACGTGTCAGCAGCCGTGAACAGCAGGGCAGCGGTGTCATTCGGGTCGCCGCAGGACGTCGAGGTGCTCGTGGACGGCGCCTGGGTCGCGGGCGCGATGCTCGGCTGGCGGCACGACGAGACCGGCGCGTGCGAGGTCTGGGTGCGACTGCGCACCGAGGTCCCGGGCGTCGTCGAGGGCGCCGGGACCTGGGTCGATCTGGCCGCCGTCCGGCTGCCGGAGCGCCGGCTCACGCTGGCGCCGGCGGTCGCCACGGCGGTCGCTGCCACGGCCGCGATGTCCGTCGTCCGCCCGGTCGGCGTGCCGGCTGCTGACCGCCCGCGCCGTTCCCGCCGGCACTGTGCCGACGTGACCGCCGAGCAGCCCGCCGTCGGCGTGGCCGGGCCCGGCCGGCACCGGGCTCCCTCCGCGGCCGGCGCCGGCCGGCACCGCGCGGTCACCGCCGAGATGCCGGCCGTCGCCGGGTCCGCCGGGGCACCCGTCGCGGTGTCCGTGGGCACCTCTGGCGCCACCCTCGTTCCCGACGCGGAGCCCGACCTGCTCACCCGGCCGATCCGTCTGGGCGACCTGGTGCCGAACCCGCGCGGCAGGCGTCCCGCGGTGCGCCCGTCGGTCTGAGCGACCCCTCTCGGGCGTCCCGCGCCCTCCCGGACCCGCCGGCGGCGTCCCCGGCCGTGCCGGGCACCGCGCGGTGGCGGCGGTCCTGGTCGTGGCCGGCGTGTACACCCGGCAGCCGTGTCCCGCGCGCGGACGCGCGGGCGCCGCGGCGTGTCGTGTGACGGGTGGGAGAGGTGGTCGCGCCTGGTCACCGCGAGGTCACGACCGCATCTCGGGGGAAGAGACACGCCCGGCGTCGGCTTGCAGATGTTGTGGAGCCAGGCCTACTGTCCCCCTACATCTAGTGGTCACGACGGAGGGAGTCCTCCACAGGGCCGTCCTCAGGTCATCCCCGGGGTGTCCACCGGATGTCCCCAGAGGGGTCCACAGCAGAGGGCGGCGAGGCGTGGTGGCCGGTGGCATCCGGCCGTCCGCCGGCACGTCCCACCCGGCGCCGGGGAGACCGGTACCGAGCTCGTCCGCAGAGGGAGGTGAACCGCAGTGCGCTGCCCCTTCTGCCACAACCCCGACAGCCGGGTGATCGACTCGCGCGAGGCCGACGAGGGTGCCACCACCCGTCGCCGTCGTTCCTGTCCCGCCTGCGGCCGCCGGTTCACCACGGTGGAGGAGGCCGTCCTCGCCGTCGTCAAGCGCAGCGGGGTCAGCGAGCCGTTCAACCGCTCGAAGGTCGTCGCGGGCGTGCGCCGGGCCTGCCAGGGCCGGCCGGTCGACGAGGACCAGCTCCAGCAGCTCGCCCAGCAGGTGGAGGACGCCATCCGCGCCAGCGGGGTGGCCGAGGTGCCCAGCCACGAGGTGGGCCTGGCGATCCTGCGGCCGCTGCGGGAGCTCGACGAGGTCGCGTACCTGCGCTTCGCCAGCGTCTACCGCGCCTTCAGCTCGGTCGAGGACTTCGAGAAGGAGATCACCGAGCTGCGCGCGCGGCACCACACCGGGGGCACGCCACCGCTGCCCGGCATGCAGCTCGACCCGCCGCCGCGCCGTCGTGGCGGGCGCGGCCAGGCCGGCACCAGCGGCGCTGCCACCCCCTGACCACCGGCCGGCAGCGTCGCCGGACCGTCCAGCACCACCTCAGAAACCGTCAGCACCAACCGCTAGGAACAGGGTGGCTCTCTTCCCCAGCCGCCTGGACCACTCACCGAGGGAGAGCTCGTGACCGAGATCGAGGACCGTCCGGCAGGCCGCACGCGTCGTGCCCCTAAGGCGCCGACCCGGGGGAAGGGCCTGAAGGTCAAGCGCGTCTACACGACCGCCGGCGTCCACCCCTACGACGAGGTGGCCTGGGAGCGCCGCGACGTCGTCATGACCAACTGGCGTGACGGCTCGGTCAACTTCGAGCAGCGCGGTGTCGAGTTCCCCGCCGAGTGGAGCATCAACGCCACCAACATCGTCACGACCAAGTACTTCCGTGGCGCCGTGGGCACCCCGCAGCGGGAGACCAGCCTGCGCCAGCTCATCGACCGGGTCGTCCTGACCTACGGCGCCGCCGGCCGTGAGCACGGCTACTTCGCCACCGAGGGCGACGCCGAGGTCTTCGAGCACGAGCTGACGTGGATGCTGCTGCACCAGGTGTTCAGCTTCAACAGCCCCGTGTGGTTCAACGTCGGCACCAGCGCCCCGCAGCAGGTCAGCGCCTGCTTCATCCTCGCCGTCGACGACACGATGGACTCGATCCTCAACTGGTACCGCGAGGAGGGGCTGATCTTCAAGGGCGGCTCCGGCGCCGGCCTGAACCTCTCGCGCATCCGCTCGTCCAGGGAGCTGCTCTCCTCCGGCGGCACCGCCTCGGGTCCGGTCAGCTTCATGCGCGGCGCCGACGCCTCCGCCGGGACGATCAAGTCCGGCGGCGCGACCCGGCGCGCGGCCAAGATGGTCGTCCTCGACATCGACCACCCCGACATCGAGGAGTTCATCGAGACCAAGGCGCGCGAGGAGGACAAGATCCGCGCGCTGCGCGACGCCGGGTACGACATGGACCTCGGCGGCAAGGACATCACCAGCGTCCAGTACCAGAACGCGAACAACTCGGTCCGCGTCTCCGACGAGTTCATGCGCGCGGTCGAGGACGGCACCGGCTTCGGCCTGCGTGCCCGCCTCGACGGCTCGGTGATCGAGACCGTCGACGCCAAGGACCTGTTCCGCAAGGTCACCCAGGCCGCGTGGGAGTGCGCCGACCCCGGCATCCAGTACGACGACACGATCAACGACTGGCACACCAACCCCGAGACGGGTCGGATCAACGCGTCCAACCCCTGCTCGGAGTACATGAGCCTGGACAACAGCTCGTGCAACCTGGCGTCGCTGAACCTCATGAAGTTCCTGAAGGACGACGGGACCTTCGACGCCCGCACGTTCGTCAAGGCCGTCGAACTGGTCATCACGGCGATGGACATCTCCATCTGCTTCGCCGACTTCCCGACCGAGCCGATCGGTGAGACCACCCGGGCCTACCGGCAGCTGGGCGTCGGCTACGCCAACCTGGGCGCGCTGCTCATGGCCACCGGCCACGCCTACGACTCGCGCGGCGGCCAGACCCTCGCCGCGGCGATCACCTCGCTGATGACCGGCACCGCCTACCGGCGCTCGGCCGAGCTGGCCGGCATCGTCGGCGCCTACGAGGGCTTCGCCCGCAACGCCGACGCCCACGCCCGGGTCATGCGCAAGCACGCCGCGGCCAACGACGCCATCCGCCCGGTCGGCGCCGATGACGCCGACGTGCTCCGCGCGGCCACCGCCCAGTGGCAGGAGTGCCTGGACCTCGGTGCCGAGAACGGCTGGCGCAACGCCCAGGCCTCGGTGCTCGCCCCCACCGGCACCATCGGCTTCATGATGGACTGCGACACGACCGGCATCGAGCCGGACTTCTCGCTGGTCAAGTACAAGAAGCTGGTCGGCGGCGGGTCCATGCAGATCGTCAACCAGACGGTCCCGCGGGCGCTCAAGAGCCTCGGCTACCAGGACGAGCAGGTCGAGGCGATCGTCGAGTACATCGCCGAGCACGGCCACGTCGTCGACGCCCCGAGCCTGCGCCCGGAGCACTACGAGGTCTTCGACTGCGCGATGGGCGAGCGGGCCATCTCCCCGATGGGCCACGTGCGGATGATGGCCGCGGTGCAGCCGTTCATCTCCGGTGCCATCAGCAAGACGGTCAACATGCCGGAGACGGCGACCGTCGAGGACGTCGAGAACATCTACTTCCAGGGCTGGAAACTCGGCCTCAAGGCGCTGGCGATCTACCGCGACAACTGCAAGGTCGGCCAGCCGCTCTCCGACGCCAAGGCCAAGAAGACCACGGCCGATGGTGGGGCCAAGGCGGAGGTGGAGGCGGCTCCGGTCGCCGCGACGTCGCACCCGGTCCGCCGCCGCCTGCCCAAGAAGCGGCAGAGCATGACGACGTCGTTCAGCGTCGCCGGCGCCGAGGGCTACATGACCGCCGGGATGTACGAGGACGGCAGCCTCGGCGAGGTGTTCCTCAAGCTCGGCAAGCAGGGCTCGACCCTGGCCGGTGTCATGGACGCCTTCTCGATCGGCATCTCGATCGCGCTGCAGCACGGTGTGCCGCTGGAGACCTACATCCAGAAGTTCACCAACATGCGGTTCGAGCCGGCCGGCATGACCGACGACCCGGACATCCGGATCGCCCAGTCGGTGATGGACTACATCTTCCGCCGCCTGGCCCTCGACCACCTGCCGGTCGAGACCCGCGCCACCCTCGGCATCTTCACCGCCGAGGAGCGGGCGGCGCAGGTGTCGGGCAGCTACGGCGGCTCGGCCTCGACGGCGGAGGTCGTCGAGGAGGAGGTCGACGTCGAGGCGCTGCGCGGCTCGGTGCCGACCGAGGCGCCGGCCAAGCCCGAGCCCGCCGCGGACAAGCCGGTCAAGGAGGCCCACTCCTCGGCCGAGCTGCTCGAGCTGGTCACCGGCAACGTCACCGACGCGCCGCTGTGCATGACCTGCGGCACGAAGATGCGCCCGGCCGGCAGCTGCTACGTCTGCGAGGGCTGCGGCTCCACCAGCGGCTGCAGCTGACCCTGACCGGTCAGGGACGTCCCTGACCACCGAGGTCGTCACCGGCCCGGTCCCCTGCAGGGGGCCGGGCCGGTGACGTCTCGCGGGGGCGACGCGTCAGGGCAGCCGCGCGAGCAGTGCCCGGGCGAACGCCTCGGCGGCCGGGTCGACCGGCCCGTGCGTCGCCGCGGCGCGCAGCCAGCCCGCCAGCGGCGCGGCCAGCTCGGGGGAGAGGGCCGCGATCCACGCACCGGTCCCGGCCCGTGCCTCGGCCACGTGCTCGGTGCCGCCGTCGGGGGAGTGCGCGACCACCTCGGGACGGGTCGCCAGCAGTCCGCCGGTGCGCCAGTCGCCGGGGGTCGTCCGGGCGGCGAGCGCGTCCAGCCGGTCGGCCGTCGTCCGCAGCAGCTGCTCGGGGTCCACCGCGCGATCGTGCCCGACCCGCGGTCGGGCCGAGGAGGTCCCGCCGAGCGCGGTGCCCGCCCTCAGGCCGGGGCCGCCGCCGTCGGTGCGATCGCGGCCGTGAGGCTCAGCCGCAGGTCGAGCAACGCGTCGAGCGCGTCCTGGGCCGCCTGGCACAGGCCGAAGGCGCGGCCGCTCGGGGCGCTCTGGAAGTCGTCGCGGGCGGTGCCGAGTTCTCGGTAGGCGGCCACGATGCGACGGTCGACGTCGGGAACGGGGGGACGAGAGGGCGACACGTCGCCTCCAGCGGATCGGCGGCGCCGGGAGTGGATGCCCGGTCGTCACGGGTCCCTCTACCCACCGCGGGGCGGGCGCACGCGCGCTCCGGCGACACCGGTCGTCCGCGGGTCAGTCGATCCCGCACTCCTCGCGCAGGTAGGTGTCGACGTTCTCGCTCGCGGTGTCCAGCCCGCTGCCGGCGTCCTCGAGCGCGGCGACCGAGTCCTGGTCGGTGAGGTCGAGGTCGGCCATCGCGTCGGCCATCCGGTCCAGGCCGGCCTGCATGGCCTCCCAGTCGTCGGCGATCGCTTCCGGTGCGCTCATGGCGCGCATCTCGTCCCCGAGCCGGCGGAACACCTCGGGGACCGAGGCGTCGCCCTCGGCCTCCGCGAGGGCGTCCTCCACCCGCTGGTCGAGGTCGGCGGCCTGGGCGCAGAAGTCGTCCCCGGCCGCCGAGTCCTCCGCGGGGGAGTCGGTCGCCGGGGTGTCGGCGGCCGACCCGCCGCCGTCGCCGGAGCCCTCGTCGCCGGAGCACGCGGCGAGCAGGACGACGCCGAGGAGGGTGACCACCCCGGCTCGGACGGAACGCATCTGCTGGCGCATGGACCGACCCTCCCGCCGCCGCGGCGGCGCGGGCAGAGGCGAAGGACCGTCGCCGGCGGCGGGCCCGGACGGACCACCGGCCCGGTCCCTCGTCGAGGGGCCGGGCCGGTGGCCGTGCGAGCGGGGACCGCGGCGGAGCGGCGCGGCCGGGTCAGCCGACCTCGACGGCCCGGGCGGTCGGCTGCTGCTCCGGGCGGCCCAGGTACCGGTCGACGAGTGGACCGGTCATGCCGGTGGTGATCAGCGCCATGACCACCGCGCCGGCCTGCAACTGGGGGCTGATGACCCCGGCGTTGAGCGCGACCAGGGCGACGACGAGCACCATCAGGCCGCGGCAGTTCATCAGGATGCCCAGCGCGTTGCTCTCGGCCCAGGTGAGCCCACCGAGCCGCCCGCTGACCAGGCCGCCGCCCCACTTGCCGATGATCGCCACGACCACGAACAGCGCGATGCCGGGCACCACGGCCCAGGTCAGCGTGGTGAAGTCGGTGCGCAGCCCGCTGTAGGCCAGGAAGATCGGCAGCAGGAACACGATCGCCACGTCGGAGAGCCGCGAGGTCAGCGCCGTGGTGAGGACGGCGTGCCGCGGCACGACCAGGCCGGCGACGAAGCCACCGACGAGCGCGTGGATGCCGATCCGGTCGGCGGCGTACGCGGCCAGCACGACCATGCCCATGACGACGGCGAACTGGGTGCCGGTGAGCGGGTCGCCGGCCTCGCCACCACGGAACAGCCGCGCCAGTGCCGGCCGCACGACCAGCCACATCACCGCGAGGAAGACGAGCGTCCCGGTCAGCCGCCACAGGTGCGAGGACGCCGGCTCCCCGGTGGCCACGCCGCGGGCGACGCCCACCGTGAGGAACATGAGGATGGTGACCAGCGCCGCCGCCGCGATGCCGACGATGCCGAGCGGCGAGGTCGCCAGCCCCTTCTCCTGGAGGATGCGCGCGGCCACCGGGAACGCGGTCACCGCCAGCATCGCGCCCACCATGAGGGTGAAGCCGATCCGGGACGGGTCGCCGACGCCGGTGAACCGGTCGGTGAAGAGGACCGGCGCGATGAGGAACCCCAGCGCGACCGGGATGGCCACGACCCCGACGGCCACGGTGACGATGCCGGCGGCCCGGCCGCGCAGGCGGTCGGTGTCGAGCTCGAGCCCGACCAGGAACATGAACAGGACCAGGGCGATCGTGCCGAGCAGGGCCAGCCCGCTCTGCGCCTGGGCCGGGAACAGGCACGAGCTGATGCTCGGCGCCACCCCCTCCGGGAGGGACCGGTCGCAGGCCAGGAACGACGGCGCGTCGTCCCAGACGAACGTCGTGGCGCCCAGCAGGGAGGGGCCGAGGAGGACGCCCGCGACGATCTCGCCGACGACACGGGGCTGGCCGACGCGCAGGGCGAGCGCGCCGACGAGACGGGCGGCGATCAGGATGATCGCGATGTCCAGCAGGACGAAGGCGATCACCTGGTCCCCGGGCAGGGACGGTGCGGGCATGGGGGTCTCCGGAGGTGGGGGCTGAGCGGCGGCACATGGTGGCGCAGCCCCCCGGTCCCCGTCACCGGTTCCGTGCGCGGCACTTTCACGCCTGTGGAAACCGGAGCTGCTCAGCCCTGCGCCGTCGTCGAGGCAGCCGCCCCCGGCTGCGCCTGCTGCCGGCGGGGGAGCGGCACCGGCCCGGCCTCGACCTCCTGCCAGAAGGCGTCGACCCGGGCGTTCCAGCGCTCGGGCACCTCCTGGAACGGCTGGTGCGACTCGGTCTCCCACACCTCGAAGCGGGCGCCGGGGATGGCGTCGGCCACCACCCGGCCCAGCGCCGGACGCGCACCGGGGTCGACGCCGCCGGCGAGGACCAGCGTCGGCACCGCGATCTGCGGGAGCCGGGCGGTCGTGTCGTGGTCGGGCAGCGGGTCGAGGTAGCGCTGCAGGTCCCGCGCCGACTGCTTGTGCGGGAACGCCAGCGCGTCGTCGACCAGCGCGGCGACCGTGCCGTCCGCGTACGCCCGGGGTGTGTAGATGTCGAGGAAGAACCCCTCGAGGAACGCCCGCTCGCTCGGGGCGGCCTCGACCAGCCACTGCACGAAGCGCACCCAGGACCGGTAGTAGGGGTCCATCGCGGCCCAGGTGCTCTGCAGGACGAGGCTGCGCACCCGGTGGGGGTGGCGCAGCGCGAGCTCCTGGACGGCGATGCTGCCGCCGGAGTAGCCCACCACGTGCGCGGCGGCGATCCCGAGCCCGTCCAGCACCGCGGCGGCGTCGTCCGCCATCGCCTCGATGGTGACCGGCTCGTCCGGCATCGCGGTGCGGCCGGCGCCCCGGTTGTCGAAGGCCGTCAGCCGGTAGCGGCCGGCCAGCCCGTCGAGCTGCGCCTGCCACGCCTCGACGGTGTCCCCGGCGCCGCAGACGAGCAGGACGTCGGGTCCCGCGCCGGCCTGCTCGGTCCAGATGTCCAGGCCGTTGCCGGCCACGTACCCGCCCACGGTCAGCCCTCCTCGGCGTGCCACCGGTCCATGTGCTCGGCGTGCGTGCGCAGGTACGCGTTCGCGGTGAAGAACCGGTCGTAGAACTCCAGGTCCAGGTGGTGGGCCTGCAGGTAGTTGAGGATGAACAGGGTCGGCACCGTCCCCGGGAACTTGCCGAACGTGTCGAACACGTACTGCGCCTGCAGGGCGATCAGCGCCCGGAAGCGCTCGTCGTGCACCTGCGCGCTCCCGCGGAAGCCGGGGCTGTCGGTCCACGCGCCCGGGGTGTCGCGGTGGAACGGCCCGCCCGGGCCGAACTTGCGCACCACGAACGCGTCGACCGCGGCGGCCATGTCGGCGTGGTGCGGCGGGCAGAACGCCTCGAACACCCCGGGCAGGCCGGTCGGGTTCGGCGTCGACCAGCGCTCGTCCTCGTCGTAGCGGAACCCCAGCCCCGGGACCTCGGGGTTCCCCGACGCGCCGAGCACGGTGAACCGGTCGATCCCGTCGAACATCCAGCCGCCGAGGCCCATCGCCTGCAGCACGAGCGCGCCCGCGTAGCAGCTCGTCGCCAGCTCCGCGGTCGCCTCGGTCAGGGCGTACTGCTCGACGAAGGTCAGCGGCAGGGGCTCCTCGACGTCGACCAGGTCGGCGAAGGCCTCGACGCCCGGGATCCGGCGGCGGTGGACGTCGTCGCTGACGCTGTACCCGTTCTGTGCGAGGAAACAGAGGATCGCGATCATGTGCTGGGCGATGTCGGCCACCGGGATGACCAGCAGCGATCCCGGCACGTTGACGCACCAGGTGTTGTGGCCCTCCATGTAGGGCTCCTCGGCCGGCAGGTGGAGCCGGCGGTCGGAGAGCCGCCGCACCCGGTCGCGGTGCCGCTCGACCATCAGCCGCGGCGTGACCTCCTCGGTGGCGGGGTCGACCAGCGCTCCCGCGTCCCGGGTCGGGAAGAACCAGACGCCGGAGTCGTCGGTGAAGAACAGCTCCGCGGTGTGGAAGCCGGCCGCCGACGGGAAGGTCCGCCCGGCCGCTCCTCCGGCGTAGTTCGCGGCGTGCGGCGCGTACCGGGCGTTGCGGGTGATCGAGTAGTGCCAGCCCGTCGTGCCGCCCGCCGCGCTGACGACCAGCATCCGCTCGAGGTCGGTGAGCGGGACCGGGTCGTGCCGGGACCGGTATGCGAGCGGGCCGTCCGGGATCTCGTCGCCCAGCGCGAAACGCCGGGAGCGCCGCCCGTAGAGCGCCTCCAGCAGCGGGAAGGCGGCGAGGTCGGCCAGCGGGTCGGACCGCGGCGGCGCCTCCTCGGACCTGCGGGCGGACGGGATCCCCCCGGCCGGGGTGGTCGTCGGTCGCTGCGTGGTGCTCATCGCGTTCGTCCTCGCTGTGCTCGGCCCCCGCGCGGGGCGAGGCTCCCGCCGGCGGGCACCCGGGTCAACGGAGACCGCCGCGTCCGCCCGGCGACCGCCGGGCACGTCCGGGAGGGGCGATAGCGGGACGTGATCGGCTTCGGTATTGGCCTCCCGCCCTCCCCCGCGTCACCGTGGACGCGCCCGGCCGGAGCCCCCGCCGGCCGGGCCCCTCGCTCCGTCGTCCCGCCCCGCCGTGGAGAGCGACATGACCGCTGCACCGCCGATGCCCGTGCGGACGGCGACCGCGCCGGCCCGGGTCCGCGACGAGCGGCGCCGCCGCGCCGACGGCGTGACGGCCGAGGCCGTCGTCTTCCCCGCCCACGGCACCCCGCTGGCCGGGGTGCTCTACCGGCCGGCGGGGGTCAGCGGTCCGCTGCCCGGTGTGGTGGTCACCGGCACCTGGACCAGCGTCCGGGAGCAGATGGCCGACCGGTACGCCGCCCGGCTGGCCGCCCGCGGTCACGCCGCGCTGGCCTTCGACCACACCGGTTACGGCACCAGCGGGGGAGCGCTGCGCGACTACGAGTCACCGGGGCTCAAGGCCCGCGACATCGGTGACGCGGTGGGCTACCTGGCCGGCCGCACCGACGTCGTCGACCCGGGGCGGATCGGTGCGCTCGGGGTCTGTGCCTCGGCGGGGTACACGGTCAGCAACGCCGTGGCCGACCCGCGGGTACGGGCGCTGGCCCTGGTGGCCCCCTGGTTGCACGACGCGGAGGTCGTGGCGGACACCTACGGCGGCGCCGAGGGCGTCGCGATGCGGATGGCCGCCGGTGCCCGGGCGCGCAGCCACCACGAGGCGACCGGCGAGGTGACCTACGTGCCGGCGGTCGGTGTCGGCGACCCGCTGACCGCGATGCCGTTCGACATCGACTTCTACCAGGACCCGCTGCGGGGAGGGGTACCCGCCTGGAGCAACCGCTTCGCCGTCATGGCCTGGCCCGGGTGGCTCACCTACGACCCGATCTCCCTGGCCCCGCGGGTGCGGCAGCCGGTGCTGCTCGTGCACAGCGAGGACGCCGCCATCCCGCAGGGCGCGCACCGGTTCGCCGCGTCGGTGGCCGGGACGATCGACCAGTACTGGGACGACGGCACCCAGTTCGACTTCTACGACGGCGACGCCCACGTCGACCGCGCCGTCTCCCTGGCCGGCGCCCACTTCGCCGAGCACCTGTGAGCACCCTGCTCGTCGTCGGCGGCTCGGGGCGCACCGGCCGGCGGGTCGTCCAGGGGCTGCTCGCCGCCGGGCAGCCCGTGACGGTCCTCAGCCGCCGGCCGCGGCCGGTCGCCGGGGTCGGCACGACCGTCGGAGACCTCGCCGACCCCGCCACGTGGCCGGCGGCCCTGGAGGGGGTCGGCGGGGTCGCGGTGTCGGTCGAACCGCCCTACGACGCCGACGGCGCCGAGGCGGTCATGCACCGCGGCGTGGCCGCCCTCGCCGCCGCCGCGGCGGACCGGGGGACCCGGGTCGTGCTGGTGAGCCAGATCTACGTCACCCACCCGCAGGCGTACCCGACGATGGCGCACGTGACCGAGGCCCGGTGGCGCGGTGAGCAGGCACTGCGGGCCAGCGGCGCCGACCACGCCGTCGTGCGGCCCGGCTGGCTCACCGACCGGCCCGCCACCGGGGTCCGGCTCGAGCAGGGCGACACCGGTGACGGGGAGACCAGCCGAGACACCGTGGCGGCGGCGTGCGTGCACCTGCTGCTGCGCCCACCCGGCGCGCCGGTCACCTTCGAGGTGTTCGACGACCCGGCGGCGGGGGCCGTGGACTGGACGGCGGCGCTGGCCGCCCTGGCCCCCGACCGCGTGGCGGGTGCGCGGTGAGGACCAGCGGCGTCGCGGTCGTCACCGGCGCCAACCGGGGGATCGGCCGGGAGGTGGTGGCCCGGCTCGCCGCCCGCGGGGTGACCACCGTCCTCGGGTCCCGTGACGAGGCGCGCGGCCGGGACGCCGCCCGTGGCATGACCGGTCCGGTCGTCGTCCGGCAGCTCGACGTCGCCGACCCGGCCAGCGTGGAGGCGCTGGTGTCCTGGCTGCGGATCGAGCACGGCGGCGTCGACGTGCTCGTCAACAACGCCGCCGTCCACTACGACACCTGGCAGACCGCGGTCGACGCCGACCTCGGCGTGGTCGCCGAGGCGCTGGCGGTCAACGTCGTGGGCGCCTGGCGGATGGCGGTGGCGCTGGCCCCGCTGCTTCGGCCGGGGGGCCGCCTGGTCAACGTCTCCAGCGGCGCCGGGTCCTTCGGGGAGACCGACGGCGCCGGCGGGGCGCCGGCCTACTCCGTGTCAAAGGCCGCCCTCGACATGCTCACCGTGAAGCTGGCCGCCGACCTGCGCCGCCGTCGCGTCCTGGTCAACGCCGTCTGCCCGGGCTGGGTGGCCACCGACATGGGCGGCGCGGGCGGCCGCCCGGTGGCCGACGGCGCGGCCAGCGTGCTGTTCGCCGTCGACGTCGGCGACGACGGGCCCAGCGGCGGCTTCTTCCGCGACGGCCGGCCGATCCCCTGGTGACCCGGTCGGGCGGTCGGACTCACCCGGCCGCGGCGGTCGGGGGGCCGGGCACTCCCGCGCCGGGCGTCGACGCTGCGGCCTCCACGCAGGCGGCCACGAAGTCGTGGACGGCCGGCCGGGGGTCGCCGTCGCGCCACGCGATGGCCAGCTCACCGGGCGGCAGCCCGCGCACCGGACGGACCACGTACTCGGGACGGCGGTAGATCGCCGCGTTGCCGGCGCTGATCAGCGCGACGCCCAGGCCCCGGCCGAGGGCCTCCACCGTCTCCTCGGGGCCGTGCACCACCGCGCCGATCCGCACGGGGTGGCCGTCGCGGGCCTCGACCGCCAGCCAGTAGTCCCGCAGGCTGCCCGTCGACTCGGGCAGCGCGAGGAACGGCTCGTCGTAGAGGTCGGCCATCGTGAGCTCGGCCCGCTCGGTGAGGGGGTGGGCGGCGGGCAGCGCCAGGTGCCGCTCCTCCCGGACGAGCACCCGGTGGGCCAGCCCGCTGTCCTCGGGCAGGGGCAGCCAGCAGAACGCGAGGTCGGCGGCGCCCGAGGTCAGGCCGGCGGTGCGGTCGTCGAACGTCGTCTGCTGGAACTGGACGGTGAAGCCCGGGTGGCGCTGCTCGAACGCCTCGACCGCGGCCGGGATCAGGCCGCGGCCCACGCCCACCGACATCCCGACCGTGATCGTCCGGCTCGCGGCGGCGACCGCCTCGGCGACGGCGTGCTGGGCCTCGTCCCACGTCGCGACCGTCGCCCGGGCGTAGGGGACCAGGGCCCGGCCGGCGGTGGTCAGGGTGACCCCGCGCGGCCCGCGGGCGAACAGCGGCGCGCGGACGTGCTGCTCGAGCACCTGGATCTGCCGGCTGAGCGCGGGCTGGGAGACGAACAACCGCTGGGCGGCGCGGGTGAAGTGCAGCTCGTCGGCCACCGCGAGGAAGTACCGGAGGTCCCGCAGGTGCACGTCCATGAGGGGGTGCTATCACGCCCGGCATTGGACCGACAGTTCTGCAGGTCCTGCACTGACGGAGGACGGTCGGCGGTGACCGACCGCGACGAGTGGAGGGTCAGGTGCAGGGACGACCCACCGTGGCCGCACGGCCTCCGGCAGCGTCCCGGGTGCCGCCGGCGGTGGTCGTGGTGACCGGCGCCAACCGCGGCATCGGGTTCGAGCTCGTGCGCCGGCTCGCGCTCCGCGGTGACACCCCCGTCATGGCCGTGCGCGACCTGCGCCGCGGGCTGACCGCGGCCCGGGAGCTCGGGGCGCGCGACGGCGTCCGCCTCGACGTCGTCCGGCTCGACGTGACCGACCCGTCCAGCTGCACCCGGGCCGCCGAGGAGGTGCGCCGCTGCCATGGCCGGGTCGACGCCCTCGTGAACAACGCCGCGGCGCCCCGTGACGTGCGCGGCACCGCCGCCGCGGCGGACCTCGAGCAGGTCCAGCGGGCGTGGGAGGCCAACGTGCTGGGCGCCTGGCGGACCACGCAGGCCTTCCTCCCCCTGCTGCGGCGGAGCTCCGCCGGGCGGGTGGTCAACGTGTCCGCGGAGGCCGCGTCGCTGGTCAACATGGGCGGGGGAGCGCCCGCGTTCCGCGTCTCGAAGGCCGCCCTCAACGCCCTGACCCGCATGCTGGCCGCCGAGCTCGGGCGCGAGGGCATCGCGGTGAACTCCGTCTGCCCCGGTTGGGTGGCGACCGACGACCGGGGCACCGGTGGGCGGTCGGCGGACGACGCGGCCGCCAGCATCCTGCGGGCGGTCGACCTGCCGCCCGGGGGCACCACCGGCGACTTCCTCCGGGACGGCCGCCGCCTGCCCTGGTGATGCGGGCGCGGCGCCGTCGACACCATTTCGCCATCGGCGCCAGAAATGCGCGGAAAGCGTAATGGCGCCATTTCGCTGCGCATTTCCGTGGATCTCCCGATTGACTGCGACCGTCCGGTCCCGGCGGTCCCCAGGAGGTCTGAGAACGATGACGACGAACGGCCACGGCTCGCTGCAGGACGCCGTCCTCGACCGGCTGCTGCAGGAGCGCATCGTCGTCCTGGGCAGCCAGGTCGACGACGACGTCGCCAACCAGCTGTGCGCGCGGATGCTGCTGCTGGCGGCCGACGACCCCACCCGGGACGTGCACCTCTACGTCAACTCACCCGGTGGCTCGGTCACCGCGGGGATGGCCGTGTACGACACGATGCAGTTCATCGACTGCGACGTCGCCACCTACGCGTTCGGCATGGCGGCCTCGATGGGCCAGTTCCTGCTGACGGCCGGCACGCCGGGCAAGCGGTACGCCCTGCCGCGCACCCGGATCCTCGTCCACCAGCCCTCGGCCGGCGTCGGGGGCACGCAGTCCGACATCGCCGTCCAGGCCGACATGCTGCGCCGCCTCAAGCGCGAGGTGAACGAGCTGCAGGCGCGGCACACCGGGCAGACCGTGGAGCGGATCGAGCGCGACTCCGACCGCGACCGGTGGTTCACCGCGGAGCAGGCCGTCGAGTACGGGCTGGTCGACCACGTCGTCGGGTCGGCGGCGGCCCTGCCCGGCCCGGCCCTCGTCCCCGCCGGCGGGGGCGCGCGGTGACCGACTGGCTGAGCGCGGCGCTGCACGAGGACCGGTCGGCGGAGCTGCGGCGCTCGGTGCTGCACCACCGCCGGGTCGCCGCGGCGCGGCGCCGGGCGCACGCCCGGGAGCTGGCGCGCCGGGCCGCCGCGCTGGCCGAGCGCTCCGCCGTCCTCGCCGCCCGTGCGGCGCTGCTGTCGACGGGCCCGCACGCCGTGGCGGACCCTCCGGCGAGGGGGCGGGTCGCCGCGCGGTGATCCCGCGGGCGGGGTCCCGCTGCGCGGCCGTGCCAGGGTGGGGCCGTGCGCGTCCTGGTCACCGGCAGCTCGGGACACCTCGGTGAGGCGCTGGTCCGCGTGCTGCGCGCCGCCGGCGACGACGTCGTCGGCCTGGACCTGCTGCCCTCGCCGTGGACCGACGCCGTCGCCTCGGTCGGTGACCGGGGCGCGGTCCGCGCCGCGCTGGCCGGCGTCGAGGCCGTGCTGCACACCGCCACGCTGCACAAGCCGCACGTCGGCACGCACGACCGCCAGGCGTTCGTCGACACCAACGTCACGGGCACGCTCACCGTGCTGGAGGAGGCGGTGGCCGCCGGCGTCGGCCGGGTCGTGGTCACCAGCACGACCTCGGCCTTCGGTCGCGCGCTGACCCCGGCGCCGGGGGAGCCCGCCGCGTGGGTCACCGAGGTGGTGGCCCCGCGGGTGCGCAACGTCTACGGCGCCACCAAGGTCGCCGCCGAGGACCTCTGCGAGCTGCTCGCCCGCGACACCGGCCTGCCCGTGGTCGTGCTGCGCACCTCCCGGTTCTTCCCCGAGGGCGACGACGCCGACGACGTCCGCCGCGCGTACGACGACGACAACGTCAAGGTCAACGAGCTGCTGCACCGGCGCGTGGACCTCGCCGACGTGGTCTCCGCCCACCGCGCCGCACTCGACCGGGCACCGGCGCTCGGGTTCGGCCGCTACGTCGTCAGCGCCACCACGCCGTTCCGCCGCGAGGACCTCGCCGGGCTGCGCACCGACGCCCCGGCCGTCGTCGCCCGCCTCTTCCCCGACGCGCCGGCCCTGTACGAGCGGCTGGGCTGGCGGCTGTTCCCCTCGATCGACCGGGTGTACGTCAACGCCGCCGCCCGCGCCGACCTCGGCTGGACGCCGGAGTACGACTTCCGCGCCGCCCTCGACCTGCTCGCCGCCGGGCGCCCGCCGCGCAGCGAGCTGGCCCGGACCGTCGGCGCGAAGGGCTACCACGCGGAGCCGACCGGGCCGTACACCGTGCGCTGACGCCGCGATCGTCGGTGGGCCGTGCCAGGGTGACCCGACCGGCGGACGACCCGAGGGGACGGCATGACCACGTTGCAGGACAGGCCCCACAGCGCGCTGCTCGTCGTCGACGTGCAGAACGGCGTCGTCGGCGGGGCCCACGCGCGCGACGAGGTCGTCGCCACGATCGCCGGGCTGGTCGACCGGGCGCGCGGTGAGCGGGTCCCGGTCGTGTGGGTGCAGCACGACGACGAGGAGCTGGCGCGCGACAGCGACGAGTGGCGGATCGTCCCCGAGCTCGCCCCGGCCGAGGCCGAGCCGCGGATCGAGAAGCACTACGGCGACTCGTTCGAGGGCACCGACCTCGAGCAGGTGCTGGCCGGGCTCGGCGTCGGCCGGCTCGTGGTCACCGGCGCGGAGACCGACGCCTGCATCCGCGCCACGCTGCACGGCGCGGTGGTCCGCGGCTACGACGCGCTGCTGGTCGGGGACGCGCACACCTGCGGCGACAAGACGCAGTGGGGCGCGCCGCCGCCCGCGCAGGTCGTCGCGCACACCAACCTGTACTGGGGCTTCTCGGGTGCGCCCGGGCGCACCGCCGGCACCGTCGCCGCGGCCGACGTCGACCTGCGGGGGACGCCCACCGCCTGAGCAGTGCGCGTGCACGGTGCACGGCGAATCGCTGACCGGCTGACCTGCGGAAACTGTCGTACTCGCTCCGTAGGTTCGGTGTCGTGGAGGAGGTCGCCGGTGCCGGGTCGCTCGTCGAGCGCGCGCTGGCCGGCTGGCTGCTCGACCGGCCGGTCCGGCTGGCGCGGCTGCCGGTGGCGCTGCTGTCCCGCGAGCAGAAGGCGGCGGAGCTGCAGCGGGTCGCCGCACTCAAGGCGATGACCGCGGCCTACGAGGCCGAGCTGGTCCTGGGCCTGGCCGACGACTCGCCCGATGACGACGATCCCGCCCCCGGCACGCCGGGTGCGAGGTCGTGGAAGCCCGACACCGAGCTGCCCGGGGTGTCGGAGTTCTTCACCGCCGAGCTGGCGGTGGTGCTCAACTGCGGCCGCGGCACCGTCAACCACCTGGCCCACCGGGCCTGGACCTACCGGGAGCGCCTGCCCGCCACCTGGGCGGCGCTGGCCGCCGGCACCCTGGACGAGACCCGCGCCAAGGCGCTGGTCGATGTCCTTGAGCACGCCCCGGCGGGGATCGCCCGCCGGATCGAGGCGGCGCTGCTGCCCGCGGCCGCGCAGTCGACGGTGGGCCGGCTCAAGCAGCGCGCCCTCGCCCTGCTGCTCGACCTCGACGCCGACGCCGTCGGCCGGCGCAAGCAGCAGGCCCGCCGCCGCGCCGACGTGCGGGTCGATCCCTGCCCGCTGGCGGGCATGGTCACGCTGGCCGCGGACCTGCCGGTGGAGGTGGCCGCGGCCTGCCACGCGCTGGTCGACTCACTCGCCCGGATGCTCAAGGCCGACGGCGACCCCCGGCCGATCGGCGAGCTGCGCTGCGCGGTGGTGTTCGCCGACCTGCTCCAGCGCCCGTGGGAGACCGGCCGTCCGGCGGTGACCGCGCAGCTGACCATCATCGCCGGCCTCGCCGCCCTCGCCGGCCGCTCGGCGGAGGCCGGGCAGGTCAACGGGCTGCCCATCACCGCCGCCCACCTGCGCGACCTGCTGCGCGAGCTGGACGCGTTCGGCGTGCGGGCGCCGGACGGCGGGTCGGTGACGGTGGCGCTGACCGACGCCGACGGCACGCTGCGCGCCACCGGCACGCTGGACCGGCTGCGCCGGCTGGCCGCCCGCGGCTGCCCCGCCCACCCCGACGAGCCGGACTGCGGATGCCCGGTGCTCGACCGGCCCGACCCGGTCGACCGCTACACCCCCACCGCGGCGCAGCAGGCGTTCGTGCGCACCCGCGACCGCACCTGCCGGTTCCCCACCTGCGGGCAGCGGGTCGGCTGGGCCGACGCCGACCATGTCCTCCCGCACGCCGACGGCGGGGTCACCGACTGCGCCAACCTGTGCTGCCTGTGCCGCTCCCACCACCGGCTCAAGACCTTCGCCCGCGGCTGGCGCTTTCACCTGCACCCCGACGGGACCCTCACCGTCACCACACCCTCCGGCATCACGAGAACGACCCGCCCACCCGGGGTGCGACCACCCCCGGCAGCACCCGACCCACCACCGGACGACACCAGGCCACTCCCGCCATCCGCCGACCCGGTCGACGACCCACCGCCGTTCTGACGGGCTGGGCACACTCCGCGACCGGGCGCGACCGTCCGCTCAGGCCCGGACGGCGGGGCGGACCTGGGCGAGCACGAACGCGGCGACGACGTCGTGCACGGTCTCCCGGTCGTGCTCGTTGAGGACGTCGTGCAGGTCGCCGGGGAACGTGCGCAGCGTGGCCCGGGGCAACCGCGCGACCAGCGCGCGCGAGTGCTCGACCGGCACCATCGGGTCCGACTCGCCGTGCAGGAACAGCGTCGGGATCGACGGCTGCCCCGCGGCGACCCCCGCCTCCACCTCGGGCCAGGCGGCCTCGATCGCCACCATCGTCTGCCGGGGGACGGGCCCGCGGTGCACCAGCGGGTCGTGCAGCAGCCGGTCCAGGTACTCGGGGTGGGTGCTGAACATCCGGCTGGGGTCGGGGTCCTCGACGTCCTCGGCCTCCGCGGCCATCAGGGCCTCGACCCAGGGCAGGCACTGGGCCGGTGGCGCGGAGACCACCAGGGCCTGCGCCAGGTCGGGGGACCGCTGGGCCAGCAGCAAGGCGGCCACCCCGCCGCCGGAGTGCCCCATCAGCACCAGCGGGCGGCCGGGGTGCTCGGCCTGGGCGATGCCGGCCAGGGTCCGGGCGTCGTCGACGTAGTCGTCCCACGAGACCATGAGGTCGCGCTCGCCGTCGCTGCGGCCGTGGCCGATGGCGTCCAGGGCGTGCACGGCGATGCCGTCGGCGGCCAGCCGCCGGCCGAGGGGCTCGTACAGGCCCACGTGCTCGCCGAAGCCGCCGTGGCAGAAGACGACGACGGCGCGCACCTCGCCGTCGGGGAGCCACGCGGTGTGGTGGATGCGGCCGCGGGAGCCGTCGAAGAAGGGCATCGCGCCCCTCCCTCCAGGTCGGGTGGACGTGACCCCCGCGGCCGCGCATCCTCCTCGCCGCCGGCCCGCCGCAGCGCGGCTCCGCGCACCGCTGGGCGGCGACCCCGGCGCAGCGTCACCGGCCGGCGTCCGATCGCCTACGCAGCGCGGTCGCAGCTCGGCGGCTCCCCGGTTCGGGTCCTCGCGCGCCGGGCAGGACAGCGGCCATGGCCCACACCGCAGCGCAGGACCGCTACGACTCCATGACCTACCGCCGCACCGGCCGCAGCGGCCTGGACCTCCCCGCGATCAGCCTCGGGCTGTGGCACAACTTCGGCGACGACGTCCCGCTGGAGCGGCAGCGCGCGGTGCTGCGGAGGGCCTTCGACCTGGGCATCACCCACTTCGACCTGGCCAACAACTACGGGCCGCCCTACGGCAGCGCCGAGACCAACTTCGGCCGGCACCTGCGCGACGACCTCCACCCATACCGCGACGAGCTGGTGCTCTCCACCAAGGCCGGCTACGACATGTGGCCCGGCCCCTACGGGCAGGGCGGCGGCTCGCGGAAGTACCTGCTCGCCAGCCTCGACCAGTCGCTGCGCCGGATGGGTGTCGAGTACGTCGACGTCTTCTACTCCCACCGGCCCGACCCCACGACGGCGCTGGAGGAGACGATGGGCGCGCTCGACACCGCCGTCCGGTCGGGCAAGGCGCTCTACGCCGGCATCTCGTCGTACTCGCCGCAGGACACCGCGCGGGCCGCGGCTGTCCTCGACGATCTCGGCACGCCCCTGCTCATCCACCAGCCCAGTTACTCGATGCTCAACCGCTGGATCGAGACCGAGGGCCTGCTCGACACGCTCGCCGAGGTCGGCGCCGGCTGCATCGCGTTCTCACCGCTGGCCCAGGGGATGCTCACCGACAAGTACCTGTCCGGCATCCCCGAGGGCTCGCGCGCCAGCCAGGGCAAGTCGCTGTCGACCGACCTGCTCACCGAGGAGGCGCTGGGCCGCATCCGGGAGCTGGACGGCATGGCGCGGGAGCGCGGGCAGTCCCTCGCCCAGATGGCGCTGGCCTGGGCGCTGCGCGACCCGCGGGTGACCAGCGTGCTCGTCGGCGCCAGCAGCGTCGCCCAGCTCGAGCAGAACGTCGCCGCCCTCGACCGCCTCGACTTCTCCGCCGACGAGCTCGCCCGCATCGACCGGCACGCCGTCGACACCGGCGTCGACCTGTGGGAGGGCCCCCGCACCGCCTGAGCCCGCAGCGCCTGCGCCCGCCCTGCCTGGGACCGGGGCGGTGTCGCGGGCACGGGCTCCGCGGGTCACACCGTCTCGGCGGCCGCCCGCACGGCGTCTCGCACGACCCCGAGCACCTCCTCCTGCTCGGGGGTCGTCGGGTGCCCGGCGGCGCGCGCGATGCCATCGGTGTGCGCGATCAGGGGGATGTCCCGGTCGCCGTCGTCGGACACCCGGGCCATCGCCCAGCGGGCGAAGCGCCGGTTCGGGACCCGCTGGCCGTGGAGGAGCGTCACGAACTCGTGGCGCCGATCGCGCGCGATCGTGGCGTAGAGCGACCGTACGGTGGCCTCCTCGCCCTCGAGCACCTGGACGAACCAGTCGGCGTGGACCAGCAGTGCGCCGGTGACCCCGCGGCCCTTGTCGTCCCGGCGCGCCTGGCTGAACAGCCGGCCGAGCTCCTCCTTGCGCTCCTCGGCCGGGATCAGGTTGCGGCTGCGGTACACCAGGCGGAAGACGTCGCCGGATGCGGTGTCACGCGCGGCATCTGTCATGGCGTCCCCTCGGTTCGACGGAGTCCTCCACCGTCATCCTGTGAGGGGCGAGCGGGCCGGCTGTCTCGATGTGAGACGCCCGCCCGGCCGGAGAGTTCAGCGCCGGCGACGGCGGGCGAGCAGCACCACCGCCACGAGGACGAGCGCCGCGACCGGCGCGGCCGGCCCGCCGCTGAGCAGCGTGCCCGCCGGGTGCAGCCGCGCGTGCCGCGTGCCGAGCAGCGCCGAGCCCGCCGCCGAGTCGACGTCGGCGCCCAGGCTGAGCACCCGGCCGCCGGGACCGTCGAGCCGCGCGGTCAGCCCCCGGCCGGCCAGGGTGTCGGCCACCCGGGCGAGTTCCGCCCGGCCGGGCGGGCCCTGCGTGGCCGCCCCGCCCGCCACCCGCACCGCGGAGAACAGCCGCCGGACGTCGGGGGAGGCGGCGGTGATCTCTGACCCGGACGCCCACACCCGCAGCGGGAGGCCGTCGACCTCGAGGGACAGGTCGGCGGAGACCTCGAGCGCCGGGTCGCCCTCCGGGGTCATCCCCGGCTGGCGTTCTCGGCGGTGGTGATGCGCAGCGTGCCGTTGAGCTTCCAGGTGGCGCGCGGGGAGTCCGGGCCGGTCTCGCGCGGCACCTCGACGGTCATGTCGACGAACTCGTAGTTGATCGCCGCGCCCTTGCCGGTGAGGTAGGACCACATCTCCTTGCCGAGGTCGGCGAAGCTCGTCGACTCGTGCGACTTGATGTCGCGCGGGCCGGTGGCGGCGTCGCGGGTGGTCGTGTCGGGAACGGTCATCGCAGGTCTCCCTCGTCTCGGCGGTGTGCGACTCGGCGGCGCACTACCCGTGTCCCCGCGGCCACACACGACCCCCGGCGGACGGCTCCGTTTCCAGAGACCGGCCGCGACGTCGCGCAGCGCGGTCGCGGTCGGCGGCGCGCTCGCCGGCCACACCGTGCTCGACCGGCTGCGTCCGCACCGCCTGCCGACGCTGGTGCTCACCGCCGTCCTCGACCGGTGCGAGCAGGGCTGAGCGGCTCTAGCGTGCGCGGCGTGGACCCCCGGGTGGTGGCGTGGCGGCGCAGCGACGAGGAGCAGGGGCACAGCCTGGCCCGGGTCGAGCGGCGCGGGGACGGCTGGCTGCTCCACGGCACCGAGGTGCTGGCCGGACCGACGCTGCTCGCCTGCGCGTTCCGGGTCGAGGTCGACGGCGCCTGGGCGACCCGGGCGGTCGAGGTGACCGCGGTGTCCGCCGCCGGGGAGCGGCGGTTGACGCTCACGGCCGACGGCGACCGGCGCTGGTGGCGCGACGGCGCCCGCGCACCGGAGCTCGACGGCTGCGTCGACGTCGACGTCGCCGCGACCCCGCTGACCAACACCTTCCCGATCCGGCGGCTCGCGGCGCTGGAGGTCGGTCGGCAGGTGACCTCGCCGGTGGCGTGGGTCGACGTCCCGGCGCTCGGCGTGACCCGCGTCGACCAGACCTACCGCCGGCTGGGACCGCGGCGGTGGGAGTACGCGGACGCCGCGCACGGCGCCTTCGAGCTCACCGTCGACGACGACGGCCTCGTCGTCGACTACACCGGCTTCGCCACCCGCGTCGCCGGGTGACGGCATCCTCACGCGCCGACGAGGACCACCCGGTTGCCCTCGGGGTCGCCCAGCCGCAGGACGCGGCTGCCCCCGCCGGGCTGCGGGCCGTCGTGCGTGATCCCGGCGGCCGTCAGGTCGCGCGCGACAACGTCGGAGTCGGCGACCTCGAGCACCACGGTCGACCGGCCGCTGCGCCCGGGCTCCCGCCACACCTGGACGCCGCCGGAGTCGGTGAGGTGCCACTCGAGCAGGCCGTCCATGGGACGGCTGTCGGGGGCACGGCCGAACAGCGTGGCGTACCAGCGCTCGGCGCGGTCGAGGTCGGCGACGGTGGCCTGGGCCAGGACGCGGGTGGCCTGCACCGGGATCTCCTCGCGGTCGGGCCGCGGCGGCACCGCGGCGCGTCGGTCTGTCCGCAGGGCAGACCGCCCGGCGGCCGGGGACTCATCGGTGTCGTCGAGGACCGCCGCGCGGCCGGCGGCGGACCGGGGTAGGGAGGGAGGCATGCAGCTCCAGGACGCCGTCACCGTCGTCACCGGGGCCGGCAGCGGCATCGGCGCCGCGCTGGCCCGCCGTTTCGCCGCCGAGGGCGCGGCCGCCGTCGTGGTCAGCGACCGCGACGGCGCGGCCGCGGAGCGCGTCGCCGGGGAGATCGGCGGGACGGCCGACACCACCGACGTCAGCGACGAGGCCGCCGTCACGGCGCTGGTCGAGCGGACGCTGGCCGAGCACGGCCGCATCGACCTGTTCTGCTCCAACGCCGGCGTCTTCGCCGGCGGCGGGCTCGAGGTCGCCACCGATGACTGGCAGCGGGTGTTCGCCGTCAACGTGCTCGCCCACGTGTACGCCGCCCGCGCGGTGCTGCCCTCGATGCTCGAGCGCGGCTCGGGGTACCTGCTCAACGTGGCCTCCTCGGCGGGGCTGCTCACCACGCCGGGCGACGCCCCGTACACGGTGACCAAGCACGGCGCGGTCGCGCTGGCCGAGTGGCTGGCGGTGACCTACGGCGACCGGGGCATCGGTGTCAGCGTGGTCTGCCCGCTCGGCGTGGCGACCCCGCTGCTGCTCGACCCGCTGGAGCAGGGCAACCCGTCGGCGTCGGTCGTGGTCGCCTCGGGGGAGGTCATCGCAGCCGAGGACGTCGCGCGGTCGGTGGTCGAGGCGCTGGCCGAGGAGCGGTTCCTGGTCCTGCCGCACCCCGAGGTGGGCACCTACTGGGCGCAGAAGGCCGCCGACCCGGAGCGGTGGCTGGCCGGCGTGCGGAAGCTGGTGCGACGCACGGTCAGCTGACCGTGCGCACCCGCTCGGCGACGAGGTCGGCGACGGCGTCCGGGCGGGTGACGAGCGGGCTGTGCCCGCAGGCCCACGCCACGGTGCGGGTGGCGCGGGCGGCCATGGCGCGCTGCCGCTCCGGGTGGACGACCTCGTCGGCGGTGCAGACGACGTAGGTCGACGGCACGGTCCGCCACGCGACCGCCTCCGGGACCCCGCGGAACACCGCCCGGCCCACCGGGCGCAGCCGGGCGGCGCACGCCGACGCGGTGTCCGGGTCGGCGTCCCCGTACAGCAGCCGCGGGCCGAGCGCGGGGTCGAGGCCGACCTCGTCCCCGGACACGACCATCGCCTCGCCGAGCCGGGTGTCGGGCAGGTCGCCGAACCGGGTCCGGCTCACCGACTCGCCCTCGTCGAGGGCGAACGCCGCCAGGTAGACCAGCTCCCGCACCAGCGGGTGGGCGCCGGCGGCGGTGACCACCGCGCCGCCGTAGGAGTGCCCGACCAGGACGGCGGGGCGGCCGGCGGCGTCCAGCGCGTCGCGCGCGGCCGCGGTGTCGGCCGGCAGGTCGGTGAGCGGCAGCTCCACGGCCACGCTGTCGACGCCGCGGTCGTCCAGCGCCGCGCGGACGGCGTCCCAGCACCAGGCGCCGTGCCAGAGGCCGTGCACCAGCACGGCGAGGGGAGTGCTCATCCGGTCCAGCATGGCGGGTGCTCCCCGGCCCGGTTCACCCGCCGGTGGCGCGCCTGCCGTGCCCGGCGGCCAGCCGGCCCTCCGGGTCGAGCCGCTCGAGCAGCGCGCCGGCGATCTCGGCGAGCTGGCCGACCTGCTCCGGGGTGAGCGCGTCGACGACGTGCTCGCGGACGGTGGCCACGTGACCGGGCGCCGTGGCGCGGACCGTCGCCCAGCCCTCGTCGGTCAGGCGCGCGTTGGTGGCGCGGCCGTCGGAGGGGCACGGCGCCCGCTCGACCAGCCCGCGGTCCTCGAGCCGGCGCACGACGTGGGACAGCCGGGGCAGCGTGGCGTTGGTGCGGGTGGCCAGCTCGGTCATGCGCAGGGTCCGCCGCGGGGCCTCCGACAGCATCGCGAGCACGTGGTAGTCGAAGTGGGTCAGCCCGGCGTCGCGGCGCAGCTGGCCGTCGAGGACGCCCGGCAGCAGCTCGACGACGGCGACCAGGCGCACCCACGCCGTCATCTCCGCCTCGCTCAGCCACCGGGGTTCCACGACGACATCGTCCCACCCGGTCACTTGTAGGTTCAACTTCCTGGGGCTAGGGTCGTCACTTGTAGGTACAAGTGATCGGAGGTCGCGATGACCCTCTCCCTCGACGCCGACGTGGTGTCCCCGGCTCCCGCGGCCACCGTGCGCACCCGCGTGACGGTGCCGCTGCGCTTCGCCGACGGGTACGCCACGACGGCGGAGGTGCTGACCTTCGACGGGCTCGCCGACGGCCGCGAGCACCTGCTGCTCGGGCTGGGCGACTGGCGCGCCGCGCTCGCCGGGTCGGCCGCCGGGGGAGCGGCGCCGCTCGTCCGCCCGCACAGCGAGTGCCTCACCGGCGACGTCTTCGGCTCGGAGCGCTGCGACTGCGGCCCGCAGCTGCGCGAGGCCGCCGAGCGGA
Organism: Geodermatophilus sp. SYSU D00696; assembly: GCF_054050235.1. Taxonomy (NCBI): domain Bacteria; kingdom Bacillati; phylum Actinomycetota; class Actinomycetes; order Geodermatophilales; family Geodermatophilaceae; genus Geodermatophilus; species Geodermatophilus sp. SYSU D00696. The sequence continues at coordinate 35,179 of NZ_JBJGYY010000019.1, read as the reverse complement.
TCACCGATGCCGGCGGGTTCCTGCTCTACCTGCGCCAGGAGGGCCGCGGCATCGGCCTGTACGCCAAGCTCGACGCCTACGCGCTGCAGGACGCCGGCCTCGACACCTACGAGGCCAACCGGGCGCTGGGCCGCGGCGAGGACGAGCGCGACTACACCGCCGCCGCGCAGATGCTGCAGGCGGTGGGCGCCGACCGCGTCCGGCTGCTGTCGAACAACCCCGACAAGGCCGCCGCGCTCGAGCTGCTCGGCGTCGCGGTGACCGAGCGGGTGCCCACCGGCGTCCACCTGTCGGCGGCCAACGCCCGCTACCTCGCCGTCAAGCGGGACCACACCGCGCACACCCTCGACCTGCCGCTGGCGGGCTGACCCGCGCACCCGGCCCCGCGAGTGGTCACCTGCCGTGGTCGTGCACGGGGGTGACCACGTCAGGTGACCACTCGGCGCCCGTTGTCGACCTGGTGCTCTCTCCGCGCCCGGGAGACCGCGCCAGGTCGACACGGGGCGGGGTCAGGCGCGGCCGCGGGCCAGCTCGGCGAACGTGTCGGCCACCCAGTCGGCGACGAAGGTGCTCACGTACGGCAGGTGGTCCAGGCCGATGTGCTCGGTGGCGCCCTCCTCGGGGGTGAACACCCGCAGCTCCCGCTTGGGGGAGTTGACCGCCTGGTCGTGGGAGCGGTGCGCCATCTCCAGCGGGATCTGCCGGTCGTTGGCGCCGTGCGCGACCAGGAACGGCACGGTGATGTTCTCGACGACGCCCTCGAGGTTCACCGCGTCGGCGAACTCGATGAACTCGTCGAGGTCGGTGTGGCCCCACACCCACAGCACGTGCTCCCAGTAGTGCGGCACCGGCCGCTCGCCCTCGCGGTGCCGCCGGCGCCGCTGCACCGCGCCCCAGTCGTGGTTGGCCCCCCACGCCACGCAGAGGGCGAACCGCTTCTCGAACGCCGCGGCGCGCGGGGCGTAGTAACCGCCCAGCGACCAGCCCACGATCCCGATCCGGGAGGCGTCGACGTCGTCGCGGGTCTCCAGCCAGTCGACGGCGGCCGCGCCCCACGCCTCGGTGTCGACCCGCGCGGTGAGCCCCTGCAGCCGCAGCGCCTCGCCGGTGCCGGGCTGGTCGAGCATCAGGCAGGAGATGCCGCGGGCGGCCAGCTCCTCCCAGTGGTTCGAGGCGTACATGTGCTCCTTGGTCGAGTCCAGCCCGTTGACCAGCACGACCACCGGCACCGGGCCGTCGTCGGCGGCCGGCGCGGCGCTGAAGTAGGCCGGCAGCGTCGTCCCCTCGTAGGGGACCTCCACCCGGGAGACGCGCGGGCTGTGCGTCTCGAAGGCCTTCTGCGCGATCTCGAGCATCCGGCGGTAGGTGGGCACCCGGTTCGGGTCGGAGTGGGCGAGCATCCGCTCGGCCTGGGCGAGGTAGTTCGACGCCCGGAACCACAGCTGCCCGGCGGTGCGGGTGTGCCCGGCCTTCTCCGCCGCCTCGGCCTGCTCGACGAGCTGGTCGGTCAGCGCGGTCCAGGCGCGCAGGAAGTCCGGCGTGCCGGCGTCCTCGCCGGCGCCGGCGGCGTCCTTGATCGGCCGGCAGGCGCGGTCGACCTCGTCGATGAGCCCGCCGGAGTTCAGCGTGGCGACCACGCTGAGGTTCCAGGTGTAGGGGCCGGTGGGGAAGTACTCGAACACTGCGGGGTCCTCTCAGGCGGTACGGACGGCGTCGCTGATCGACTTCACGCCGCCGTGCGCGGTCATCCCGCCGTCGACGGGGATCTCGGCGCCGGTGACGAAGGAGGCGCCGTCGCCGAGGAGGAAGGCGACCAGGGGCGCCACCTCGTCGACGGTGCCGGTGCGGCCGAGCGGGGTCTCGGCGACGTTGGCGTCGCGGAACGCCGGCGCCGCCGAGGCGGTCATCGGCGTCTCGACGTAGCCGGGGTGGACCGTGTTGACCCGGATGCCGCGCGGGCCGAGCTCCAGGCAGGCGGCCTTGGCCAGCCCGCGCAGCGCCCACTTCGACGCGGTGTAGGCGACCGGGAAGTGCCCGGTCAGCGCGGCCACCGAGCCGACGACGACGATCGACCCGCCGCCGGTCATCAGCGGGGCGAGCGCCTGGATGCCCAGCAGGGTGCCGGTGACGTTGACCTCGGTGACGCGGGCGAGGTCGGCGGGGTCGAGGTCGGCCAGCCGCGCCCGCCAGGTGATGCCGGCGTTGGCGACCAGCCCGTGCACGCGGCCGTGCCGGCTCTGCAGGTCGTCGGCCAGCGCGGCCCAGCCGGCGGCGTCGGTGACGTCGAGCCGCCGGTAGGCGGCGCCGCCGAGGTCCTCGGCGGCCTGCTCCTGCACGTCGGTGGCCACGACGACGGCGCCCTCGGCGGCCAGCAGCCGGGCCTCCGCCGCGCCCTGGCCCTGGGCCGCGCCGGTCACCACGACCACCCGCCCGCGAGGCTCATGCCGGACGCTCGCGGGTCCGCGGGCGTGGCCGGGCGGCCCGGACCGGCGGCAGGGCGACCCCGGCGACGACCCGGTTGCGGATGGTCCCGATGCCCTCGACGGTCATCTCCACGACGTCGCCGGGCCGCAGCGGGGGAGGGGCCGCCGCGCCGCGCCGTCCCCAGAGCTCGGCGAGGCACCCGCCGTTGCCGCAGGTGCCCGAGCCGAGGACGTCGCCGGCGCGGACCCAGGTGCCGCGCGACGCGTAGGCGACGAGCTCCTCGAACGGCCAGCCCATGTTGGACAGCAGGTCCTGGCCGATCTCGACGTCGTTCACCGACACCCGCATGTCCAGCGCCAGGAAGCCGTCGGCGTCGCGGTAGGGCTCGAGCTCGTCGGCGGTGACCAGCCACGGGCCGAGCGTGGTGGCCGAGTCCTTGCCCTTGGCCGGGCCGAGGTTGACCCGCATCTCGCGGGCCTGCAGGTCGCGGGCGGACCAGTCGTTGAGGACCGTGTAGCCGAACACGTGGTCGCGGGCCTCCTCGGGGGTGAGGGAGGTGCCGTCCTCCCCGACGACGACGGCGACCTCGAGCTCGAAGTCGAACCGCTGCGAGCCCGGGGGCACCGCGACGTCGTCGTGCGCGCCGACGAGCGCGTAGGGGTTGGTGAAGTAGAACGTCGGCGCCTGGTACCACTCCTCGACCACGCCGGCCTGCCCGTCGATGGCCTTGCGGACCCCCTCGACGTGCTCCTCGAACGCGACGAAGTCGCGCACCGTCGGGGCCTGCAGCGGGGGCAGCAGCCGCACCTCCGACACCGGGACCGCCGGCGCCGACAGCGCCGCCAGCCCCGCGTCGAGCGCCGCGGGCAGCCCGGCGCGCACGAGGTCCAGGACGGTGACGTCCGGTGGCAGGGCGTGCAGCCCGTGCTCGCCGACGACGCCGGCGCTGACCACGCCGCCGTCCTCCCAGGTGGCGAACCGCATCAGACCGGAGGAGCGACGAACAGCCCCTTGTCGGGGTCGTTGAACGATTTCTTGGCGACGAACTCGTTCATCTGGTTCGCGGTGCCCCACTGGTCGCTGACCTCGGGCTGGGTGAAGTCGTAGACGTGCGGGTGCCAGGTGTCCTCGTCGATCGTCTCGAGCTCGGTCGTGTACTCGACGGTGTTGCCGTGCGGGTCGAGGAAGTAGGAGAACGTGTTGTTGCCGGCCATGTGGCGGCCCGGGCCCCAGATCTTCTCGATGCCCTGGCGCAGCAGCCGGCCGGTGCCGCGCATGTACTCGTCGATGCCGCGCATCTCGAACGAGGCGTGGTGCAGCGCCGCGTGCGGGCCGCGGGCGATCGCCATCGAGTGGTGCCACTCGTTGGTCCGCAGGAACCACATCATGTTCCCCATCCGGGGGTGCATGAGCGTGTCCGACAGCGAGAACGCCAGGTAGTTCTCGTAGAAGGCGAGGGTGCCCTCGGGGTCGGCCGAGTTGACGACCACGTGCGACAGGCGCACCGGAATCGACTCGCCCTCCTCGATCCGGCGGTGCTGCCGCACGGCGACGTCGGAGCTGACCTCGATGGTGCGGCCCTCGTTGTCGAAGAACCGGAACCCGTAGCCGCCGCCGGGGGTCTGCAGGTCGCGCGGCTCGTGGACCAGCCGCACGCCGTCGCGGGCCAGGGTGCCGGCGAGGGTGTCGACGTCGGCCCGGTCCTCCGCCCCGAAGGAGATGAGGTCGATCCGCTTGTCGGGGGCCTCACGCAGCCGGACGACGTACTGCTCCGGGCTGCCCTCGGCGGCGAGGAAGGTCAGGCCCGAGTCGGTGTGCTCGGCCGTGAGGCCCCAGGTGTGGGTGAAGAAGTCCTGCTGCGTGCGCAGGTCGGGCACGGCGAGGTCGACGTGCCGCAGGTGGGTGATCAGGCGCTGGGTCATGTCTCTCTCCGGGAGGGGAGAGCCTTTATCGCGATAAAGGCTGTTCAGGCGGGCTGGGCGACGAGCTGGGCGATGGAGCGCATCAGGCCCGGGATGTCGCCCTGGACGTGGTCGAGCTGCCACTGGGCGAGCTGGTTTGACGCGTCGACGACGGTCGTCGCGCGCTCGAAGCGGCGGGCGGTGAAGGCGTCCCACAGGTCCTGGTCGAGCGCGGACCGGGTGAGCAGCAGGTCGGTGAGCGCGTAGGCGTCCTCGAGCGCCTGCGCGCCGCCCTGGGCGATGGTGGGCGGGCAGGCGTGCGCGGCGTCGCCGACGAGCACCACCCGGCCGCGGTTCCACGGCGCGGGCAGCACGTGGGTCTCGAACCAGGTGTAGTTCACCCGGGACGGGTCGGTCAGCGTCTCGCGGACGTCGTCCCAGGGGCCGTGGTAGGCCGCGGCGAGCTCCCGCATCGTGGCCAGCTGCTCCTCGGGCGTCAGCGTCGAGCGGTCCTGGGCCGGCTCCACGATGTAGGCGTAGAGCGAGTCCTCGCCGGTGGGGCAGTAGCCGGCGATGAACGACGGCCCGCCGTAGTACAGGTCGGTGCGCGTGACGCTCGCCGGGCGCGGGCCGAACGCGCGCCAGATGCCCATGCCGACCGGCGTCGTCTCCAGCTCGATGCCCAGCGCCCGGCGGGTCCAGGAGCGCAGCCCGTCCGCGCCGACGACGAGGTCGTAGCGGCCGGCCGAGCCGTCGGCGAAGGTGACGTCGACGCCGGTCGCGTCCTGGCGCAGCTCGGTGTGCGTCGTCCCGAACCGGACCTTGACGCCGACCTCCGCGGCGCGGTCGGTGAGGATGCGGGCGAGCTCGGGGCGCGACATCCCCATGACGGCGGGCAGGTCCGGGCCGCCGGTCCGGGCGTCGGGGATCTCCGCGACGACGGTGCCGGCGGGGTCGGGCGCCCGGATGCCGGTGACGTCGAAGGCGTACCCGGCGGCGGACACCCGCTCCCAGACGCCCAGGGTGCGCAGCTCGCGCAGCGCGTTGCCCTGCAGCGTGATCCCCGACCCGAGGGCGCTCACCTCGGGCCGGATCTCGACCAGGTCGACGGCGACGCCGGCCTCGGCCAGGCGGATGGCGGTGGCGGCACCGGCGAGGCCGGCGCCGACCACCAGGACGTTGCTGACGGCGGGCATCTCTCGGCTCCTACTTGACGGCGATCGGGTTGACCGGGGCCCCCACGGCGCCGGTCACGGGCAGGGGGGCGGCGGTGAGGAAGAACTCCCACACGCCGTCGGCGGCGCAGTCGGCGGCGAGCGCGTCGAGGTCCCACAGCTCGCCGAGGAACAGGCCGATGTGCGGGATGGCGACCTGGTGCAGCGGCTGGAAGGCGACGTCGAACTCGTTGGGCCGCACCTCGAAGCCCCAGGTGTCGGTGGCGACGCCGGCGATGTCGGTGGCGTGCAGCCAGTCGGCGGCGGTGAACGACAGGCCCGGCGCGGGACCGCCGGCGTAGTCGCCCCACCCGGTGCCGGCGGCCACCGAGCGTCGGGCGCGGGTGAGCTGCCCGGTGCGCACGCACAGCAGGTCGCCGCGGCCGACGCGGGCGCTCTCGCCCTGGGCGGCGATGGTGGCCTCGAGGTGCTGCGGGGTGATGGCGAACCCGTCGGGCAGCTCGCCGTCCTCGCCGAGGGCGCGGCCGACGTCGAGCAGCACGCCCCGGCCGGCGATGCGGTCGGCGACGGTCTCGATGCCGGTGACGGCGTCGCCGAGGCTGGTGACGACGTCGCCGGCGCGGCGGCCGTTCCAGGCGGCGCCGTGGTCGAAGATGTGCCCGAGGCCGTCCCACTGGGTGGAGGCCTGCAGCGGCATCGCGATCACGTCGTCGGCGCCGCCGATGCCGTGCGGGAAGCCCTGCACGCCGCGTTCGGCGTCGGTGCCGGTGTCGAGCATGGTGTGCACCGGGTTGGTGCGCCGGCGCCAGCCCCTCTGCGGGCCGTCGGCGTCGAAGCGCTGCGACAGCGAGAAGGCCGCCCCGCGGCGGACCAGCCGGGCTCCCTCGGCGCGCTTGGCGTCGTCGAGGAGGTTGAGGGTGCCCAGCACGTCGTCGGTGCCCCAGCGGCCCCAGTTCGAGCAGCGCTTGGCGGCCGCCGCGATGGCCCCCTCGGGGTCGGTGCGGTCGAGCTCTGCGGGGTCGAGCCAGGTGCGGTCGGGCACGGTCGCGTCCTCCTCGTCGTGACGCGGACCACGGTCGGTCACGGCGGGTGGTCCGGGAAGACGAGATGTCTGATGGGGGTCATAGACGGCGCCGATACCGTCGCCCCGTGAACCTCGCGAGCCTGGACCTCAACCTGCTCGTGGCCCTCGACGCGCTGCTCACCCAGCGCAGCGTCACCCGCGCCGCCGGGCAGATGGGGTTGTCCCAGCCGGCGCTGTCGGCGTCGCTGGCCCGGCTGCGCCGGCACTTCGGCGACGAGCTGCTCACCCGCGTGGGCAACGACTACCGGCTCACGCCGCTGGCCGTGCAGCTGCGCGAGCTGGTGCGGGTGGCGCTCGGCAACGTCGAGCGGGTGTTCACCGCGCAGCCCGGCTTCGACCCGGCGTCGTCGACCCGGGAGTTCTCGGTGCTCGTCAGCGACTACGTCGTCGTGGTGCTCGGCGACACCATCGCCGCGCTGCTCGCCGAGGAGGCCCCGCGCACCCGGCTGCGGCTGACCCCGCACTCGCCGGCGATCGTCGAGAACGCCGCCCAGGCGCTGCTCACCGCCGACCTGCTGCTGCTGCCGCACGGCTTCGTCAGCGACCTGCCCCACCGCGACCTCTACCGCGACGAGTGGGTGTGCGTGGTCGCCGCCGACAACCCCGTCGCCGAGCAGGGGCTGACCGTCGAGGACCTCGAGACGCTGCCCTGGGTCGCCACATACCACGGCCAGACCGCCTCCACCCCGGCGGCGCGGCAGATGCGCCAGCTCGGCATCGAGCCCCGCGTCCAGGTGGTGATCGAGAGCTTCCTGACCGTGCCCGCGCTGGTCGCCGGCAGCGACCGGATCGCGCTGCTGCAGCGCCGGCTGGTCGACCTGCTGCCGCTGGGCTCGGGCATCCGCGCGCTGCCGCCGCCGTTCGAGGCCGGGCCGCTGGTCGAGGCGATGTGGTGGCACCCGGTCTACGACGACGACCCCGAGCACCGGTACCTGCGCGACGTCGTCTCGCGGGCCGCCGCGCAGGCGGTCTCACCCGGCGCCCGCGAGGGCATCGACCTGACTGATACCGCACCCCAGGAGAAGTGATTTCCGCTCCGGCCCCCGCGTCCTGACACTTCCCGGCCAGTGATGCCGGTCACCGGGACCGGCGCCCGTCCCCTGGAGCCGCCCGTGTCCGTCCGCGACGCCGCACCCCTCGCCGACGAGGTCGCCGTCGACCCCGCCACCGGCCGCCCGGCCGGCCGCGCGCAGGCCCTGGTCCTGCTGTTCTCCAGCTGCCTGTCCGTGCTGGGCGCGGTGCTGCTGGCGCCGGTCCTGCCCCGCATCCAGGACGCCTTCGCCGGCACCCCGGGCGTGGAGACGCTCACCCCGGTGGTGCTCACCGCCCCGGCGCTGGTCATCGGCCTGACCGCGATGATCGCCGGCCGCATCGTCGACCGGGTCGGCCGCAAGCGGCTGCTGGTCGGCGCGCTGGTCGCCTACGCCTTCGCCGGCACCGCGCCGCTGTGGCTGGACTCGCTGCAGCTCATCGTGGCCAGCCGGGTCCTGGTCGGCCTCACCGAGGCGGCGATCATGACCTGCTGCACCACGCTGCTCGCCGACTACTTCTCCGGCGCGCAGCGCGAGCGCTACTTCGGCCTGCAGGTGGTGTTCACCACCGTCTCGGCGACGGTCTTCTTCGGCGCGGGCGGTGCCCTGGGCGCGCAGGACTGGCGGACGCCGTTCTGGCTGTACGCGGTCAGCCTGCCGCTGGCGGCGCTGGCGGCGAGGTACGTCTGGCAGCCGGCTCCCGCGCCCGCCCGGTCGCGGCGGCTGCCCCGCCTGCCCTGGGCGCAGCTGGCCGTGCCGGTGGTGGTCACCCTCGTCGGTGGCCTGGTGTTCTACGTCCTCGTCGTGGAGCTGTCCTTCACGCTCGACGCGATCGGCGTCGAGTCGACCGGGGCCATCGGGGCGATCAGCGCCATCGGCTCGCTGGGCACCGCGGTCGGCGCGTTCTCCTTCGGCCGGCTCGCGCGGCTCGGCCCGGCGGTGACCGTGCCGGCGGCGTTCGCCCTCTCCGGCGCCGGCCTGGTCGGCCTCGGGCTCGCCGACTCCGTCCCCGCCGTCGTCGTCGCGGCGGTGGTGACCGGCCTGGGCAACGGCCTGCTGCTGCCCTCGATGCTCTCGTGGGCGCTGGGCTCGCTGACCTTCGAGCAGCGCGGCCGGGCCACCGGAGTGTGGACCTCGGCGCTGTTCGTCGGTCAGTTCGTCTGCCCGCTGGTGGTGCTCGCGCTCACCGGCGTCCTCGGCAGCCTGGGCACGGCGCTGGCGCTGCTCGGCGTCGTCAGCGTCGGCGCCGCGGCCGGGGTGCGGCTGGCCCGGCCGGTCGCGGTGGCCACCGCCTCCTGAGACCCCAGCTCCCGATCGCCCGCTCCCGGTGCCCCGGTCCGCGTCCGCGGACCGGGGCACCGGTCGTCAGCGGCGCAGCCGCTCCCGCACCCCCAGCGCCGCGGTGATGCCGACCGCGGCCAGGCCGACGACGACCAGCCAGAACAACCCCTCCACGACCCAGCCGACGACGGTCACCGCGAGCCAGACGAGCAGCAGCAGTCCGAGCAGGCGCAGCAGCACGGGGACCTCCGGACGCCGGTGGGATGGTGGACCCAGCCTAGGCAGGAGGGCCCCTGTGGAGGAGGGACCGGTGAGCGACCCGGTGGACGACATGACGGCGTTGCTGACCGCGCTGGCGCCCCCGACCGCGGACCTCGTCCGCGCCGCCGACGCACTGGTGCGCGAGACCGACCCCGCCGTGGTCCGGGTGGTGTGGCCGCACCAGCGGACCGTCGGCTACGGCGTGGGACCGCGCAAGCAGTCGGAGCACTACGCCTACCTCGACGTGTACGACCGCCACCTCAACCTCGGCTTCAACCGTGGTGCGGCGCTCGCGGCGGCCGGCCTCGACGGCGGCCTGCTCGACGGGACCGGCGCGTCCTTCCGCAAGCTCGCCGTCCGCACCCTCGACGTCCTCGCCGACCCGCGGCTGCCCGTGCTGCTGCGCGCCGCCCGCGAGGAGCGGCTGCGGGCGCTCGGGCGGTAGCCCGCGGGTCAGCCGGTCAGCTCGGCGAGCAGCCCGCACACCCGGCGGTCGAGCTCGTCGCGTACCGGCCGCACCCCGGCGACGTCGGCCCCGGCCCGGTCGGCCACCGGCCAGTCGAGGTAGCGGGTGCCCGGCAGCAGCGGGCACCGCCGGGCGCCGCCGAGGCTGACGACGACGTCGGAGACGTGCACCGCGTCGGCGGTCAGCGGCTTGGGGAAGCGGACGGACAGGTCGACGCCGAGCTCGGCCATCGCCGCCACCGCGGCGGGGTCGACCCGCGCGGCCGGTGCGGACCCGGCCGAGAGCGCGCGGACCCTCCCGCCGGCCCGCCGGGCGAGCAGGGCGGCGGCCATCTGGGAGGTCGCCGCGTCGGAGGCGCCGACGAACAGGACCGTCGGGGGGCCGACCGGGTGCGGGGCCGCGCTGGGCTGGGCGGAGGGGGAGGGGACCACGGGGACTCCGGGGGTCGGGTGCCGACCGGCGGGTGCCGGCGCGTCGGGACGTCGTCCGGGGCGGGGGACGGCGCCGTCCTCCGGGCCCCACCGTGCCAGGGACGCCACGCGGGCGCACCTCTCTCGCGCGCGGCGGTCGACCGCCCGTCCGCGGCCGTGGCAGGGTCGCGCCGTCGTCCGCCGACCCGCGAGGAGGGAGCGTGGACCTCGACGAGGTCGCCGACGAGCTCTACGGCCTGGCCCCCGGCGACTTCGTCGCCGCCCGCACCGAGGCCGCCCGCCGGGCCCGCGCGGCCGGTGACCGGGCCCTCGCCCAGCGGATCGCCGCCCTCGGCAAGCCCACCACGGCGGCCTGGGCCTGCAACGCGCTGGTGCGGGAGCAGCCCGACGAGATCGCCGGGCTGATCGAGCTCGGGGACCTGCTGCGCGAGGCGCAGCAGGCCCTGGCCGGTGACCAGCTGCGCACCCTGGGCACCCAGCGCTCGCGGCTGCTGGCCGCGCTCACCCGCCAGGCCCGGGCGGTGGCCGCCCGGCTCGGGCACCCGCTCAGCGACGCCGTCGCCGACGGGGTCGAGCAGACGCTGCGGGCCGCGCTCGCCGACCCCGAGGCGGGGGAGGCGCTGCTCGCCGGCCGGCTCACCGGCCCGCTCTCGCCCCGCGGCACCGGCCTCGGCACCCGGCCCGACCTGCGGGTCGTACCGCCGCCGGCCACCGCCCGTCGGCCCGCGCGGCACGAGGCGGACGGGCGCGCCGCCGGGCGGCGGGAGGACGAGGAGGAGGCGCGGCGGCGCGACGAGGAGGCCCGACGGCGGGACGAGGCCGAGGCCCGGCGACGGCGGGCCGCGGAGGAGCGGCGGCAGCGCGAGATCGCCGCCGCCCGCGAGGACGCCGAGGCCGCGGCCGACGTCGCGGAGGAGGCCGCGCGCTCCGCCCGGACGGCGCGGGACCGGGCGGAGCGGGCGCGGCGCCGGGCGGCCGACCTCGCCGCCCGGGTGGAGGACCTGGCCGCGGAGCTCGCGCGGGTCCGCGAGGAGGCCGCGCAGGTCGAGACCGAGGCGGCGACGGCGTCGCGGCGGGCCGGTGCCGCCGACCGGGCGGCCGAGCGCGCGGCGGCCGAGCGCGACCGCGCCGCCGCCCGGGTCACCGAGCTCGAGGACGCCCCGCCGGCCGGCTGACCCGTCGGCTCGCGGCCGGCGGGGGTCAGGGCGTGACCGGGTCCGCGGGCGGGAGCGGGTCGGCCGGGACCTCCGTGGCGGGGTCCTCCTCCCGGGCCTCCTCGGCGGGCGCCCGCCCGGCGGGCTCGTCGGCAGGCGCCTCCGCGGCAGGCGTCTCGGCAGGCGTCTCGGCAGGCGCCTCGGCAGGTTCCTCGGCCGGCTCCGGGTCCGGCGGAGGCGCCTCGGCGGGTGGCGCCTCGACGGGCGGCTGGTCGGCCGGCGGTGGACCGACCGGCGGGGGCTCCTCGGCGGGTGGCGGCTCGTCGGCCGGTGGTGGCCCGGCCGGGGGTGCGTCGTCCGCCGGCGGGGGTTCGCCGGCCGGCGGCTCGGCCGGCGGCGCCTCGGCCGGTGGTGGCGGCTCGTCGGCCGGCGGGGGTCCGGCCGGCGGTGCCTCGTCCCCGGGTGCCTCCCCGGCCGTCCCGTCGTCCGCGGGCGGGCTACCGGGCTCCTCGGGACCGCCCGGGGCGGGGGCGGGCGTGCCTCCGGTCGCCGGGTCGCTCGTTCCCGGCGGGTCGCCGGCGGGCGGTGACCCGCCGGTACCGGCCGACCCGCCGGCGGACGGGGACCCGGTGGCGCCGGGACCGGTGCCGGTCGTGCCCGCGGCCTGCGGGTCGGCGGACGGCGGGGCACTGCTCGACGGGGGCGTCGGCGCGAAGCCGCGGGCCTGCGCCGCCAGTTGCGGGGCGACCGGTCGGTCGGCGTCGCCGGCGGTTCCTGCGGGACGCGCCTCGACGGCGCCGGTCGCGTCGTCGACGAGGACGAGGACCGGCACGGGCGCCGGGCTGCGCTGCACGACGACGACCGTCTCCGGCGCCAGGCCGGGCCACGGGTCCCCCCCGTACTCCGGGCCGGGCCGGGGGGCGGGCGGCGCCAGCGGGTTGCCGCAGATGCAGCGGACCTGCGGGACGCCCGCGCCGTCGACGAGCACGGCGGTGCCCGCCTGCAGCACCGACTGGAACGGGATGGCCCGCCCGTGGGCGAGCCCGTGGTTGGTGACGGCGGTGTCGAAGCGCAGCACGACGGGGGTGAGCGCGGCCAGGTAGTCGCCGATCTCGGCGCGGGGGACGTCCTCGACGGCGGCGAACGCCGCGGCCGCATCGGGGTGGGCGTCGAGGTACTCGGCCATCGCCGCGGGATCGCAGACCTCCGCCCCGGAGCCGCCGTAGAGGCCGGGCCGGTTCCCCGCGACGGTGCTGCCCGCCGCGGTGGCCGGGGCAGCGGCACCCGATGCGGGGCCGCCCGCGCCCGAGGTGGTGCCGGCGGTCCCCTCGGCGGGGCCGTCGCCGTCCGGCTGCGGTGTGCCGGCGGAGTCCGGTGCCGCTTCGCCGTCCGGCTGCGAGCTGCCGGCGGAGCCCGGTGCCGGTTCGTCGTCCGGCTGGGCGGTGCCGGGGCTGCCCGGTCCCGGGGCGCCGTCCTGTTGCGCCGGGTCGGCCGTGCCCGGCGGCGGTGGGACGAACGGGTCGTCCCCGGGGTCGCCGGCCGGCTCGGCCACGACCGGGGTCGACGCCGCCGCGTCGGAGCTGTCGGAGGCCAGCCGGACCGCGGCCACGCCCCCCGCGGCACTCACGGCGACCGCTCCGGCGACGAGCACGGCGATCAGGCCCCGCCGGTGCCCGGCCCGCGGTGCCGGTGGCGGGACGCGGTGCCGCGCTCGGCGGGCACCGGCCGGCCCGGTGGCGGCACCGCGCGCACCGCCCGCCGCGGCACCGCGCGCACCGCCCGCCGCGGCACCGCGCGCACCGCCGGCGGCCGGCGGTGCGACGGCCTTCACCGGCACCGTGTCCGGGGCCGGGACGAGCGCCGCCCGGGCGGCCTGCGCCAGCTCCCCGGCGGTCCCGTACCGCCGGTCGGGGTCCTTGGCCATGCCGTGCGCCACGACGTCGTCCAGCGCGGGCGGGAGCGACTCGACCGCGTCGGAGGGGCGCGGCGGCTCCCGGTGCAGGTGGGCCGCGTACAGCTCCTGCGGGTCGGCGGCGTCGAAGGGCGGCCGGCCGGTGAGCACCTCGTACAGGAGGCAGGCCAGTGCGTAGACGTCGACCCGGTGGTCGGCGAGCCGGGCGGTCAGCCGCTCGGGGGGCACGTACCGGGGGACCTCGACCGGCCCGACGCCGTCGGCCGTCGTGTCCTGGCCGGTGCCCGCGACGGGGGCGCCGGCGACGCCGAAGCCGCTGAGGTGGCAGACCGGGCGGGTGCTCGGGCCCGACAGCAGCACCTCGGACGGCCGGACGTCGCGGTGCACCAGACCGCGGGCGTGGGCGGCGTCGAGGGCGCTGGCCAGCTGGCTCACGGCCACGACGGCGCGGGATGCCGGCAGCGGCCCGTCTGCGGCGAGCGCCGCGGCCAGGGTCCGGCCGTCGACCAGCTCGGTGTCCACGTACAGCCGGCCGTCGATCTCGCCGAACTCGTGCACCCGGACGACGTGCGGCTCGTCCACCCGTGCGGCGCGCTCGCAGTCGCGGAGGAAACGGACGCGGAACCGCGGGTCCTGGGTGAGTTCCGGCCGCAGGATGCGGAGGGCGACGGTCCGGTGCCGGCGGGTGTCCCAGGCACGGTGGACCTCGCCGGAACGGCCGTGGCCCAGCAGCTCGTCGAGCTCGTAGGGGCCGAAGGTCTGGAGCGGCAGGAGCGTCTCCCGGTGGCGCACGGGCTGACGGGGGCTGCGTCAGTCCACCGAGTGTGGGCCGCGACCGGGCGGTGTGCCACGGTCCTGCGGAACGCGCGCGCGTGCGCGGCGGACCGTCGTCGTGTCACTGCGCACGGTGACCAGCCATCCGGCGGGGGCCGCGGTCGGCCCCCAGCATGGGGACATGACGGAGTCAGCGGGCCGCGTCGCGGTCGTCACGGGGTCGGAGTCGGGCATCGGGAAGGCGGTGGCCGTCGCGCTCGCCGAGCAGGGCTGCGACGTCGGGATCACCTGGTACCGCGACGAGGCCGACGCCCTCGACACCGCCGAGGAGGTGCGCTCGCGCGGCCGGCGGGCGGAGGTCCGCCACGTCGACCTCACCCGGCTGCCCGAGGCCGCCGACGTCGTCGACGAGCTCGCCGACGCGCTCGGCGGCATCGACGTCCTGGTCAACGACGCCGGCACCGGGCACTCGACGCTGCTCCTGGAGACCGACTACGCGACCTGGCGCGAGGTGCTGGCCACCGACCTCGACGCGGCGTTCCTGTGCCTGCAGCGCGCCGCGCGCCGCATGGTCGCCGCCGGCCGGGGCGGGCGGGTCGTCAACGTCACCAGCGTCCACGAGCACCAGCCGCGGGTGGGCGCGGCCGCCTACTGCGCGGCCAAGGGCGGGCTGGGCCTGCTCACCCGGGTCGCGGCGATCGAGCTGGCCGAGCACGGCATCACGGTCAACGCCGTCGCGCCGGGGGAGATCGCCACCCCGATGACCGGCCAGGAGGACGAGGACCCGACCGCGCCCGGCCACGAGCGGCCCGGCGTCCCGGTCGGCCGCCCGGGCGACGCGCACGAGGTCGCCGCCGTCGTCGCGTTCCTCGCCTCCCCGGCGGCCTCCTACGTCACGGGGGCGTCCTACACCGTCGACGGCGGCATGCTGCAGATGGGGCCGATGGCCGGCTCGCACCTGACCTCCGGCGACTGGCGCCGTCCCTAGCTACACCTGGCCCGCGAGCAGCTCGAGCAGCCGTGCCCGGTCCGGGCCGGGGAAGCCCGACGGCGGCCGGTGCTCGGCCGCGGCGACGCGCTCCTGCACCTCCGGCCGGGCGAGCACCTCCGCCAGCGGCGCCATGCAGAGCCGGTACTCGAGCATCGCGCGGAAGAGGCCGGCGTCCTGCGCGGCGGCACCGAGGAAGGCGGCGAGCTCCGGCGACGGAGGAGGCGGGGGCCGTCCCTCCCGGGCGGCGGCCATCTGGGCCAGCCGCGAGCGGTCCTCCGCCAGCTGCTCCTGGACGAACGGCGCGGCGGTCCGCTCGGTCGCCTCGTGCCAGGCGGTCGCCAGCGCGGCGGGCCGGTCCAGGTGCTCGGCGACGACGGAGCGCAGCAGCGCCGCGTGCAGGAGGCCGACCGACAGTCCCCGTCCGGCCGAGGGGTTGGTGCAGGCCCAGGCGTCCCCGACGGCGGCGAACCCGGTCACCACCGGACGGCCGTCGACGACGAAGCGGCGGGAGCAGTCGAGCCCACCGGCCATCGCCAGCACCCCGTCGAGCGGCTCCCCGTCGAGCCAGTGCGCCTGCAGGGGGAACGCGCCGAGGACGCGGTCGAAGACCCCGGGGTCGCGCAGGGCCTTGAGCGGGGCGTCCCCGGTCTGGCCGAAGACGGTGAGCGACCAGGTGTCGTTGTCGCCGTCGAGGGTCAGCACCGAGACGCTGCCGCAGGGCATGAGCGACGGTCCGCGGCGCGCCGGCCGGTGCGGGCCGGTGAAGTAGCGCGTGTAGTAGACGAACCCCGAGTCCTGCGCCCGGGTCTCCGGTGGGCGCGCACCGAGTCCGGCCAGCCAGTCCGCCGAGGGCGTCCGCCGGCCGGTCGCGTCGACGACGAGGTCGGCGGCGACCTCCTCGCCCGCCGTCGTCACCACCCCGGCGGCGTGCGGCACGCCGTCGACCGCCGAGGCCCCCGGTCGCAGGCCGGCCACCCGCACCCCGCGGCGCACCGTGACCCCGGGGGTCTCCTCCGCGGCGGCCGCCACGGCCGACTCGACGACCGGGCGCCGTCCGGTGACGAAGCGCAGCCGTTCGTCCCCGGGCCGCGGCGCGCGGTCGGTCACCGTGGGCGGCAGCAGGGGCGTGTAGTCGACCCACACGCAGCCGGCGTCGAGCAGCCGCGTGGTCAGGCCGGGGAGCTCCGCGTCGGCCACGGCACGGAAGCGCGCGAACAGGTTGTGCGGCTGCCGGAACTGGGCCACCCCCCGCCGGTGCCAGGCGTCCCAGGCCTCCGCCGGGGTGGCCGGTGCGCCGTCGGGGTCGGTCTCCAGCACGGTCACCTCGTGACCGTCCTGGGCCAGCATCATCGCCGCGCACAGGCCCACGACGCTCCCGCCGCACACCACCACCGAGGCCATCTCCGCCTCCCCGCGTCCGAGGTCGGTCCCGTGGTCGGCGCGGACGCTCCTCCCGGTCCGGGCTCGCCGGAACGCGACCGGGCGCGCCGGGAGGCGGGCCGTGGCGCGTCGGTACGCAGTGCCGGGCGGTCGTGACCGCCCGGACGCCGTCAGTCGACGGGCGTCCGGCTCTCGCGGGAACGGGTGGCCTTCTGCCGGTAGAGCGCGGCGTCGGCGCGGGCGAGGACCTCGGGGAGCACCTCGCCGGGGCGGGCGGTCGCCGTCCCGGCCGACCAGGCACCCGTCGACGCGGCGCGCAGCCGCCGCAGCAGGTCGGCCGTGGCTGCGGCGTCGCTGCCGGGCAGGCACAGGGCGAACTCGTCCCCGCCGACCCGGCCCAGCAGGTCCGACCGGCGCAGTTCACCGCGCCACCCGACGGCCAGCGAGCGCAGCAGCGCGTCGCCGGCGGCGTGGCCCCCGGTGTCGTTGACGGCCTTGAACCCGTCGAGGTCGAGCAGCGCGACGGTGACCGGCTCGCCGGCCCGCTCGGCCGCGGCGAGCAGCCGGACGGCGCCGTCCTCCCAGGCGCGGCGGTTGGCCAGCCCGGTCAGCGGGTCGGTGCAGGCCGCCCGGCGCAGCGCACCGGTCTGGCGGGCCTGGGCCTCGGTGAGCACGACGGCGGTGACGACCGCGGCGATCCACGGGGAGAGGAAGCCCGACGGGGCCGCCGCGAGCGCGCCGCCGCTGACGACGGCGACCCCGCCGGCGAGGTGGGCCCGGGCGTGCTCGGGAGGCAGCACGTGCCCGGCGAGCACGCCGAGGGCCACCAGTGCCGGTCCGAGGCCGACGAGGCCCACGGCGGTCGCCGACTGCCAGGCCACCAGGGCGGTGAGCAGGGACAGCAACGCGAGTCCCGCGTGGACGGCGGCCATCGGCAGCCGGTCGCGGCCGAGCCAGAACGCCGCGGACAGCCCTCCGCCGGAGACGGCGAGCACGGCGAGCAGCGCCACCGGCGTGCGCGTGTTCATCGGCCACAGCGCGCCGACCGCGCACAGCGCGGCACCGCAGCCGTACAGCAGTGCGAGCAGGCCCAGTCCGCTCCTGCGGTCCCCGTACACCGGCGTCCCCCTCCGTCGCGGGGGTCATCGTCACCCACCGGGACGTTCCTGAGCAGGGGGAACGGCACGGCACCCCGGAGGAGGGGTCAGCCGGTGAGCTCGGTCGGGACGGCGATGACGTCGACCATCGCCCCGCGCCGGTACACCGTCACCGGCAGCGACCGGCCGACCGCCTCGGCGAACAGCAGTCGCTGCAGGCTCTGCGCCTCGGCCACCGGCGCCCGGCCGGCCTCCAGGACGAGGTCGCCGGGCCGCAGCCCCGCCCGGTCGGCCGGCGACCCCGCGACGACGTCGACCACCCGCAGCCCGCGGCGGCGGCCGGTGCGCTCGGCGAGCGGGGCCGGCAGGGGAGCGGGGCTGCTGACCAGGCCGAGGTAGGCCCGCCGGACGCGGCCGTCGCGCACCAGCGTCGTCATGATCCGGCGGGTGGTGGCGTTGACCGGGACGGCCAGCCCCAGCCCCCACCCGGCGACGGCGGTGTTGATGCCCACCACCCGGCTGGCGGAGTCGGCCAGCGCGCCGCCGGAGTTGCCGGGGTTGAGCGCGGCGTCGGTCTGGATGACGTCCTCGACCACCCGCGCGGTGCGCCCGTCGCGGGTCGGCAGCGAGCGCCCCAGACCGCTGACGACGCCGGCGGTGACCGACCCGGCCAGGCCCAGCGGGTTGCCGACGGCGACGACGAGCTGGCCGACCCGCAGCTGCGCGGCGTCGCCGAGGACCGCCGGGTCGGGGGCGGTGTCGGTGGCGCGGACGACGGCGAGGTCGGAGAGCGGGTCGGTGCCCACGACCTCGACCGGCGTCTCGCTGCCGTCGCCGAACACCGCCCGGCCCGCGCGGGCGCGGCCGACGACGTGCGCGTTGGTGAGCAGCAGGCCGTCGCCGGGGACGACGACCGCCGAGCCCGCGCCCGGCCGCCCGTCGGGGCCGGTGACCTGCAGCGCGGCGACGTGCGGCGTGAGGTCGGCGGCCACCGCGGTGACCACCTGCGAGTAGGCGTCGAGCGCGGCGTCGGTGTCCGGTCGCGTCACGGCGCACCTCCTGGGTCTGATTACACCGTTGCACCGTCCAGTGGACGCCTGCCGGGCCGGTCGCGGCCACCCCTCCGGCTACGCCGTGAGCGATCAGGTGCTCTCGCGCGCGGTCGTGCTCTGCACACAGGTGTGTGCACAGCACGACCGTGCTGGTCAGCAGGTGCGCGCCGGGTCCGCCGGTCGTAGCGTCGGCCTGCCCGGCAGGACCCCCGACGGCACCCAGGAGCGGCGTGCACCCCGACGGCCAGCAGTCCGACAGCGGCGGCGTCGGGCGCACCCTCGGCGTCGAGGAGGAGTTCCACCTCGTCGCCCCCGGCACCTACGAGCTGACCCCCGGGCCGCGCGCCTCGGCCGCGGCCCTGGCCGGCGAGGCCGGACCGCGCGTCCTCCCCGAGATCGCGACCACCCAGCTCGAGATCGCCACCGGGGTCTGCACCACGCTGGCGCAGGTCCGCGCCGAGCTGACCGCCGCCCGCGCCGAGGCCGCCGCGGCCGCCGCCCGCGATGGGCTGCTCGTGCTGCCCGCCTCCACCCACCCCTGGGGGTCCTGGCACACGATGCCGGTCACCCCGGGCGAGCGGTACGAGGCGATGGTCGAGCGCTGGGCGGGTCTGGCCCGGCAGCAGGACATCTGCGGCTGCCACGTGCACGTCGGCGTCCCCGACCTCGACACCGCCGTCGCCGTCCTCGACCGCACCCGGCCCTACGTCCCGGTGCTGCTGGCGATGACCGGCAGCTCGCCGTTCCACGACGGCGTCGACACCGGCTACGAGTCGTGGCGGACGCTGTGGTGGACCCGCTTCCCGCACGCCGGCGCTCCCGAGCCCCTCGGCGACGCCGACGGCTACCGCCGGGTGCTCGCGGGCCTGGTCGCCTCCGGCGTCGTCGCCGACGGCTCGCACCTCTACTGGGACGTCCGCCCATCGGCCCGGCTGCCCACGATCGAGTTCCGCCTGGCCGACGTCTGCACCACCCTCGACGACACCGTCCTGCACGCGGCGCTGGTCCGCTCGCTCGTGCGGGTGCTCGCCGCCCGCGCCGTCCGGGGCGAGCCGGTGCCCGAGGTCCGCCCGGAGCACCTGCGCGCCGCCCGGTGGCGGGCCGCGCGGGAGGGCGTCGCGGGGCGGCTGTTCGACCCGCTGCGCCTGGAGCTGGTCGACGCCCGCGACGCGGTCAGCGGGCTGCTCGCCGAGCTCGAGGAGGACCTCACCGCCGCCGGCGAGTGGGACGAGGTGTGCGTCCTGGTGCAGGACCTGCTCGGCCGGGGTACGTCCGCGGCACGGCAGCGGAGGACCTGGCTGCGCACGGGCGACCGCCGGGCGGTCGCCGAGCGGGTCGTCCGGGAAGGGGCGGCCGGGGAGGTCTGATGGACCGGGACGACGTCCGGGGGCTCGCGCTCCCGCTGCGCGACGCGACGGACCTCGACCCGCTGCTCGCCCGGGTCGGCGACGCCCGGGTGGTCGCGATCGGCGAGGCGAGCCACGGCACGCACGAGTACTACGCCTGGCGGGCGGCGCTGACCCGCCGGCTGGTCGAGGAGCGCGGCTTCGGCCTCGTGGCCGTCGAGGGGGACTGGCCCGACTGCTACCGGGTCAACCGGAGCGTGCGGCTGCGCCCGGGCGCCGACGCCGACCCGCGCACCGCGCTGGACGCCATCTCCCGCTGGCCGACGTGGATGTGGGCCAACGACGACGTCGTCGAGTCCTGCCGGTGGCTGCGCGACCACAACGCGGCCCGGCCCGGGGCCGACCGCGTCGGCTTCTACGGCCTGGACGTCTACAGCCTCTGGGACTCGATGCAGCAGCTGGTCGCCTGGCTGCGGGAGCACGAGCCCGACCACGCCGACGCCGCCGTGCAGGCGCTGCGCTGCTTCGAGCCCTACGGGGAGGACGGCGCGGAGTACGCCTTCGCCACCCGGCTGGCGCCGGCGACCTGCGAGCAGACCGTCGTCGACCTGCTGCGCCGGCTGTGCGAGGAGCGCGGCGCCACCACCGACGGCGACGACCCCGAGGCCCGCTTCGCCGCCGAGCAGAACGCCGCGGTCGTCGCCGGGGCCGAGCGCTACTACCGGTCCATGCTGGCGGGGTCGGCGGCGTCCTGGAACGTGCGCGACGTGCACATGGCCGACACCCTCGACCGGCTGCTGGCGCACACCGGCGCGAAGGCCGTCGTCTGGGAGCACAACACCCACGTGGGCGACGCGCGGGCCACCGACATGGCCGACGCCGGGATGACCAACCTCGGGCAGCTGCTGCGGGAGCGGCACGGAGCCGGCGACGTCGTCCTGGTCGGCTTCGGCGGGCACCGCGGCGGGGTGGTCGCCGGGCGGGAGTGGGGCGCGCAGATGGAGCGGATGACCGTCCCGCCGGCCCGGGAGGGCAGTCTGGAGCACCTGCTGCACGAGGCGCTCGGCCGGGACGCGCTGGTCGTCGTCCCGCCGGGTGCGCGCCCGGGCTGGCTGGACCGCCGGCTCGACCACCGGGCGATCGGCGTCGTCTACCGGCCCGAGCGGGAGCGCTGGGGCAACTACGTGCCCACCGTGCTCGGGGAGCGCTACGACGCCTTCCTGTACCTGGAGGAGACGACGCCGCTGCAGCCGCTGCACCTCGAGCGGCCCGACGAGCACGTGCCCCCGGTGGCGCACGCGGTGTAGCCGTGGCCGCTCCGCGCCCGGCCGCCGCGGGACGGCTCGAGGCCCGCCCCGGGCCCGACCCGGCCGGCCCGCCGCTGCCGCCGGGCACCACCGCGCTCGACCTCGGGGGCCGCGCCGAGGCGCTGGTCGCGGTCCCGGGCGGGGGCACCGGCGCGCGGCCCCTGCTGGTGTTCTGCCACGGCGCCGGCGGCGACGCCGCGCAGTCCCTGGCCGCGGTGGGCGACGTCGCGGGGGCCCGCGGGGTCGCCGTGCTCGCCACGTCGTCGGTCGCCACCACCTGGGACCTCATCGCCGGCGGGCTCGGCCGCGACGTCGCCGTCCTGGACGCCGCGCTGGAGCAGGTGGCCGCGGGTCTGGCGGTGTCGCGGACGGCGCTGGGCGGCTTCTCCGACGGCGCCTCGTACGCGCTGTCGCTCGGCCTGGCCAACGGCGGCCTGTTCGAGGCGCTGCTCGCGTTCTCGCCCGGCTTCGCCGCGCCGCCGGGGCGGGAGGGGCGCCCGCGCGTGTGGATCGCGCACGGCACCGCCGACCGCGTGCTGCCGGTGGAGCGCTGCGGCCGGCGGGTGTCGCAGCAGCTCACCGCGGCCGGCTACGACGTCGCCTACGACGAGTTCGACGGCGGCCACGTGGTGACGCCGGACCTCGTCACCGCCGCCCTCGACACGTGGCTCACGTGAGGTGCTGGAACGGCCCCGCTGCAGGGTCCCGCGCCGAGCGTGCGAGGCGTGGGGGGCAGCGGGGTCCTTCGTCTAGGCGGTGCGGCGGGCGACGAGGTCCTTCTGCTGGTCGGGGTTGACCTCGTCCGGGTTCTCGCCGTGGTCCTTGGGGCCGCCGGTCTTGGACGCCGAGAAGCCGGGACCGAGCTTCTCTAGGGCCAGCCGGCCGTAGACCTGCTGCTGGGTGGCAACCCGCTGGGAGCGGCCGCGGCCGAGGAAGCTGACCATCCAGTGCAGCACCGTGGTGACGCGGCTCTTGAAGCCGATGATGTAGAAGAGGTGCACCACCAGCCAGATCACCCAGGCGATGAAGCCCTCGAACTTCAGCTTCTTGATGTCGGCCACCGCGGAGAACCGCGAGATGGTCGCCATGTTGCCCTTGTCGCGGTAGCGGAAGGCCCCGCGGGGCTTCTTCCCGGCGAGGCGGCGGGTGATCTGGTCGGCCGCGTAGCGCCCGCCCTGGATGGCCACCTGCGCCACGCCCGGCAGCTTGTCCGGGTGGTTGGCCATGTCGCCGACGACGTGGATCTCGGGGTGCCCGGGCAGCGTGAGGTCGGACTGCACCGAGATCCGGCCGGCCCGGTCGACCTCGGCACCGGTCTTCTCGCCCAGCATCCGGCCCAGCGGGGACGCCTGGACGCCGGCCGCCCACACCTTGGTGGCCGCGGTGATCCGGCGCAGCTGCCCGTCGGAGTCCTTGACGGTGAGGCCGTCGGCGTCGAGGTCGGTCACCAGGGCGCCGAGCTGCACCTCGATGCCCATCCTGTTGAGGTGCCGGCGGGCCTTCTCACCCAGCTTCGGGCCGAACGGCGGCAGCACCTGGGGCGCGCCGTCGATGAGGATGATGCGCGCCTGCTCGGGGTCGATGTTGCGGAAGTCGCGGCGCAGCGTGCGGTGCGCGAGCTCGGCGATCTGGCCGGCCATCTCCACGCCGGTCGGGCCGGCGCCGACGACGACGAAGGTCATCAGGCGCTCGACCTCGGCGGGGTCGGTGGCGATCTCGGCCAGCTCGAAGGCGCCGAAGATCCGGCCACGCAGCTCGAGGGCGTCGTCGATGCTCTTCATGCCGGGGGCGAACTCGGCGAACTGGTCGTTGCCGAAGTAGGACTGCCCGGCACCCGCGGCGACGATCAGCTCGTCGTAGGGGTGCACCGCGGTGCGGCCGAGGACGGTGGAGGTCACCGTCCGCGCGTCGACTTCGATGTCGACGACCTCGCCGAGCACCACCCGGACGTTCTTCTGGTGCCGCAGCACCTCACGGGTGGCCGGGGCGATCTCGCCCTCGGACAGGATGCCCGTGGCGACCTGGTAGAGCAGCGGCTGGAACAGGTGGTGCCCGGTCTTGGCGATCACCGTGATGTCGACGTCGGCCTTGCGCAGGGCCTTCGCGGCGAACAGGCCGCCGAAGCCGGACCCGACGATCACCACCCGCGGCCGGCCGGTCCGCGAGCTGTCGGCGGGGGTGTGCGCAGGTGATGTCGTCGTCATGATGACTGATCCTCTCCCGTCAGGGACTCCGCTGTCCTGCGGCGCCCGGGCCGGGGCGGTGATCCCCGACACGGCCGCCGTCGAGTGGTGCGCTCGCGGTGTCCGCGTCCACCCGGTACAACCGGGCCGGTGCCCGCCCTCATCCCCCGGCTCGTGGTCGTCCCGGGCCTGGGGCTGGACGGGCGGTCCTGGTCACGGCTGTGCCGGCGGGTGCCCGCCGACGTCGTGCTCCTACCCGGGATGGGCCGGTCTGCACCTGTTCCCCCGCTCGACGACCTCGCCGCCGCGCTGCGCGCCCGCCTCGGCACCGGGCCGGCCGTGCTGGCCGGTCACAGCCAGGGCTGCCAGGTGGTCGCCGCGGCGGCGACCGACCCCCGCGTCGCCGGGGTGGTGCTGCTCGGCCCGTCGACCGACCCGCGGCTGCGCCGGCCGGCGACGCTCGTGCGGTGGTGGCTGGGGACGGCGGTGCGCGAGCCGTGGTGGCAGGTCCCCCTCGTCCTGGCGCAGTGGCTGACCACCGGCCCGCGGGCCATGCGGGCGCTGTGGCGGGCCGCCGCCCGCGACCGGATCGACGCCCGGCTGCGCGCCGTCGGCGTGCCGGTGACCGTCGTCCGGGGCACCCGCGACCGGCTCTGCCGCCCGGACTGGGCGGCACGGGTGGCCGCCGCGGCGCCCCGCGGCCGGGTGGCGGAGGTGCCCGGCGCGGCCCACCTGACCGTGCAGACCCACCCCGACGACGTCGCGGCCGTGCTGCGGACGGCCCTCGCCGACGCCGCCGGGCCGAGCAACGGGCAGCAGGCCCGCGGCGTGTCACCATGACGGCATGGGCTCCTCCTCCGCCTCGGCCGGCGCGCTGCTGCACCACGTGCGCACCGGCCGTGCCCGGAGCCGGGCCGAGCTCGTCGCGCTGACCGGCGCCGCGCGCAACACGGTGAGCGCGCGCGTCGACCAGCTCATCGCCGCCGGCCTGCTCGAGGAGGGCGGCCGCGGCTGGAGCACCGGGGGCCGGCCGCCGACGCTGCTGCGGTTCAACAGTGCGGCCGGGTGCGTGCTCGCCGTCGACCTGGGCGTCACCAGCGTCGACGTCGCCGTCACCGACCTGTCGGCGCAGATCCTCGCCACCGCCGGGCACCCCATCGACATCGCCGAGGGGCCCGGCCCGGTCCTCGCCGAGGTCGACCGGCTGGCGCAGCAGGTGCTGGCCGAGGCCGGGCTGACCCCGGCCGACGTGTGCGCTGCCGGCGTCGGCGTCCCCGGCCCGGTCGAGTTCTCGACCGGACGGCCCTCCCACCCGCCGATCATGCCGGGCTGGCACGACTTCCCCATCCCGAGCGCGTTCGGCCGCTACGGCTGCCCGGTGTTCGTCGACAACGACGTCAACGTGATGGCCCTCGGCGAGATGGGCGTGGCCGGGTCGGTGCAGGACGTCCTCGTCGTGAAGGTCGGCACCGGCATCGGCTGCGGGATCATCGTCGACGGCGGGGTGTACCGCGGGGCGCAGGGCAGCGCCGGCGACATCGGCCACATCCACGTCCCCTCCGCCGACGGCCGGGAGGTCGTCTGCCGGTGCGGCCAGACCAACTGCCTCGAGGCGATCGCCGGCGGGGGAGCGTTGCTGCGCGACGCCCAGGCCGCCGGGCTGCCGGTGACGACGACCCGCGAGGTCGTCGAGCGGGCGGCGCAGGGCGACGGCGTGGCCCTGGAGCTCGTCCGGCGCGCCGGCCGCACGATCGGCACCGTCCTGGCCGCGCTGGTCAACTTCTTCAACCCGCACCGGATCGTCATGACCGGCGGGGTCGCCCAGGCGGGCGTCCCGCTGCTCGCCGGGATCCGCGAGGCGGTGTACGGCCGGTCCATGCCGCTGGCCGCGCGCGCCCTGGAGATCACCGTCAGCGAGGCGCCGGACCTCTCCGGCCGGATCGGCGCGGCCCTCATGGCCATCGAGGGCTACCTGGACGAGGACTCCGTCCACCAGGCGCTCGCCCACTGAGACCGAACCCCCTCCGGCCCGTCCCCGGCACGCCGGGCCGGACCCGCTGGCACGTCGCGATTCGGTAACCGCACCGCGCGGGGCTTGACCTCCTGTGTGCCACCTCATACGTTCTGCGCTCAACGTACTAATGGTCAACACTGAGCAGAAGTCGGGTGATGCCGTGGACACCCAGCACGGAGCGGTGCTGCGCGAGGCGCCGCTGCTGGAGATGCAGGGCATCGTCAAGACCTTCCCGGGCGTCCGGGCGCTCGCCGGTGTCGACCTCGACGTCCGCGCCGGCGAGGTGCACTGCCTGCTCGGCCAGAACGGCGCCGGCAAGTCCACGCTGATCAAGGTCCTCGCCGGCGCCCACCAGCCCGACGACGGCGTGATCCACTGGCGTGGCGAGCGGGTCCGGCTGGCCACGCCGCAGGCCGCGCTGGGCCTCGGCATCGCGACGATCTACCAGGAGCTCGACCTGGTGGCCGGGCTCACCGTCGCCGACAACGTCTTCCTCGGCCGCGAGCAGGCCCAGCTGGGCTTCGTCCGGCCGCGCGAGCTGAACCGGCGGGCGGGGGAGCTGCTCACCCGGCTCGGCCACCCCGAGATCCGGCCGGCCGCCGAGGTCGGGTCGCTGCCCGCGGCCTCCCAGCAGATGGTGAGCATCGCGCGGGCGCTGTCCCAGGACGCCCGGCTGATCATCATGGACGAGCCGTCCGCGGTCCTCGACAACGAGGAGGTCGAGCGGCTGTTCACGGTCATCCGCGACCTCACCGCGCACGACGTCGCCGTCGTCTACATCTCCCACCGGCTGGAGGAGATCCGGGAGATCGGTGACCGGATCACCGTCCTCAAGGACGGCCGGACCGTCGCCACCGGGCTGCCGGCCCGCGAGACGCCCACCCGCGAGGTCATCACGCTGATGACCGGCCGCGACATCGAGTACGTCTTCCCCGAGCGCCACCACCGGCCCCCGGCCACCGCCGAGCCGGTGCTCGAGGTCGACGACCTCGGCCTGCGCGGCGCGTTCTCCGACGTCTCCTTCACCGTCCGGCCGGGGGAGATCGTGGGGCTGGCCGGGCTGGTCGGCTCGGGCCGCTCGGAGATCCTCGAGACCGTCTACGGCGCCCGCCGGGCGACCAGCGGCTCGGTGCGCGTGGGCGGCCGCCGGCTGCGGCCCGGCGACGTCGGCGCCGCGGTGGCCGCCGGCGTCGGCCTCGCGCCGGAGGAGCGCAAGAGCCAGGCGCTGCTGCTCGGCGAGTCGGTCGCCCGCAACATCTCGATCTCCAGCCTGGCCCGCTTCGCCCGCGGCGGCTTCCTGTCCGGCACCGCCGAGCGCGACGCCGCCCGCGAGCAGGTGAGCGCGCTCGAGGTCCGCCCGGCCGACGTCGGCCGCGAGGTGCGCACCCTCTCCGGCGGCAACCAGCAGAAGGTCGTGCTCGCCCGCTGGCTGCTGCGCGACTGCCGGGTGCTGCTGCTCGACGAGCCCACCCGCGGGGTCGACGTCGGCGCCCGATCGGAGATCTACGCGCTGGTCCGAGACCTCGCCGACCGCGGGGTCGCGGTGGTCGTGGTCTCCAGCGAGATCCCGGAGGTGCTCGGTCTGGCCGACCGGGTCCTCGTCGTCGCGGAGGGCCGGGTGCTGGCCGAGGAGCCCGCGTCGGCACTCGACGAGCACCGCGTGCTCGACCTGGTCATGGAGGGGACGTCGACGCACGGCGTCCCGGTGCACGAAGGGGACGTCGCATGAGTGAGGGCAGCACCGCGCTGACCACGGGGACCGGTAAGCAGCAGGCCCGCCGCGGGCACTCCGGCGGGTTGCTGGCCGGGCCGGTGGGCCGCAACCTCGGCCTGGTCGTCGCCCTGGTGCTCCTGTGCGTCGTCGGCGTCGTCACGGCGGGGGACCGCTTCGCCGACGTCGACAACATCCTGACCATCCTGCGGCTGGCCTCGGTCATCGGCGTGGTGAGCGTCGGCATGACGTTCGTGATCATCGGCGGCGGCATCGACCTGTCGGTCGGCGCGCTGGTGGCCCTGGCCTCGGTCTGGGCCACCACGCTGGCCACCCAGCAGATGGCCGAGGACGTCCACTGGATCGTCATGGTCTTCACCGCGCTGGTCGTCGGCGCGGTCGCGGGGCTGGTCAACGGCGTCGTCATCGCCTACGGCCGGCTCGCCGCCTTCATCGCCACCCTGGCCATGCTCACCGCCGCCCGCGGCCTGGCGGAGATCATCGCCAACCGGCGCACCCAGATCGTGCGGGACCGGGACTTCCTGTCCTTCTTCTCCGGCGACGTCCTCGGCGTCCCGACCCTGGTGATCATCTTCGCGCTGGTCGCCGTGGCCGGGTGGGTGCTGCTCAACCGCACCACCTTCGGCCGGCGGACGTTCGCCGTCGGCGGCAACGCCGAGGCCGCCCGACTCGCCGGCATCCGGGTGCAGCGGCACACCGTCAAGCTCTACGTGCTCTCCGGCATCACCTGCGGCATCGCCGCAGTGATGATGATGGCGCGGACGACGACGGGCAGCTCGACGCACGGCACGCTCTACGAGCTCGACGCCATCGCCGCGGTGGTCATCGGCGGGACGCTGCTGATCGGCGGGCGCGGGACGATCGTCGGCACCGTCTTCGGCGTCCTCGTCTTCGAGACGCTCGGCAACATCTTCACGCTCAACAACCTGTCGAGCTCGGCGCAGGCCGTGGCGACCGGCGTGATCATCGTCCTCGCCGTCCTGCTGCAGCAGCGGCTGGCCACCGGCGGCTTCAGCTTCCGCCGGCCCCCGTCCGGAGGCGTGTCCGGAGGCCCCGTGCTGCCCGGCTCGCCGTCGGGCGCGGTGTCCGGCGGCACCACCGCCGACGGCGGGCCCGGTGGTGCCCGGCCGGCCGCGACCGGCAAGACGCTCTGACGGCCCCCGGCCGGGACCTCCCCGCAGGACTTCCCCGCACCACCCGGCGCGCGACCCCCGCGCGCCGGTCGCACCACCCGCCGGACCCGTCCGGCGCCCACCCGGCTCCCGGACAGGGAGGCGACACCCGAGGAGAGAGCATGTCCGCATCGAGGCAGCGTCCGTTCCGCCGTCTGCCGTACGCCACGGTCGCCCTGCTCAGCGCAGGCGTGCTCGTGGCCGGCTGTACCAGCAACACGCCCGAGGACACCGGTGGCGGTGGCGGTGGCGACCAGGCGGCCAGCAGCAACGACGAGGCCGGCGAGACCGTCACCATCGGCTTCTCCGCCCCGGCCGCCGACCACGGCTGGATGGCCGGCATCACCGAGGCCGCCCGCGCCGAGGCCGAGAACTACGAGGACGTCGAGCTCGTCGTCGCCGAGGGCACCAACGACGTCAGCACCCAGATCAGCCAGGTGGAGACGTTCATCAACGACGGCGTCGACGCCATCGTGCTGCTGCCCTTCGACGGCGCCGCGATGACCCCGGTCGCGCTCCAGGCGATGGAGGCCGGCATCCCGGTCATCAACGTCGACCGCGAGTTCGACAGCGAGTTCGCCGCCCGCGCGACGATCCTCGGCGACAACTACGGGATGGGCGTCTCGGCCGGCACGTACATCTGCGAGCAGCTCGGCGAGAACCCGGACGCGGTCGTCGCCGAGATCGCCGGCATCGACTCGCTGCCGCTGACCCAGGACCGCAGCCAGGGCTTCGCCGACGCGCTGGCGGAGTGCGGTCTCGACGTCGACAACCGCGTCGCCGCCGACTTCACCGTCGAGGGCGGCGAGGAGGCGGCGTCGAACCTGCTGCAGGCCGCGCCGCAGATCGACGCCATCTGGAACCACGACGACGACCAGGGCGTCGGCGTCCTGGCCGCCATCCAGAGCGCCGGCCGCAGCGAGTTCTTCATGGTCGGCGGCGCCGGCTCGGCCAACGCCATGCGGGAGATCCAGTCCGGCGAGTCCGTGCTCCAGGCGACGGTCATCTACCCGCACACCCAGGCCGCCGACGGCATCGCGCTGGCCCGGCTCGTCGCGCAGGACAAGAGCCTGTCGGACCTGACCTCCCAGGGCGTCCCGCGGCGGACGGTGCTGAACGCGCCGGTGGTCACCGCGGACAACGTCGACCAGTACATCGACGCCGCGTTCGAGTCCTGATCCACCCGGGCGGGACCGCCGGTCACCGGCGGTCCCGCCCCTCCCCGGGAGCCCCCATGACCTCAGCAGACCGGCCGACCCTCGGGATCGGTCTCATCGGACACGCCTTCATGGGCGCGGCGCACTCGCAGGCCTGGCGCACCGCCCCGCACTTCTTCGACCTCCCGCTCCGTCCCGAGCTCACCGTCCTCGCCGGCCGCGACCGCCAGCGGGCCACCGACGCCGCCGCCCGGCTGGGCTGGGCGGGGGTGGAGACCGACTGGCGGCGGCTGCTCGAGCGCGACGACGTCGGCCTGGTCGACGTCTGCACCCCCGGCGACACCCACGCCGAGATCGCGATCGCGGCGCTGGAGGCCGGCAAGCACGTGCTGTGCGAGAAGCCGCTGGCCAACACCGTCGCCGAGGCCGAGGCGATGGCCGCCGCCGCCGCCCGGGCCGCCACCCGCGGCGTGCGCTCGATGGTCGGCTTCACCTACCGCCGGGTGCCGGCGATCGGGCTGGCCCGCCGGCTGGTCGCCGAGGGCCGCATCGGCCAGGTGCGGCACGTGCGCGCGCAGTACCTGCAGGACTGGATCGCCGACCCCTCGGCGCCGATGTCGTGGCGGCTGGAGAAGGACAAGGCCGGCTCCGGCGCGCTGGGCGACATCGGCGCGCACATCGTCGACCTCACCCAGTACGTCACCGGCGAGACGCTCACCGGCGTCAGCGCGCTGCTGGAGACCTTCGTCAAGGAGCGCCCGCTGCCCGCGGCGGCCGGGTCGCTGTCCGGCGTCGCCGGCGAGGGGACCGGCCAGGTCACCGTCGACGACGCCGCCGTCTTCCTCGGCCGCTTCTCCGGCGGCGCGCTGGCCACGTTCGAGGCCACCCGGTTCGCGCTGGGCCGCAAGAACGCCATCCGCGTCGAGGTCAACGGGTCCGAGGGCAGCCTCGCCTTCGACTTCGAGGACATGAACGTGCTGCAGTTCTTCGACGGCCACGAGCCCGCCGAGCGCGCCGGGTTCCGGCGCATCCTGGTCACCGAGCCCGGCCACCCCTACATCGGCTCGTGGTGGCCGGCCGGGCACGGGCTGGGCTACGAGCACGGCTTCACCCACCAGGTCGTCGACCTGGTCACCGCGATCGCCAAGGACCAGGACCCGGCGCCGTCGTTCGCCGACGGCCTGCAGATCCAGCGGGTGCTCGACGCGGTCGAGCGCAGCGCCGCGGCCGACTCCGTGTGGATCCGCATCGAGGAGAGGACCGACTGATGCCCCGTCCCGTCACCCTGTTCACCGGCCAGTGGGCCGACCTGCCGTTCGAGGAGGTGGCCCGGCTCGCCTCCGAGTGGGGCTACGACGGCCTGGAGATCGCCTGCTGGGGCGACCACCTCGACGTCGAGCGCGCCGCGAACGACGAGTCCTACGTGCAGCAGAAGCTCGAGCTGCTCGACAAGTACGGCCTCAAGGTGTGGGCCATCTCCAACCACCTCAACGGACAGGCCGTCTGCGACGACCCCATCGACGCCCGGCACCAGGACATCGTCAACAGGCGCGTCTGGGGCGACGGCGACCCCGAGGGCGTGCGGCGGCGCGCCGCCGAGGAGATGGAGCTGACCGCGCGCGCCGCGGCGAAGCTCGGCGTCAAGACGGTCGTCGGCTTCACCGGATCGAAGATCTGGAAGGCCGTGGCGATGTTCCCGCCGGCCCCGGCCTCGATGATCGAGGACGGCTACGCCGACTTCGCCGCCCGGTGGAACCCGATCCTCGACGTCTTCGACGAGGTCGGCGTCCGGTTCGCGCACGAGGTGCACCCGTCGGAGATCGCCTACGACTACTGGACGACGGTCCGCACGCTCGAGGCGATCGGCCACCGCGAGGCCTTCGGGCTCAACTGGGACCCGTCGCACTTCGTGTGGCAGGACCTCGACCCGGTCTCGTTCATCTGGGACTTCAAGGACCGGATCTACCACGTCGACTGCAAGGACGCGAAGCGCCAGGTGGGCAACGGCCGCAACGGCCGGCTCGGCTCGCACCTGCCGTGGGCCGACCCGCGGCGGGGCTGGGACTTCGTCTCCACCGGCCACGGCGACGTCCCGTGGGAGGCCTGCTTCCGGATGCTCAACACCATCGGCTACGACGGGCCGATCTCGGTGGAGTGGGAGGACGCCGGCATGGACCGCCTCGTCGGTGCCCCCGAGGCGCTGGCGTTCGTCCGCCGCCTGGCCTTCGACCCGCCGGCCGCCGCGTTCGACGCCGCGTTCTCGTCCTCCCAGGGCTGACGCCCGGCGGTGGGCGGGTGGCCCGCCCGCCCACCGCCGGGCGTCAGCGGCCGGCCGGCCGCCGGGCGAGGACGGCCAGCACGACGAGGACGACGACGGCGGCCGCCTCCACCCAGAAGGACTCCCACCACAGGGTCGCCAGGGTGGTCTCCACGAACCCGAAGAGGCCGACCGTCGTGGACAGCAGCAGTGCGGCCAGGGACCCCGCGGCGAACAGGGCGCCCAGCGATGCCGCCCAGGTCACCAGGCGCGGCGGCGCGGCCAGCAGCAGCAGCGCGCCACCGATCCCGAGTGCGGACTGCACGAGGAACGCCGGGCCGATCACCTCGACACCGCTGTAGCCCTGCTGCCACAGGTAAAGGTGGATGGCGGCGATCGCCGCCAGCAGCGCCGCCCCGACCAGTCGGAGCAGCGCGATCGCCACCCCGGTCCGCGGGGGCCGGGTCGAGGTCTGGCCGCTCATGCCGCGACCGTCACGTTCGTCAGCATCCCCATGGCCCGGTGGTTGCCGATCGAGCAGTAGAAGACGTACTCACCCGCCTCGAGGGTGACCGTCAGCGTGGTCGACTCGCCCGGTCCGATGGTGTCGCTCGCGGCGACGTCCTGCCCGTCCCGCTCGACGACCAGGTCGTGGGTGGCGTTGCCCTCGTTGACCACCTCGATGGTGTACTCACCGGGGGTGAAGGAGCTCTCCGAGAGGTCGATGTACATCTCGCCCTCGGTGGCGGTGACGGTCCGCGCCTCGGCCGGCGCCGCCGGGGCGGCAGCGGGGGTGCTCTCCGGCGCGGCGCTGCTGGGCGTGGTGCCGCTGGACGTGGCGCTGCTCGAGGTGGCGCTCGGCGAGGGCGTGTCCTCGGAGTGCTCGCCCTCGGCGTGGGCGCTGGTCGAGGCGGCGGCGGTGTCACCCTCACCGCCGTCCGAGCACGCACCCAGCAGGCCGACGCCCAGGGTGATGGCGAGCGCCGCGGCGCGACGGGTGGGCAGCGACACATGGACCTCCTCGCGAACGACGGGGCCCGTCCCGGCGACGGTCCACCGTTGGCCGGGGATACTGCACCCACCAGCGCCGGTCGGGAACCCCCGTCCTCCCGGCTCAGGTGGGGGACGTGACCGCGACCACCCGACGGCACCACCCGACGACGGCCGCGAGCACCTCGGCGTCCACCGGTCGGCGCAGCTCGCCGCGGTAGGCCCCCATCGACGCCCGCCCCGGCTGGCGGCGCAGCGTGTGCGTCAGGTCGGGCACCGCCACGGTGGTGACCGGGCCGGGCACCGTCGCCGCGACGACGTCGAGGTCGGCGACCGGGACCTGCAGGTCCTTCTCGCCGGTCACGGCGAGCACCGGCGCGGTGATCCGGGCGAGGTCGCCCCGCGGGTCGTGGTCGAGGAACTCCCGGTGCCAGCGGGCGTTCACCCGCACGCCGCCGATCCGGGCGACGTCGGTGGTGGTGGCCCGGATGCGCTCGTGGTTGGCCGCCACCTTGCGCTCCAGGTCGATCCGCAGCAGCCGCAGCACGCCGCGGACGGGAGCCGGCAGGGTGGGCCCGATCTGCCGGGCCTGCCAGCGCAGCAGCTCGTCGCCGGGCCGCGCCGACGCCGCCAGCAGGACCACCCCGGCGGCCGGCACCCCGCGCGCGGCCACCGCCGCGGCCAGCAGGGCACCCTCGCTGTGGCCGACCAGCAGAACGCGGCCGGGGTCGACCTCGGGCCGGGCCGCGAGGGCCTCGCGGGCGCGGACCAGGTCGTCGGTGTTGTCGGAGAACCCGGCCCGCCGCCAGTCGCCGGGGGAGCCGCCGACGCCGCGCTTGTCGTAGCGCAGTGACGCGATGCCGCCCTCCGCGAGGGCGTGCGCCAGTTCCCGGGTGACGCCGAAGCGGGCCCGGCGGTGGTCGGAGTCGCGGTCCAGCGGGCCCGAGCCGGGCGCCAGCAGCACCGCGGGCACCGGGCCGGGGGAGTCGGGCAGGGTCAGGGTGCCGGCGAGCGGGGGCTCGCCGGGCACCGTCAGCGGGGTCTCGCGCACGGTCAGCGCCCGGGGGGCAGGTGCGCGGCGACGCCGGCGGCGACCGCGGCGGCGTCGCCGGCGGACACCAGCAGGGTGTCGAACCGCTGCCCCGTCAGGTGCAGGCGCACGGCCGGGCCGCGGCGCACGCTGACGAACGCCTTGCTGCCCCGGCGCCGCCAGGTGCCGATCAGCCGCCGGCCGGGCAGGCCCAGCCCGGGAGCGCGCAGGCCGCGGGCGGCGGCCAGGCCGTCGGGGACGACCTCGGCCGAGTGCACCGCCGTCAGCGGCACCTCGAGGTCGCGCAGCAGGCCGAGGACCTTCTCGGCCCGGGTGAGGGTGACGCGCAGCGTCCAGGGTGTCGTCTCGATCGTCGCCATGGCATCATCGTTATCGATCGTGAGACCGTTGTCAATGATGAGAGAGGTGGCTGCGTGGCGACCGCGGACCTCCTGTTGCACCCGGTGCGCCTCCGGGTCGTCCAGGCGCTGCTCGGCGACCGGACCCTGACCACCGGCGAGCTGCACGCCGAGCTGCCCGACGTCCCGGTCGCGACCCTCTACCGGCACGTCGGCGTGCTCGCCGACGCCGGCGTGCTCGAGGTGGTCGCCGAGCGGCGGGTCCGGGGGAGCACCGAGCGCACCTACCGCCTGGTGGTCACCGCGGCCTCGGTCGGGCCGGCCGAGGCCGCGGCGATGACCCCCGACGAGCACCGCCGCGCGTTCGGGACGTTCGTGGCCGCGCTGCTGGCCGACTTCGACCGCTGGGTGGCGCGCGCCGCGGACGCGCCGGGCGGGCCCGATCCGGCGCGTGACGGCGTCGGCTACCGGATGACCGGGCTGTGGCTGGACGACGACGAGTTCGCCGGCCTGCTCGACGACGTCCGTGCGGTGCTCCGGGCCCGGCTGGGCAACGAGCCCGGCGGAGACCGGCGCCGGCGCCTGGTCGGCACGGTGTTCCTCCCCGGCGACTGACTTACGCGGCGGCGCGGGCGGCGGCCCGGGCGGCGCGGCGCTCGGCCTGCCGCTCGACCTTGCGCTCGGCCTTCGCCACGCGGCGGTTCGCCCGGGCGAGGGTCCGCGAGGCCTTCTCCACGCGCTTGGCGCCGCGGTCGACGGTGCCGCGGGTGAGCAGCCCGACGCCGATGCCGAGCAGCCACACGTCCTTGGCCACGGTCAGGCCCTGCTCGGTGGGGGCGAGGCTGCCCTCCTTGCGCATGCCGGGCGTGCGCAGGTACAGGCCGAGCAGGCCCCCGGCGAAGCCGGTGAGGACGGCGCCGGCCACCGCGGTCGGGACGAACGGGGTCAGCAGGGCGGCCCCGACGGCGATCTCCGCCGTCGACAGGACCTGCACGAACTGCCGCGGCTCGACGTCCTTGAGGAACGGGTAGGTGCCGGCGGCGAAGCCGTGCAGCCCGGCGGCGGTCTGCTCGTCGGCACCGCGCTTGCCCAGGCCGCTGTTGAGGATGAACGCGCCGGCGGAGACGCGGGGACCGATCTCGGACAGGGTGATGGGCAGGGCCACGGGGCACCTCGCAGGGGTCGGGGACGGTCGGGAGTGCTCTTCCCGACCGTCCC
>NZ_JBJGYY010000018.1:0-96482 GCF_054050235.1 Geodermatophilus sp. SYSU D00696 | reverse complement strand
GGTCACGACGGTGGCCGGGTCGGGGGTGGGGGGGCTTTTGATCGCCCGCAAGGCCCACCTGCTGCTGGTGTTCGTGCTGGGGTACCCACGCCTGCCCCCGGCCGCGCCGAGATCACGTGATCTCGACGTCCCGGGCGAGGTCAGCGGTGACCCGGTCAGATGCGGGTCGACCAGGTCGACAGCCCGCCCGCGCGGCGGAAGCCCAGCGCCTCGTTGACCGCGACCATCGGCCGGTTGGCGTCGAGGTTGTAGGTGCTGATGCGCCGGACCTCCGGCAGGGTGGCGGCGAGGTCGCGCAGCACCGCGATCTTCACGCGGGCGCCCAGGCGGTGCCCGCGGTGCTCGTGCAGCACCAGCGTGCCGCTCTGGCTGGCGCGCTCGGGCTGCGCCAGCGGCACGTGCAGGTCGGTGAAGGCGACCAGCCGGCCGTTCCGTACCGCGCCCGCCGACAGCACCGTGCGGCCACGGGCGCGGTCGACCGCCTCCTGCTCCCGCAGCCGGGCGCCGTCCCACTCCTCCTCGGTGACCGGCACGTCCCCGCTCGGCGCGTCGGTCGACATCCGCCGGCTGAGCAGCGCCCGGTCCGCCAGGAGGGCGTCGGGCGTGCGGTCCCGCCAGGTGACCACCTCGTAGCCCGCGCTCGCCGCGACCGCCTCCGCCTCCAGCGCCGCCAGTCGCTCCTCGGCCACGGGGAGCAGCAGGTCGCGGCGGGTCTCCTGCAGGTCGCAGCTCCACCCGCGGGCCAGGGCGAAGGCGCGGCCGGGCGTGCCCTGCCCCGGCTCGTCGACCTCGCTCACCAGGGACGAGCGGCCGGCCGCCGCGGCCAGCCGCGCGCCCTCCGCCAGCAGCGCGGTGCCGATGCCGCGGCGACGGGAGGCGGGGTGCACGGCCACGTCGAGGAAGGCGACGGTGGTGTTGTCCCGCACCGGCAGCAGCACGCGCAGCGCGCCCACGACGGCGCCGTCGACGACCGCGGCCCGGTGGGTGCCCGTCCGCGAGCCGCCGGGGGTGGTCAGCTGCCGGCCCAGGGCCACGTGGTCGCTCGCCGGCCGCGGCGCCTCGTCGGGACGGGCGTCGCGCTGGCTCGCCGCCCACACCGCGCACCAGGCGGCGAACCGCGCGTCGTCCGGACCGGTCTCCACGATCTCCACCCGTGTGTTGTAACCGGGCGGGCAACCGTGTTTCCGGCGCCGGGACGACGGCTCAGGCGGGCCAGGTGCCGGCGAAGTGGTGCACGGGGCCGGCACCGGAGCCGATGCCCAGCGACCGCCCGCCCTTCAGCGCCCGCTGCAGGTAGTCGCGTGCCTGCTCGACCGCCGGCTCCCACCGCGCCGGGCCGCCGACCCCCCGGGCCACCAGCGCGGTGATCGCCGAGGACAGCGTGCAGCCGGTGCCGTGCGTCGCGGTGGTGTCGATCCGCGGCCGCCGGGTGAGGACGACGCCGTCGGCGGTGGCCAGCACGTCGACACTGTCGGCGCCGCCGAGGTGGCCGCCCTTGAGCAGCACCGCGCCGGGACCGAGCTCGAGCAGCGCCTCGGCCTGGCCGGGCAGCTCGTCGACCGACCGGGCGGGCGGCACGTCGAGCAGGGCGGCGGCCTCGGGCACGTTCGGCGTCACCAGGTCGGCCACCGGCAGCAGCACCTCGCGCACGGCGGTGACCGCGTCGTCGTCGACCAGGCGGTCGCCGCTGGTCGCCACCATGACCGGGTCGACGACGACCGGTCCGGCCGCCCGCCCGGCCAGCGCGGCCGCGACCTCGCGGACGACGTCGGCGGTGCCGAGCATCCCGGTCTTGGCCGCGTGCACGGTCACGTCGTCGAGGAGGGTGGCGATCTGCTCGCCCACGAACGCCGCCGGCACCGGGTGCACGCCGGTGACGCCGCGGGTGTTCTGCGCGGTGAGCGCGGTCAGCACGGCGGTGCCGTAGGCGCCCAGCGCGCTGAAGGTCTTGAGGTCGGCCTGGACCCCGGCCCCGCCGCTGGGGTCGCTGCCGGCCACGGTCAGCGCCACGGGCGTCACCGACGCGCCTCCCGCAGCGCCCGCGCCGCGGCGGCGGGGTCGTCGGCGGCGCACACCGCCGAGACGACGCAGATCCCGTCGACCCCGGTGACCAGCGCAGCCCGGTCGGAGGAGATCCCGCCGATCGCGACCGACCGCAGCCCGGCGGCCGCCGCCTTCGCCGCCAGTGCCGCCACCCCCTCGGGCCCGAGCCCGGTCCCGGCGTCGGGCTTGGTGGGCGTGGCCCACACCGGCCCGATGCCCACGACGTCGACCGTGCCCGGCGGCAGCGCCAGCGCCGTGGCCAGGTCGTCCTCGGAGCCCACCGAGAGGCCGAGCAGCCGGTCGGGGCCGATCAGCGCGCGGACCCCGTCCGCCGGCAGGTCGTCCTGGCCGACGTGCACGCCGTCGGCGCCGGCCAGGAGCGCGACGTCGACGGCGTCGTTGACGAACAGCGCGACGCCCGCGGGGAGCACCTCCCGGACGGCGAGGGTGAGCTGGAAGAGCTCGCGCCGCGACGCCGTCTTGTCCCGCACCTGCACCGCGGTCACCCCGCCGGCCACCGCCGCGCGGACGACGTCGGGCACCCCGCGGGACCCGGCCAGCGCGGTGTCGGTGACCAGATAGAGCGCCGGGTCGAACGCGGACCTCATCCGCTCACCTGCGCCGGGCCGAGGTCGGTGACCGCGTCGAGCGCGTCGAGCCACAGCGGCGCGAAGGTGCCCGGGCCGGCGGCGCGGGCGGCCGCGGCCTCGGCGGCCAGCGCGACGTGCGCGTGCGCGGCCACCGCGCCGGTGAGCGGGTCGTCGGCCACGGCGGTGTAGGCCGCGACCAGGGCCCCGAGCGCGCAGCCGGCGCCGGTGGTGCGGGTCAGCAGGGGCGAGCCGCCGCCGATCCGCACGGTGCGGGACCCGTCCGTCACGACGTCGACCTCCCCGCTGACGGCGACCACGCCGCCGGTGCGCCCGGCGAGTGCGACCGCGGCGTCGAGCGCGTCGTCGACCTTGGCGGTGGAGTCGACCCCGCGGCCGCCCTCCCCCGCCCCGGCCAGCGCCATGACCTCGCTCGCGTTGCCGCGGACGACCGCCGGCCGCGACTCCAGAAGCTCTCCGGCGAGCTCCGTGCGGAACGCCAGCCCGCCGACGGCGACCGGGTCGAGCACCCACGGCGTGCCGGCGCCCGCGGCCGAGCGGGCGGCCAGCCGCATCGCCTCGGCGGTGCGCCGGTTGACGGTGCCGACGTTGACCAGCACGGCCGAGGCGACGGCGGCGAAGCCCTCGGCCTCGGCCGGTTCGTCGACCATCGCCGGTGCCGCCCCGACGGCGAGCAGCGCGTTGGCGGTCAGCGTCTGCACGACCGTGTTGGTCAGGCAGTGCACGAGCGGAGCGGCGCCGGGCAGCGCCGAACGGACAGCAGTGAACGATGCGGCATCCACGCCGTGACATCCCTTCGCCAGCATGACCTGGACAGGTTCGACGGGTGTGCTCTCAGTCCGCCGGAGGGCGGACACCCCGTGTCACTGGTCGGCGACGGTACCCCAGGTCGGCCGGTCAGGCCGCCGGGCCCCAGGCGGCGTCGAAGAAGCCCAGCTCCAGCTCCATCGCCCGCCGGTAGGCCCGCCGCACGGCCGGGGTGTCGGCGGCCAGGCGGTCCAGCAGCGCCTCCAGCGTCGCGGCGAGCTCCGCGAAGCCGGGGTCGGCGTAGGTGTCCACCCACTCGCGGTAGGGCCCGGTCGCCGAACCGGCCAGCGACTGCCCCAGGTGCGCGTAGAGCCGCATGCACGGCGTCATGGCCGCGCACACCTCCCCGACGTCGCCGACCGCCGCGGTGGCCAGCAGGAAGTCCGTGTAGGCGAGCGTGGCCGGCGCCGGCTCGACGGCGGACAGGTCGATGCCCCACCGGGCGGCGTAGCCGTCGTGCAGCCGCAGCTCCTCGCGGACGCCGGCCAGCAGGTCGGCGAAGGCCTCCAGCGTCGCGCGGTCGCGGCTGTGCGCCACCCCGAGCGCGTAGGCGCGGGCGAAGGCCTCGAGGAAGAACGCGTCCTGGGCGACGTAGCCGGCGAAGCGCCCGCGGGGCAGCGTGCCGTCGGCGGTGCCGGTGACGAACGGGTGGCGCAGCGCGGCCGCGGCCAGGTCGGCGCTGTCGGCCCACAGCCGGGCGGCGAGGGTCACCGGGCCATCCCCCAGAACGCCGCCTCCGCGGCGGCGACCTCGAGGAACACCGCCTCGTCGGGTGGGCCGGCGGCGTCGGCCGCCGTCTCCAGCCCGGCGACGTAGGACGCGAACCCGGGCACGGTCCAGTGCTCGACGAACTCGCGGTAGGGCTCGACTCCCGGCCGCGCCGAGCGCCAGGCGTCGAGGTAGGCCCGCTCCACCGCCCACAGGGCGGTCAGCGCGGTGCCGACGTCGGCGGCGTCGAGCCGGTAGAGCAGGTCGCCGTAGGCGATGGTCTCCGGCAGCCGCGGCGCGGCGAGGTCCAGGCCGCGGCCGTCGGCGACCCGGGCGAACCAGTCCAGCTCCTCCACCAGCGCGACGCACCCGCCGGCCAGCACCCCCTGCGCCGGGCGCGGGGCACGGGCCAGCAGCCGGGCCTGGAAGCGCAGCAGGTCGGCGAGGAAGTGCGCGTCCTGCACCAGCCAGGTGTCGAACGCGGCCGGGGGCAGCGTGCCGTCGCGGACGGCGTCGAGGAAGGGATGGCGGGTTGCTCGGCCCCACGCGCCGGCGTGGCGGGCGAGCAGGTCGGCGACCGGCACGGCCGCCGACCCTACGGGGTGGCTAGGGTGACGCCGCCATGTGCGGGAGCTCGGGTCGACCGGGCTGAGAGGGCGGCTGGACGCGCCGCCGACCGCTGGAACCTGACCGGGTAATGCCGGCGTAGGGAGCGATCATGAGCACGTCCGGCACCGTCCGCGCGGCCGATGCCCCCCTCACCCTCGACGGCCCGCCACCGCGCACCCTCGGCCTGGCCGACTCGCTGGGCCTGTGGGCCAACCTCGGCGTCAGCCTGCTGCTGCCGGTGGCGGCGGTGTTCGTCGTCCTGCCGGGGCGCCCGCTCGGGGTCACGGTCGCCGCGATCGTCGTCGGCGCGGTCGTCGGCGCGACGCTGCTCGGCGCGGTCGCCGCGGCCGGGGCGCGGGAGGGCGTGCCGGGGATGGTGCTGCTGCGGGGGCTGCTCGGCCGCCGCACGTCCTGGCTGCCCACGGCGTTCAACCTCGTCCAGTGCGTGGGCTGGGCGACCTTCGAGATCGTGGTCATCGCCGAGGCCGCGGCCCGGGTGCTCGACGCGCCGCGCTGGCCGTTCGCCGTCGCCGCCGGCGTGCTGGCCACCTCGATGGCGCTGCGCCCGCTCGGCGTCGTCCGGGTGCTGGCGCGGTACGCGGTGTGGGCGGCGCTCGCCGCCGTCGGCTACCTGTTCGTGCAGGTGCTGGCCGAGCCGCTGCCGCCGGTCGAGGGCGGCGGGGCGACGTCGTTCTGGACGGCGGCCGACATCGTCATCGCCCTGCCGGTCTCCTGGCTGCCGCTGGCCGCCGACTACACCCGGCACGTGCGCGGTGCACGGGCCGCCGGCGTCGGGGCGGCGGTCGGCTACGGCCTGGCCACCGTGGTGATGTTCGTGCTCGGCGTGCTGGCCCTGGCCGCGTACGGCAGCGCCGGGTTCGACGTCATCGACGCGCTGCTGGCGGTGCCGCTGGGGGCGGTGGCGGTGCTCGTGCTGGTCGCCGTGGAGCTCGACGAGGCCTTCGCCAACCTGTACTCGACCGCGGTGTCGGCCCAGAACGTCGTCGCCCGCGCCGACCGGCGGGTGCTCGCCGCCACCGTCGGCACCGTGGCCACCCTGCTGGCGCTCGGCCTCGACGTCGCCGCCTACGAGCCGTTCCTCTTCCTCATCGGCGCGGTGTTCGTGCCGCTGGCCGGGGTGCTCATCACGGCGTACTGGCTCACCCCGCGCGGGCGCTGGGACACCTCCGACACCGCCCCGGCCCGGCCGCGCTACCTGCTGCCGTGGACCGCCGGCTTCGTCGCCCACCAGCTCACGCTGCCCACGTACTTCCCGGGCCCGGGCTCGGGCTGGACGGCGTGGTGGACCGCCCGGCAGGCCGACCTGGGCATCGACCCGGGGAACGGCTGGTCGGCGTCGCTGGTCGGGCTGGCGGTCGCCGCCGTCCTGACCCTGCCGGTCGTGGTGACCGGCCGCCGACGCCCGCACGCCGGGGTGTGACGCTGCTCGCACCCGTGTTTGCCGGTGCCCGCCGTGAGCCATACGCAGGTGTTGGCCATCGACGCCCAGCGGTGGGCGGGACGCGCGAGGTGCAGAGCGGTGAGACGAGGACCAGCCGTGCCCGGCTGGCCGTCGGCGTCACCGCCGCCCGCCTGGGACGGCCTGTCCTGGCGGCTCTCCGACGTCGCCGAGCTCCCGCGGATGCGTGACGAGCTGCGCCGGGCGGACCAGGTGACCGGCCCGGGTGACGTGCGCGACCGGCTGCTGCTCGTCCTCGACGAGATGGCCTCGAACGCGCTGCGCCACGGCGGCGGGCAGGTGGAGGCGGCGGTCCGCCGCACGGGGGAGGACTTCCTCGTGGCCGTCTCCGACGGTGACGCCGGCACCCCGCCCACGCCCGCCGTCGACCGCGACCCCGGCCAGGGCGGCCTGGGCCTGTACCTGATCGCCGAGCTGTCCGCGGCGCACGGCTGGTGCGTCGAGGGCGACGCCAAGACCGTCTGGGCGGTCCTGCCCACGCAGTGAGCGCCCTTGGCGCTCAGTCTTGGGAGTGGAGGCGGATGGCCACGAGGGCGACGTCGTCCTGGAGGCCCTCGGGCTGCAATCGGGTGACCAGCGCGTCGCACAGCCGCTCCAGCGGCAGGTCGGCGAGCTGGGCCAGCGCCGCGGACAGCCGGTCGATGCCCTCGTCGAGCAGCAGGTCGCGGCCCTCGACCAGGCCGTCGGTGTAGAGCAGCAGCGTCGAGCCGCGGCGGACCTCCACCTGCCGGGACGTGCGGTGCGCGCCCGGGTCGACGCCCAGCATGAGCTGGCCGCGGTCCCCGCCGAGCCGGTGCACCTCGCCGTCGGGCGTGAGCAGCAGCGGCACCGGGTGGCCGGCGTTCGACCAGCGCAGCGTGTTCGTCCCCGCCACGCGCTGCTCCGGGGTCTGCTCCACCCGCGCGACCACCGCGGTGGCCATCGTGTGCAGCCCCAGCGCGTCGATGGCGGCGTCGAGCTCGGCCAGCACGGCGTCGGGCGGGGTGTCCCCGCGGTGGGCGACGCCGCGCAGCATCCCGCGCAGCTGCCCCATCGCCGCGGCGGCCTCGGTGTCGTGGCCGACGACGTCGCCGATGACCAGCACCGTCGCGCCGTCGGGCTGGAGGAACGCGTCGTACCAGTCCCCGCCGACCTGGGCGACCTGCACGGCCGGCTGGTAGCGGACGACGATCTCGGCGTCGTCGGGCTGGGGCGGCGCGGTGAGCAGGCTGCGTTGCAGCGCCTCGGCCAGCCGTCGCTGCTGGTCGTAGAGGCGGGCGTTGTCCAGCGCGAGCGCGACGCGGTCGGCCACCTCGCGCGCGGCGGCGACGTCCTCCGCGGTGGCGGCCGGCCGGTCCGCGCCGCGGTAGACGGTCAGCGCGCCGAGCGTGCGGCCGCGAGCGAGCAGCGGCAGCGCCATCCCGGTGCGGGGTGCCAGGGCGTCGAAGTGGTCGCGCACCTCGCCCTCGGGCAGGGTCGGCCGGACGACGGCCGGGACGTCGGAGACGCTCAGCAGCCGGCCGGACTCCAGGGCCCGCAGCACCGGCGCGTCGGGCGCGATGGAGGCCAGCCGCAGCCCGGCGTAGGCGGCGGCCACCGGCCGCATCGCGGGGTCGGCGTGCCAGCTCGCGACGTCCTGCATCCGGCCGTCGATGCCGTCGGCGAGGGTGAGGATCGTCCAGTCGCCGAGGACGGGGACGACGGCCTCGGCCACCCGCTGCAGCGCCCCCCGCTCCGCCGACGCCGAGCCGAGCGACGTGGACATCAGCGCGCTGACCTCGGCGACGAGGGCGAGCCGGTCGGCGCTGGCCCGCGCCCGCTCCTCCGCGCCCCGGCGCTCGGTGACGTCGAGGAAGTACACCGACAGGCCGTCGGGGCCGGGCCAGGCCCGGACCTCGTACCAGGCGTCCAGCGGCGGCGGGTAGTACGCGTCGAAGACCCGCTCCTGGCCGAGCTCCATCGCCGCGCGGTAGTTCTCCTCGAAGTCGCTGCCGACGGCGGCCGGGAACAGGTCCCAGATGGCGCCACCGATCAGCTCGTCGCGGCTGCGGTGCAGCACCCGCTCGGCCTCGGCGTTGACGTAGGTGAACCGCCACGAGCGGTCGAGGGCGAAGAAGGCCGAGCGCATCGTCTCGAGCACCCGCGAGACGCGGGCGTCGCCCTCCCGCGGCCGGGTCGTGTCGAGGGCGGCACCCAGCAGCCGCACGACCCGGCCGCGGGAGTCGGCCAGCGCGCGGCCGCGGCCCTGCACCCAGCGGATGTCGCCCGAGGGCAGCGCCACCCGGAACTCGGCCTCGTAGGTGCCGCACGTGTCGACCGCCTCCTGCAGCGCCTGCAGGGTCCGGTCGCGGTCGTCGGGGTGCAGCCGCGCGGCGAACGCGTCGAGCGTCTCGTCGAAGTCCTCGTCCCGGTAGCCGAAGAGCACGAGCAGCTGCTCGTCCCAGGTCAGCCGGCCGGTCCGCAGGTCCCAGTCGAAGCTGCCGATCCCCGCGGCCTCGATGGCCAGCTCGAAGCGGAGCCGGCTGGCCTCGGCGTCGCCGGGGAGGAGGGACAGCGGGCGGGGCGCCTCACCCGGCGACCCCGGACGCTGCTCGGGGACGGTCACGGGGCGGAGGAGGTCCATTCGTACGGGGGGAGCGGCGGTCCGCCGTCCTTTCTCCCATGCCGGGACGGGAGAGGACAACCGGTGTGCCGGAGTCGACACCACGGCGGCGCCTGCACGGAGCCCCGGTCCGCGGCCGGCGGGCCGGGGCTCCGGCGACGGGCTCAGGCGGCCGGGTACACGTCGAACTCGGCGAGCCAGTCCTGCACGACGGGGATGTCGACGCGCTGCAGACCGT
Organism: Geodermatophilus sp. SYSU D00696; assembly: GCF_054050235.1. Lineage (NCBI taxonomy): Bacteria > Bacillati > Actinomycetota > Actinomycetes > Geodermatophilales > Geodermatophilaceae > Geodermatophilus > Geodermatophilus sp. SYSU D00696. The sequence continues at coordinate 87,408 of NZ_JBJGYY010000018.1, read as the reverse complement.
CGATGTAGCGGCAGTTGGCGGTGTAGCCGTAGCTGGTCACCGTGACGACGTTGCCCGACGGGCCGAAGGCCGGGCCCCCGGAGTCGCCGAAGCAGGTGCCGCCGCCCCCGCGGTTGTCGTGCTCGTTGCCGTTGACCTGCAGGATCTGCGGGGTCAGCTTCTGCCCGACGACGTCGGTGTAGCGGCGCACGATCGGGTAGCTCATCGGGGTCGGCTTCTGCGGCCCGGAGTCGGCCTGCCGGACCTCGGTGCCGTAGCCGACGGCGCGGAAGGTCGTCGAGTTCAGCCGCGGCTGGGCGTACTGGTCGAGCTCGTTCGGCGCGGCGAGCTGCGCCGGCGTGATCCCGGTGACCGCCTCGTCGAGGACGACCACGCCCACGTCGTTCCAGTTGTCGGTGTCGGTGAAGTCCGAGTACTCGGGGTGGGTCCAGGCCGTGCCCGAGTACCAGTCGGAGCCGTCGGTCTCCTCCGAGCCGGTGTACCCGGCCGCGGGGTCGGCGGCCACCGGCAGCGCCGAGGGCTGGCCCGGCGCGGGCTGGGTGCGGGCGACCTCCCAGTCGAAGGTCACCAGGGTCTTGCCGTCGGTCCCGTCCGTGCAGTGCGCGGCGGTGAGGACCACGGTCGGGCTGACCAGGGTCCCGGAGCAGCGGTACCGGCCGCCGTCGCTGTAGAAGGCCAGCATCCCCACGTTGGCGTAGGTGTTGCCGGTGTCCTCGATGCCCCCAGTGACCGCGCCGGCCGGCGCCGGTGCCACCAGGCCGGCGGTGAGCAGGGCCGCGGCCCCGGCGAGCACCGCCTTGGTGCGTGCGTGCATCCTCGTCCTCTCGGTCGTCGGGGCCGCCGGACGGCAGCCCCACGGAGGGCAACGAACCGTGTACGGGCCGGATGCGCAACCCGGCGGTCCCGGGACGCCGGACGGGCGCCCCCGGGGAGCCGGCCGGCGGGCTGCCGGTCCGGCGCTCCGGGAGCGCCCGTCGAGGCCGTCGCTCCCCGGGCTCCCGGGACGGCGTCCGGCGGTCCTCCCCGTCGCGGCGCCGGGCCGGTGACCGCGTCCCGGTCCGGCGGGCGTCTCCCCGGGCGGCCGGCGGGGCCGCACCGGTCCACGGGCGCCGTCCTGGCCAGGTCGTGCCGGTCAGAGACCCGGAGGACGACGGGGCGGGTCGTCCTGCGCCGGGCACCGGCAGGGCCTGGGTCCTCGTCCGCGGGGGAGACCGCCGGCGCGCCGTCCCGCGTCGCGTCCGGGCCTCCCGGGAGGGTCCGCGCGCTGCACCCAGGGGGTCAGCCGGCGGGAGGTCGAGGCCGGATCGTCGTGCGGTGGGGTCTGCCGGCGGCACGGGTGCCGCGGGAGGTCAGGGGCGGCCGCGAGGGCCGGGAGGGGAGCTGCTCGCGGAGCGGGCCGGCGGTCCGGCCACCCGCGGGGGGAAGAGGGTGGCCGGGCCCGTCGAGCACGTCGACGAGGGGAGCGGACGCGCGACGTCCTGGGAGGAGGAGGCGCGAGGGGTCAGTCGGGATCCGGTGGCGGCCGGGGCGAGCCCCGGGCCCGGTGCAGTGCCGGGTCACCCCGGGTGCGCACCGCGCCGCCGCCCGGCACCGGCGGGTCGGGTGCCCGCGCCGGGGGCCGGCCGGGTGCCGGCCGGGCGGGCCAGCCCGCCGGGGCCAGGGCCGGGACCAGGGCCGGGAGCACGGCCCGCGCGGTGGCGGCGCGCGGCGCCGGGACCGGCCGGGCGGCGCCGGCCGACCGGGACGCCGCGGGCCCGGTCGTCGGGGTGCTGGGCAGCTCGGTGAGCACCACCGGGCCGTCGGCGGCGGGGGCCGGGCGCCGCGGGGCACCCCAGGCCAGGTGCGCGCCGTCGGGACCGGCGCCCCACAGGGCCAGCCGGCGGACCAGCCCCGGACCCGCGGGCGGGACGGCGACCGGTGGGGTCGGCCACGCGGCGTACGTGCCGTCGGGGCCGGCGCCCCACAGGGCCAGGCGCCGGACGGTGGCCCGGATCCGGGTCCGCAGCCGGGAGCCGGGAGCGGGACGTGCCGCTGCGGGTGCGGGCGCCGGGAGCGCCGCCGGGGGCGTCTCGGCGACCCGGGGGCGGGGGCGCGGCGCCGGGACGGGGCGGGCCGTCGGCAGCGGACGCAGCGCCCGCCGCGCGACCGGGTGCCGCGTGACGGCGGCCCGGGCCGGACGACGACGGCGCGGCGGCACGTCGGCCCGCTCCAGCAGGTCGAGGAGGCCGGCCAGCGGCCGGTCGTCCGGCAGCACGGCCGGGGCCGGAGCCGGTGACGCGGCCGGAGCCGGGACCGGGATCCGCGACACGGCCGGGGCCGGTGACACGGCCGGCGACACGGGCGGCAGCGGGGCCCACCACAGCACCGCTGCCCGGTCGATCGCCATGCCGGCCTCCTCGGGGGTCTGTGTCCGCGGCCGGGGAAGGTGCCGCGGACAGGGAGAACCGTAGGGAGCGCAGGCCCCGCGGACGGCCGCTCGGGACACGTCCTGGAGGGCCCGTGACGGAACCGTTGTGCGGCTCTGACCTGCGGGTTGGTGACCCCGCGCTGCCGGCGATCACTTGTCGACAGGTCGGCGGTTCCCGAGCGTGGGAGCGCCCTCCGCGGCCTCCGGTCGTCCCGGGACACGCCCCGGCGCGCCCGGCGTGTCGGGCCCGGTCGCGCGGCCGGCGCACGGCCGGGAGCGCGACGCCGGTCAGCCGACCCGGGTGCTGATCGCCGCGGCGAACCGCTCGGCCGCGCCGGCGTCGGTGGTGAGGAACAGGCTCGGCTCGGTGAGCTCCACCTCGATCACCTGGGGCCCGTCCGCGCCGGGCACCAGGTCCACGCGCGCGTACAACGGGGTCCGCCCCGTCCGCTCCACCACCCAGGCCAGCACCCGGTCGCCGACCGCCCGCTGGGCCGGGGTCGCGGTGCGGGCGGTGATCTCCTCCTCGGCGTACAGGCCCTCGCCCAGCGCCTCGCCAGCGAGCAGCGCTCCCTTGCCGAACGCGTGGCTGTGGGCGCCGTCGACGTAGACCAGGCCGGTCTCCCCCTCGGCGTCGAGCCGGTCGAGGTAGGGCTGCACCATCACCGCCCGGCCGCCGGCCAGGATCCGCGCGGCGAGGGCCCCCGCGCCGTCCCGGTCGGCCGGTGCGAAGCGGACGGTGTCCCGCGCGCCGGCCGAGACGACCGGCTTGACCACCACGTCGCCGGGCCAGCGCTCCAGCGCGGCCGCGGCGTCCCCCGGCGCCTCGACCCACGCCGTGGGGACCACGGGCACCCCGGCGGCGGCCAGCTCGCGCAGGTAGCGCTTGTCGGTGTTCCAGGCCAGGACGTCGGCCGGGTTGGCCAGCAGCGTGGCGGCCTCCACCCGGCGCGCCCAGGCGAGGAACTCCGCGCGCCGCGGCGCGTAGTCCCAGGTCGACCGGACGACGACGGCGGCCGCGGCGCCCCAGTCGACGCCGCCGTCGGCCCAGTCGGCGGGAGCGGCGGACAGCCCCGCGGCGGCCAGGGCGGCGAGCAGCAGCGGCTCGTCCTCGTCCCGGCCCGCGGCGGCGGCACAGCTGGCGAGGAGCACGTCGGGCACGGCTCGATCCTGCCCGACGGGGTCTGCTGGGATGTCCGGGTGGCTGCCCCCCGCCCCCTGGTGATCGACACCGATCCCGGCATCGACGACGCCATCGCGATCCTGCTGGCCCTCGCCAGCCCCGAGGTGGACCTGCGCCTGGTGACGACGACGCACGGCAACGTCGAGCTGGCGCAGACCACCGACAACGCGCTGCGCGTGCTGCACCTGGCCGGCCGGTCCGACGTCCCGGTCGCCGCCGGCGCGGCCGAGTCGCTGGTCTACCCGCAGCCGGAGCGGGCCGGGCACGTGCACGGGACGGCCGGTCTCGGCGGGGTGCAGCTGCCGCCGTCGCCGGCCGCCGTCGACCCGCGGCCGGCCGTCGTCGCGCTCGCCGAGCTGCTCCTGGGCAGCCAGGAGCCGGTGACCGTCGCGGCGATCGGGCCGTGGACCAACATCGCGCTGCTGCTGGCCACCTACCCGGAGGCCGCGGCGCGGATCGACCGGCTGGTCCTCATGGGGGGCTCGGCCGCCCGGGGCGGCAACGTGACCGCCGCCGCCGAGTTCAACGTGTGGGCCGATCCCGAGGCCGCCGCGCGCGTGCTCGGCTCGACGGTGCCCACCGTCCTCGTCGGGCTCGACGTCACCGTGCCCACGGTGCTGGGCGAGGACGGCATCGCGCGGTTCGCCGCGGCCGGGCCGGTGGGCGCGGCGGCGGCGGCGATCCTGCAGCAGTACCTGGACAACGCCCGCAGCTCGTACGGCACGGCCGGCGTCGTCGTCCACGACGCCCTGGCCCTCACCGAGGCGATCGTCCCCGGCACGCTGGGCACCGTCCGCCGCGACGTCGTCGTGGACACCACCCGGGGCGCCGGTCGCGGGCAGACGCTGGTCGACCGCCGCTCGGTGTCGGACTGCCCCACCGCGGTCGACGTCGCCGAGACCGTCGACAGCCCCGCCGCCGTGGAGTTCCTCGTCGGCCGGCTGGCCGACCTGGCCGCCCGGGCCGGCTGAGCGCAGGGGTCAGTCGGGGGGCCGGGTCGAGGCGACGATGCCCGCGGCGATGTCGCGGAGCTTGCGGTTGTAGCGCTGCGAGGCGGCCCGCAGGATGTCGAAGGCGCCGTCGGCGTCCACCCCCCGCTGCGCCATGAGCACGCCCTTCGCCTGCTCGATCACCGCGCGCGACTGCATCGCCAGCTCCATGTTGCGGGCCCGGTCACCGAGCTCGGCGTGCGCGTCGGCGTTCGCGACGGCGACCGCCACGGCCTCGGCCACCTCGCGAGCCGCCTCGGCCGAGGCCTCGGTGGAGAAGGCGCCGGGCCGCGTGGAGTAGATGTTCAGCGCGCCGATCGCGGTCCCCTGGTAGGGCAGCGGCGTCGACAGCGAGCTGAGGACGCCGACCTCCACCACCCGCGGCGTGTAGTCGGGCCAGCGGGTCTCGGTGCGCATGTCGTCGATCCGCAGCTGGACCCCGCCCCGGCCGGCGTCCAGGCAGGGCCCGTAGCCGCGCTCGTACTGCATCTCGTCGGCGGCCAGCGCCACGTCGCCGTGGTGTGCCGCGGTCGTCGGGGTGTCCCCCCGGACCAGCGTGATCGACGTCGCCTCGGCACCGGGCACGTGCTCGGCCGCCAGCCGGGTCACCTCCCCGAGGACGTGCGACAGCTCCCGGTCGACCAGCTGCAGCCGGCTCAGCGCACGCCAGAGGTCCTCCACGGGCCCATCCTGCCGGGGCACGGCGCCACCTGGGGCAGGGAAGACGCCCGGATCGGTTCCTGAACCGGGGGCCGCCGGTGCAGCCCACGACGGTTTCGGCCAGGATGGACGCCGGTGAGGGCGCCACGGAACAGGACTCGAGGGGTGACGATGGGCCAGGAGGCGTGGCCGCTGGTACCGGTGCCCTCGGTCGCAGGCGACGTCTGGCACTGGCAGCTGGAGGCCATGCACGTGGTGTCCCGCGTGCGGGCCGACCTGCGGGCCCGCATCGCCCACCCGTCGGTCAGCTCGTCGTCGACCGAGGACGCCCGCGACGGCCTGCTGCTGGTGTTCGAGGAACTGGCCTCCAACGCGCTGCGCCACGGCGGCGGCGACGTCCGCGCCCTGGTGGTGGCCAGCCCCTCCGGCTGGCTGCTCGACCTCAGCGACGAGGCGCCCGACCGCCCGCCGGTGCCGGCCGTCGACCGCGACCCCTCCCTGGGCGGGATGGGGCTGCACCTGGTGGCGCAGCTGTCGGTCGACTACGGCTGGGAGCGTCGGCCGGGCCGCAAGCACGTCTGGTCGCGGCTGCCCTCCGGGCTGGCCCCGCTCGAGGGCATCGGCGACCGGGTCCCCGAGCCGCGCAGCCCGCAGTTCCCGCGCGACTGACCCCTCAGGCCGAGTCGGCCACCGCGGCGCCCTCGTGCTCGGCGCGGGCGCAGTGCGCGCAGCAGTAGAACTGGCCCTCGACGACGACGCCGTGGCCGATCACCTTCACCCCGCAGTGCTCGCAGATCGGGGCCATGCGGTGGATGGCGCACTCGAAGCTGTCGAAGGTGTGCCGGGCGCCCTGCGCCACCACCTCGAAGCTCATGTCGTAGTCGTTGCCGCAGACCTCGCAGACCGCCATGAGCCCTTCCTTCCCCGGCGGCAGCCCGCGGACACCGCCGTCCCGGGGGTCAGCCGTTGCGGCGGGCGGTCCAGGAGGAGACGAAGTCGCGCAGGCTCCGGGTGGGCCGCAGCCACGCCCCGTCGGGCGGGAGGGCGTCGAGGCGGACCCGGTCGAGGGGGGCGGCGAAGGCGCCGGGAACGTCCTCGATGTCGATGAACTCGAGCAGGTCCGAGCCGATCGCGTAGCCGGCGACCTCGCTGAAGGCGACGACGACGACCTGCGTGCCGGCGCGCGCGAGCTCTTCGAGCGGCTCGGCGAAGTTGCGGCCGTCGCCGGAGAAGACGACCAGGCGGCGCAGCCGGTAGCCGTGCCGGCGGACGTCGATGTGGTCGAGCATCGCCTGGTCGATGTCGTCGTCGGGCTGGGACTTCGGCCGGGCGAACACGGCGTAGCCGAAGCCGCGCAGCGCCTCCACCCAGCGCTGCAGCGACCCGACGACGGGCGGGATGTTGGCGAAGACGCAGGCCTCGACCTCGGGCGCGTCCGGGGCGGCCGGGTCGCCAGCGCCGTCGACGAACCAGGCGGCGATCGCGTCGAAGCGCGGGCGGGAGGCGGCGGTGGGGCGGGCACCGATGACCGTGGACAGGGTCATGTCGATGTTCGGCGCGTCCCAGATGAGCAGGTCCAGCGCCGGCCGTCCCCGGCCCTCCGCCTCGTCGGGCAGCGCGGCTGCCGCCCCGGCCGGCTCGTCGGCCACGATCGTGTCGGTCACGGGGGCAGTCTGCCCGGCCGGCTCCCGGACCGGCGGCCCGGCCGGTGAGGTGGCCCGGCGGACGGCGCGGCGGCGCACCGGTCCGCTCACCCCGCCCGTCCCGTCACCGGTCCACCGCGGCGGCGCTCAGCCGAGCTGGCCGGCGAGGGCCATCGCGCAGGAGTCACCGCCGCCGGCGCGGACCCGCTGCGCCCAGCGCTCGACCTCGACGGCCGCCATCGGGTGGGCGAGCAGGTAGCCCTGGGCGGAGTCGCACCCCGCCTCGCGGACCATCCGCAGGTGCTCGGCGGTCTCCACGCCCTCGGCGACCGAGCGGATGCCCAGGGTGTGCGCCAGCTCGACGATCGCGCCGAGCACCGCGCCGGTGCCCCCGGCGGCCAGGCGCTCGGCCGCGGCGATGAGCGACCGGTCGATCTTCAGCGTGCCGATGGGCAGGGCCATGAGCTGGGCCAGCGAGGACCAGCCGGTGCCGAAGTCGTCGATCGCCACCCGGACGCCGAACTGCCGCAGCACGGCGAGCTGGTCCTCCGCGCGGGTCGGGTCCTCGGCGACACAGGTCTCGGTCAGCTCGAGCATCAGCTGCTCGGGGTCCAGGCCGGAGTCCTTGAGCGCGGTGCGGACGTCGCGCACGAGCGTCTCGGCGGAGAAGTGCCGGGCGCTGATGTTGACCGCCATGCGCAGCGCCAGGCCCTGCCGCGCCCACTCGGCGGCCTGCCGGGTGGTCTCCCGCAGCAGCCAGCGGGTGATCGGGATGAGCTGCCCGGTCTCCTCGGCGACGGAGAGGAAGGCGTCGGGGCCGAGCAGGCCACGCTCGGGGTGCCGCCAGCGCAGCAGCGCCTCGACCCCCTCCACCTCGCCGGTGTCGAGCCGCACGACGGGCTGGTAGTGGACGACGAACTGGTCCATGGCGCCGTCGCGGAGCCGGGTGGCGACGTCCATCCGCCAGCGGGCGGCGTCGCGCAGGTCCGGGGAGAACAGCCGGACCCGGTCGCGGCCGGCGGCCTTGGCCGCGTACCCGGCGGCGTCGGCGTCGCTGAGCAGCTGATGGGCGTGCCGCGTGCCGCGCTGGGCGACGGCGACCCCGATGCTCGCCGACACCGGCACGGTGAGCCCGGCGGCGGTGAACGGCCGGGTGAAGGAGCGCTGCAGCCGGAAGGCGAGGGCGGCCGCCTCCGGGGTGTCGCAGGAGCGGGCGAGGACGACGAACTGGTCGCCGCCGAGCCGGCCGACGGCGTCGCCGGGGCGGACCTGGCCGGCCAGCCGGGCGCCCACCTGGCGCAGCAGCTCGTCGCCGACCTCGTGGCCCAGCGAGTCGTTGACGGTCTTGAAGCCGTCGAGGTCGAGGAACAGCAGGGTGGTCCGCGACGACTCGTCGGCCAGCGCCTCGCCGATGAGCTCGAGGACGCGGGCGCGGTTGGGCAGGCCGGTGAGGTCGTCGTGGGAGGCCTGCCAGGCCAGCTGCTGCTCGTGGCGGGCGCGCTCGCTGATGTCGGTGTGGGTGATGACGACCTGTCCGGCGTCGTCCACCCGCGCGGCCTGCAGCCGCCACCAGGTCGTGGCGCCGCCGAGTTCGTGCGCGTAGTCGTGGGTGAACGTGCGGGGGACGACGCCGTCGGGCCCGGTGCGGAGCCGGCGCAGGCCGGCGTCGATCCGGTCGGCGTCCTCCGGCGCCAGCCCCTGCCGGATCCGCGTCACGTAGTCGTCCCCGACGTCGGCCGGCTCCCAGCCGCCCTGGCGGATCCGGTCGGCGTTGCCCGCCCAGACCCGGTTGACCGTGCGGATCCGGCCGTCGCCGTCGAGCAGGACCGTGGGCGAGGGCAGCGCGTCGAGCACCCCGGCCAGGTCCTCCAGCCGGCGCGCCTGTGCGGTCTGCTGGCGGTGCCGGGTGTCGATGTCGCGGAGGAAGACCACGACCCCGCCGTCCGCGTCGGGGGAGACGCGGACCTCGAACCACCGGTCGTGCGGCTCGTACAGGTACTCGAAGGCGCACGGGCGGCCGTCGGCGACGGCGGCGTGCACGTGGGACTGCAACCGGGAGCCGAGCACGTCGGGGACGCAGTCGCGGACCGGGCGGCCGAGCAGCCGCGCCGGCGGGCGCTGGAGGAGCTCCGCGAGGGCGGCGTTGACCCAGGTGAAGCGCCAGTCGGAGTCGAGTCGGCACACGGCGTCCGGGACGCCGGCCAGCAGGTCCGGTGGTAGGACCGTGCCTGCATGGTCGTATCGCTGCACGCGCTCTCTCTCCCCCTGCCGCACCCCGGGTCCCGCCCAGCGGGCCGCCTCCGGGAACGGACCGGGACGGGATGGGAAGTCGGTCCGTGCGCGACGCCTGTCCGAGAGTAGTGGAGCCGGGAGGGGTCGGGCAGGACCCGTGCTCAGACGCCCGGTCCGTTCCCTCGTGCCGCCGGGACGGCCGACCGCGCGACCAGGCGGGCCACCGGGACGCCGGCGGGGAGAGTGCCCAGCACGGTGCCCCAGTCGCCGCCCAGGCGCGTGGCGCAGAAGGCGTCGGCGACCTCCGGCGGGCTGTACCGGAGCAGCAGGGAGGCCTGCAGGCACAGGGCCAGCAGCCCGGCGACGCGGCGGGCGTGCAGCGGCAGCGCGTCGGGGTCCCCGAGCTCGGCGGAGAGCCGCTTGACGGCGTCGTCGAAGCGCGGGTCGGCGCCGCGGGCGAGCTCGAGCTCGGCGGTGACCGCGGCCAGCGACTCGGCGGAGCGGCTCAGGGCGCGCAGCACGTCGAGGGCGATGACGTTGCCCGAGCCCTCCCAGATGCTGTTGAGCGGCGCCTGCCGGTAGAGCCGCGGCAGGCCGGACTCCTCGACGTAGCCGTTGCCGCCGAGGACCTCCATGGCCTCACCGACGACGGCGGGGGTCCGCTTGCACACGAGGAACTTGGCCGCGGCGCCCGCCAGCCGGAGGAACGCCGTCTCGCCGGCGTCGACCGCGGCGGCCAGCCGGATCGCCAGCGCCGTCGCGGCCTCGCTCTCGACGGCGAGATCGGCGAGGACGTTCTGCATGAGCGGCTGGTCGGCGAGCGGGGCGCCGAACGCGCGGCGGTGGCGGGCGTGGTGCAGCGCCTGGGTCAGCGCCGCGCGGACGGTGGCCGCGGAGCCGATGACGCAGTCGAGCCGGGTGGCGTTGACCATCTCGATGATCGTCGGGACCCCGCGGCCGGGGTCGCCGACCAGCCAGCCGGTGGTGCCGTCGAACTCGACCTCGCTGGAGGCGTTGGCGCGGTCGCCGAGCTTGTCCTTGAGCCGCTGGAGGCGGAAGACGTTGCGGCTGCCGTCGGGGAGCACCCGGGGGACGAGGAAGCAGGACAGCCCCTCCGGCAGCTGGGCGAGCACGAGGAAGAGGTCGCTCATCGGGGCGCTGGTGAACCACTTGTGGCCGGTGAGCGCGTACGTCCCGTCGGCGGCCGGCGCGGCACGGGTGGTGTTGGTGCGGACGTCGGAGCCGCCCTGCTTCTCCGTCATGCCCATGCCGGCCACGAGGCCGGGCTTGGCAGCGGGGTCGGTCAGGCCGGGGGCGTAGCCGGTGCCGGTGAGGCCCGGTCCGTAGCGGGCCGCCAGGTCCGGGGCGGCGCGCAGCGCGGGGACGGCGGCGTAGGTCATCGTCACGGGGCAGCCGTGACCGGCCTCGACCTGGGTCCAGGCGAGGTAGCCGACGGCGCGGCGGACGTGCGCGTGCCGGTCGCCGGCGTCGGCCGCGGCCCAGGCGGTGCCGGCCAGGCCGTAGGCGAACGCGGTCCGCATGAGCTCGTGCCAGGCCGGGTGGAACTCGACCTCGTCGATCCGGTGCCCGTAGCGGTCGTGGGTGCGCAGGACGGGGCGGTTCTCGTCGGCCAGCCGGCCCCACTCGCGCGCCTGCTCGCTGCCCGCCAGCCGGCCCAGGTCGGCCAGCGACGCGAGCGTGGCCTGGTCCGCGTGCCGGAGGCAGGCCTCGGCGAGCACCGCGTCCCCGGCGATCGGGTCGAACCCGGCCAGCGGCGGGACCTGGTTGGTGACCTCGTGCGTCGCGCTCACGGCGGGCACCGTACGACCCCCCGCGCCGGCCCGGTCCACACCCCGCGCCGGCGTCGTCGTCCGGGTACGCAGGCCGACCCGCCGTTCCACGTGGAACGGCGGGTCGGCGGGTGTCCGTGGTCGGCGGCCGGGTTCAGGCGGCGGTGGGCATCGGAGGGCCGAGGCAGGCGGTGATCTCCGATCCGTCCGGCCGGTACGTGCGCCATCGCCCGTCCGGTTGCCGTTCGACGCGGAACCCGTGGTGGACCTTGGTGTGGTGCCGCTCGCACAACAGCGCCGAATTGTCGAGTGAGGTCTCGCCGCCGTCGATCCAGTGCACCAGGTGGTGCACGTCGGCCCGTGACTCGGGGCGTCACAGCCGGCGAACACACAGCCCCCGTCGCGCAGCTCGACCGCGCGGCGCAGCTGCCGGCTGACCAGTCGCCGGCTGCGGCCCAGGTCGAGCGGCACCCCGTCGGGCCCGAACACCACCCGGGAGATCGCCCCGTCGCAGGCCAGCCACCGCGCCCGGGCGGCGGAGATGGTGGCCCCGAAGCCCATGGCGGCGGCGCCGGGCCCGGTGGCCGGGTCGGCCAGGTCGTCGAGGTCCACCCGGACGGCCACGCGCGGCTTGACGGTGCGCAGCACCGGGAGGGTGCCCGCCGCGAGGGCGTTGTCAGCCAGCTGCACCAGCGCGTCACCCTGCCGCTGGGCACGGGTGCGCTGGTCGCCGGCGGGCCGGTCGGCCTGCACGTGCGCCTCCAGGGCGGTCTGCACCTTCTCCCCACCCACGGCATCCAGGTGGCCGCGGAAGCTCACGCTGCCATCGGCGTGCTTGACCACCGTCAGCGACCGACCCTCGGTCGGATCGGGCTCGAGCCCGTCCGGGTCGAGGCGGGCCAGGTAGCCGGCCACCGTGCCGGCCAGCTCGCTGTGGGTCTGCAGACCGGCGGCGACGGCGAGCGCGGCGTCGATCTCGGCCAGGTCGACGTCCTGCGCGGCGGCGCGGGCCAGGTTGGCCGGCGTGGCCACCTGCGCGATCTCGGCGGCCTGCCCGGCGGTGGTGGTGCCGGCGGCGAACCCGGCGGCGACGGCAGGCAGGTGCTCCAGCGCGCGGCCGGTGTGCACCAGCTTGGATGCCTCCGCCGAGGCCAGGTGCCCGTGTCCGCGCAGCCACGACTGGACCGTCTTGTGCCCGTCGAACTCCGCGGCGCCGGCCAGCTCGGCCTGGCGCACGGTGCGGGCCAGCTCGGCGGCCAGCCGGTTCTGCGCGACCAGCAGGGCCCGCAGCCGCTCGTTGAGTTGCGGGCCGAACATGGCGGTCAGGTCGTCGTCGGCGAGTACGTCCAGCGCTGTCCGCAGCTCGTCCACGACACCCCCCACGACTCGATCGCGTGTTCGAAGACTACCGCACGGATGAGCCCGTGGCGAGCCGAATTTGCAGGTCAGCGGCTTGTCCACAGATCTCCGTCGGCACTTGACGCGACCGGGAACGGTCAGTCGAGCGGCCGGACCAGGCGGCTGATCGCCACCTGCGCCAGCGGCGCGTAACCGACCACGACGGGCAGCGGCCCGGTGATCCGCAGGCCGGTGGTGCTGCCGCCGTCGGGACCGTCGGACACCCAGTGCAGGAGGTGCAGCCGCACCGGGCCGGCCCTCACCGTCCACGCCCACCGTCGCGCGGCCTCGTCCACCGACTCGACGGCGAACGGCAGGCTCACCCCGGCGGGCCCCCGCACCCGCCCCGTCACCCCGGCGGCCAGCCGCGGGACCGGCACCTGCACGCCGGTGATCTGCGGCGCCCAGGCCGGCCACCGCGCGGGCTGCGCGTAGCGCTCCCACACCTCGGCCGGCGGCTCCGGCCCGGTGGCGTGCAGGGTCAGGGCGGTCACGGCGCCTCCTCGACCAGCGGGACCCGGCACTGCACGACGACGGCGAGCAGGCCGTCGGCGGTCCCGGACGCGTGCTCCTCCCCCGGCTCCCACACCGCCGCCTCACCGGCCGCCAGCGGGCGCCGGGCGCCGTCCGCCCCCGACACCCAGCCGCTGCCCTCGACGGCGAGGAAGAGCTGCCAGAGCCGGGTCGGGTGGCGGCCGACCGTGCCGCCGCGTGCCAGGCGGACGACGTCGACGGCGAACCCGTCCTGCAGCCGCCCGACGAGCGCGGCCCGCACCAGCGACGCGCCGGCGCTGCCCAACTCCGTCAGCGGACGGGCGGGCGCCCTGAGCACCCTCACGCCGGCGGACCGCCGATGAGCAGCTGCCGCAGCAGGTGCAGCGCCAGGACCACCGCCCGCTCGCGCACCGCCGTCCGCGACCCGGGCAGCCGCACCGACCTCGCCTGGGCCCCTGACGGCCCGATGACGCTCAGGTGCACGGTGCCCACGGGCTTCTCCGGTGTCCCGCCGCCGGGACCGGCGATGCCGGTGATGCCCACGCCGACGTCGGCACCGAAGCGTGCCCGCGCGCCCTCCGCCAGTGCCTGCGCCACCTGCGGGCTCACCGCGCCGAACTCGGCGAGCATCTCCCCCGGCACGCCGACGAGCTGCTCCTTCGCCGAGTTGGCGTAGGAGGTGATCCCGCCGAGCACCCACGCCGACGACCCCGCCCGCTCGATCAGCCGGGCCACCAGCAGGCCGCCGGTGCACGACTCGGCGGTGGCGATGGTGAGCCCCTGGCCGAGCAGCGCGTCCGCGACCAGGTCGTCCAACGTCGGGCCGGTGGAGAAGAGCGTGGCCGCGTAGTCCTCGGCCAGCACCGCGGCCAGCCGGTCGTAGGCCGGCTGTGCCTCGGGCGGGAAGCGGGTGACGATCTCCAGCTCGCCCTCGCGCAGGCAGGTGGTGATCTCCAGCCCGTCGAGCTCGGCCTCGTGCTCGCGCAGCGTGGCGGCGAGCTGGGCCTCGAGCGTGCCCCACAGCCGCACGGTCTCCTGCCGCACCTCGGTGGCCCCGGCCAGCGCCGCCCGCACTGGTGCGGCGGCCAGCGCCGCCGGCCACATGCCCTGCAGCTCCGACGGGGGCCCGGGCAGCACGACGACGACCGGCCCGGTGCGCCCGTCCGCCGGCGGGACGACGAGGCCGGGGGCGGTGCCCACCGGCTCGAGCACGGTGGCGCCCGCCGGGACCATCGCCTGCTTGCGGACGCCGGCCGCCGTCGCCTCGGGGTCGGCCCGCCAGCCACGGCGGGCCATCAGCCGCTCCACGATCGCGGCGACCCGCTGCTCGAGGTCGGGGTCGACGGCGAGCCGGCGGCCCTGCACCTCGCCGACGAGGGCGGCGGTCAGGTCGTCGGCGGTGGGTCCGAGCCCGCCGGTCGTGATGACCAGGTCGACGCCGGCCGAGGCGAGGTACCCCAGCGCCCCGCGCATGTCGTCGGGCCGGTCGCCGACCACGAGGACGGCGCCGACGTCGACGCCGGCCTGCCGCAGCTCCTCGGCCAGCCAGGGCCCGTTGCGGTCGGCGACCCGTCCGGTCAGGACCTCGGTGCCGGTGACGACGATGCCCGCGCGGGTGACCACCGCCCGACCCTAGAAGGACCCCCGTGCTCCCCGCCGCTCGCGAGCTGGCAGCCGGACCCGTTGATCCGCTGCCGAGTGAGCGGTTGTCGCCGCCCGACGAGGCGTGTTGGCGCGTGTCGTCGACCGCGAGTGCTCACTCGGGTCGCCAGGGCGCGGCGCGGTCGGACGGCGAGGGCGGAGACCGAGGGCCCCGACGGCCGGACCCGCCGACCCACCTCCGCGGCCCCGCGGACCGCCCCGGTTAGCGTGCAGGGGAGGGCCCGACCCGGTCCACCGCCGACCGCCTGGAGGAACGACCGTGACCGCCTCGACGCCGCCGGCCGGCCCGCGCACGCAGGAGATCGCCATCCCGCCGGCCGGATCGGCCCCCGCCGACCCGGCCGTGCACGGGGCGACCGCCGTCGGCGCGGCCCACGAGCACACGACCCCTGCCGCGGCTCCCCTGCCGCCGCCCGCCTACCCGACCACCGCTCCGCAGCCCGCCGTCGTCGAGCCGGCGACCGCCGTCGCCCCGCCCGCGGGGACCGCGGTCGACGGCCCGCAGCCCACCGGTCCGCTGGACTCCTTCTTCGGCGCACCGCCGCCCCCGCCGGCGGCCCAGCCGGGCGCGGCCGCACCGCCGGCCGGCGCCCCCGAGGCGGGGACGCCGTCCCGCCGCCGCGCCACGCGCGCCCCCCGCGCCCCGCGGACGCCGCGCGACCGGGCGGTGCTCCTCACGACCGGCCTCGGCGTGCTGGGCCTCGTGCTGCTCGAGCTCGGGCTGGCGCTGCGGCTGGGCGGTCAGGTCCTCTGGTCGGACCTGCCGCTGTGGTCGGCGTTCGCGACGCTCGCCGCGCTGGTCGCCGTCGTCGGCCTCGCCGCGAGCCTGCTCCCGGGCGGGCGGCTGCGCCCGGCCGTCGGCGACCGGCTGGCCCTCGGCGGCCTGGCCGGTCTGGCGGTGTTCTGGGTGCTCATCGCCCTGCCCCGGGTCGACTCCGACCGCGGGTTCCTGCTGACCGCGGCGCTCGGGGCGATCGGCGTGGCCGTCTGGCTGGCGCCGTCCCGCCGCGGCAGCTGAGGACGGCGGCGGGTCAGTCGTCGCGCCCCCGGCCCTCCCCCCCGCCGTTCCCGTTGCCGTTGCCCCCGCCGTTGCCGTTGCCGTTGCCCTGACCGGGGCCCTCCCCGTCGTCGGGGTCCTCGGGCTCCTCCGGCTCGTCCGGGCCGTCGGAGTCCTCGGGGGCCTCGGGTTCCTCCGGCTCGGGGACGGCGGGCTCCGGAGCGCCGGGCGCGACCGGCGCGACGGGAGCCGGCGCGACGGGCTGGGGAGCGACCGGGGCCGGGGTGGCCGGCTCGGCGGTGACCGGACCCGGGCCGGATCCGCCGGTGGAGAACCCGCCTCCCGTCTGCCAGCCCCGCGACCAGGGCGCCTCCTCCACCGGTGCCGGCTGGGGCTCCTGGGTCTCCGGCGGGGCGGACGGCGGCGGGGGCGGCGCGACCGCGACGGTCAGCGTGACCGGGTCGCCGGGTGCCAGCAACCCCACCGGTGTCACCGCGAGCACGGTCCCCGGCACCGCGGTGCCGTTCTCCTCGGTCATGCGGGTCACCCGCAGGCCGGCGGCCACCAGCTCGTCCTCGACCTCGTCGGCGAGGCGCCCCACGGCGTCGTCCCGGCGGAGCTCCAGGCCCGTGGGGGCCGCGTCGGCCACGGCGGCCGGCGGGGTGCTCGACCCGGTCCCGACCAGCTGCAGGACGCCGACGCCCAGGACGGCGCCCGCGGCGAGCGTGCCGACCGCGGTGAGCGCCCGGGCGGCGCGCGGCCGGCGCGGTGGTGAGCCGGCGAGGCGCGGCGCGCCGAGCGGCAGCGGCGCGGTCACGGGCGCCGGCGCGGGCGGCAGCGGGCTCCCGGTGCGCACCGCGTCCACGACCTCGAGCAGCGCCGCGCCGTCGGCGGGACGGCCGGCCGGGTCCTTGACCAGCATCCGGGCCACCAGCTCGCGCACCGGCGCCGGGACGACGGCGGGCAGCGGCTCGGGCTCCTCGCGGATCTGCCGCAGCGCGATCTGGACCGGGTTCTCGCCGTCGAAGGCGCGCCGCCCGGTCAGGCACTCCCACGCCACCATGCCGAGCGCGTAGACGTCGCTGGCCGGGCCGGCCTTGCCGCCGGCGGCCTGCTCGGGCGACAGGTAGTGCGCGGTGCCGACCACCTGGCCGGTGCGCGTGAGCGGCATGCTCCCGGCCGACCAGGCGATGCCGAAGTCGGTGATCCGGACGACGCCGTCGCGGCCGACGAGCAGGTTCCCCGGCTTGACGTCGCGGTGCACGACCCCGGCGGCGTGGGCCGCGGCGAGGCCGGCCGCGGTCTGCCCCACCAGGTCCAGCACCCGGTCGGGCGGCAGCGGCGCCTCCCGGGCGAGCAGGGCCGACAGCGGCTCCCCGTCGACGAGCTCCATCACCAGGTGGGCGCAGACCAGGCCGTCCTCGTCGACCTGCTCGCCGTAGTCGAACAGCGCGGCGATGTTGCGGTGCGTGAGCCGCCCGGCCAGCTGCGCCTCGGTGCGGAAGCGGCTGCGCACGGTGTCGTCGCCGCTGTACTCCGCGCGCAGCAGCTTCACCGCGACCGGGCGGTCGAGCAGCGTGTCGCGTCCCCGCCAGACCTGCCCCATGCCGCCGGTGGCGATGAGGGCGTCGAGCGCGTAGCGGCCTCCGAGCACCCGCCGCGTCGAGCTCCCGGTCACCGCCACTCCCTCGATCAGGCCTGCGGCGATCCTGCCCCAGGCGAGGCGGTGCCGCTCGCCGTGGAGGACTGCGGCGACTCGGAAGTCACGGGGGCCGACGGCGAGGTCGGCGTGGGTGTCCCGGTCGGCGTCGCCGACCGGGTCGTCGCCGGGGTCGTCGGGGCCGTCGGCCGGGTCGGCCGGGTGGATGCCGACGTCGTGGGCGTCGCCGTGTCGGTGGCGTCGGGCGCCGTCGTCCCGCCCGCGGTGGTGGGCGCGGCCGCCGGGTCCGGCGCCGGGGCCGGGTCCGGCGCCGGGGCCGGCGTCGTCCCGGTGGAGCCGGTCGGCTCCGCGGTGGGCTGGGTGACCTGACCGGGCGCGGCGGCGCCGCTCACCGGCGACCACTGTCCCCGGTCGCCGTCCCCGTTCCACCACCCGCCGTCGTCGGCCGGCGGCGCCACGGCGAAGGTGACGACGACGTCGTCGCCGGGGCGGAGCACGACGCCGCTGGGCGAGACCGCGAGGACGCGGCCCGGGACCGCGCGGTCCGTGACCTGCTCGCGGCGCTCGACGGCGAGGCCCAGCGCGGACAGCTGCGTGGCGACGTCGTCGACCGGCCGGCCGAGGTGGTCGCTCTCGAGGACGAGCACGCCCTCCTCGTCCTCCTGGGTCTGCGCGGCGGCGACGGCCTGCGGACGGGGGTCGGTCACCGCGGACAGGACGGCCGCGGCCACGCCGGCGCCGACGAGGAGGGCCAGCAGCGGCACCAGGACGGCGGCGGTCCGCCGCCGCGGCCGGGGCGGGGGGCTGCGGTGCGGCCGGCCGGCCGACGGGCCGGGCAGCGCCTGGGTGGCCGGGCCCGCGTCGGGTGCGGGCGGCCCGGGGACCGCGGGGCCGCCGTCCGCGGGGGCCGCGGCGGGGGCCGGGGGCTCGAACTCGGGCAGCCGGCCGGCGCGGGCGTCCTCGACGGCGGCGACGAACGCCGCGCCGTCAGGCATCCGCGCCGCCGGGTCCTTGGACAGGGCGCGGCGGATGAGCGTGCGGACGCCGCCGGGCAGGTCGTCGGGCAACGGCTCGGGGTCGGACCGCAGCTGCTTGAGCGCGATGGTGACCGCGTTGTCCCCGTCGAAGGCGGGGTGCCCGGTGAGGCACTCGTAGCCGACGAGGCCGAGGGCGTAGACGTCGCTGGCGGGGGTGGCCAGGTGCCCCTCGGCCTGCTCGGGCGAGAGGTACTGCGGCGTGCCGATGACCTGGCCGGTGCGGGTCAGCGGCACGCTGCCGGCCGACCAGGCGATGCCGAAGTCGGTGATCTTCACGCTGCCGTCGGGCCGGACCAGGATGTTGCCCGGCTTGACGTCGCGGTGGACCAGGCCCGCCCGGTGCGCCTCGGCGAGGGCGGCGGCGGTCTGGCTGAGCACCGACAGCGTGGTGGCGGTGTCGAGCCGGCCCTCCTGCCGCAGCAGCGCCGACAGCGGCTGGCCCTCGACCAGCTCCATGACGAGGTAGGCCAGCTGCTCGCCGGTGTCGCCCGCCTCGGCCTCGCCGTAGTCGTACACGGCGGCGATGTTCGGGTGGCTCAGCGCCGCGGCGTGCTGGGCCTCGGCGCGGAAGCGGGCGAGGAAGGTCGGGTCGCCGGTGTACTCGCTGCGCAGCACCTTGACCGCGACCGGCCGGTGCAGCAGCAGGTCGGTGGCGCGCCACACCTGGCCCATCCCGCCGGACGCGATGAGCTGGACGAGCTCGTAGCGGTCACCGACCATCCGGCGACCCGGTTCCACCACGGGAGCTCTCCCATCCCTGTCGGCCCTGCTGCCGACGCCGTCCACCCGGGACGCCGCACCCCCCGCCGGAGTGCCCGGGCCGTCCGCGACCACACATGTTTACAGCCGCCTCACCCGTCCGGGGAGTCCCGTGCGTCACGGCTCCGTATCGACCCGCCGACCAGCGGGTGAACGACCTCCGGTGCGGCGGGGATCGCCGGTCCTCCGGGTCAACGCCGCCGCCGCCCGCCGGCCTCCCGGACCGGGTGTCGCGCCGGTCACCCGGGGCCGCGGTGCCGCGGGCGCGTGGCAGGGTGGCCGCATGTCCGAGACGACGGTGACCCCGACCACGGTGACCCGCGAGGACGCCGGCGGCGTCGCGACGGTCACCCTCCAGCGACCGGGACTCGGCCGCGCGATGCGCCGGGAGCTGCTCGAGGTGGTGCAGGCGATCGCCGCCGACGAGTCGGTGCGCGCGGTGCTGCTGACCGGCACGGGCCGGGCGTTCTGCGTCGGCCAGGACCTCGGTGAGCACGTCGAGGCGCTGCGGGGGGACGCGTCGACCTCGCTGTCGGTGGTCGAGGAGGAGTACAACCCGCTGCTGCTGGCGCTGGCGGCGCTGCGGGTGCCCGTCGTCGTCGGCGTCAACGGGGCCTGTGCCGGGGCGGGACTGGGGATCGCGATGGCCGGCGACCTGCGGGTGGCCGCGGCCGGTGCGAAGTTCACCACCGCGTTCACCGGCATCGGGCTGTCCAGCGACTCCGGGCTGGCCGCCCGGCTGGTGCACAGCGTGGGCCTGGGCCGGGCCACCGAGCTGCTGCTGCTGCCCGACCCGTTCCCCGCGGAGTCCGCGCTGCAGTGGGGCCTGGTGCACCGCGTGGTCCCGGCCGAGCAGGTGGCCGGCGAGGCGCGGGCCCTCGCCGAGCGGCTCGCGGCCGGCCCGACGGCGGCCTACCGGGCGGTGAAGACGGTGCTGGCCAGCGCGGCCACCGACCGGCTGGAGGACTCGCTGGCGCTCGAGGCGCGGCTGCAGACCCGGCTGGGGCAGACCGCCGACCACGCCGAGGCGGTCGAGGCGTTCCTGGCCAAGCGGCCGCCGCGCTTCACCGGCCGGTGACGGAGCGCGGGCCGATGGCGCGGGCCGGCACACCGGGGGACGGCGGGACGCCCGCGGACCCGGGGGAGCGGCCGCTGCCCGCCCGGCCGGCGCCGGGCCGGGCGGCCGGCCGGGAGCCGCCGCCGCGGCCCGCGACCGCGAGCTCCGTGGCCCTCCCCCTCGCCCCGCGGGAGCCCCAGCGGCCCCGGGCCGTCTCCGTGGCGGCGGCGCTGTGGTGGGCCGGCTGCCTCGCGGCCGCCGTCGGGGTCGTGGCGATGCTGCTCGACCGCGCGGCGCTCGACGCGCGGCTGACGGCCACCGCGACCGCCGAGGACCCCACGGCCTCCCCCGAGCTCGTCGCCGACGGCGTGCAGGCCCTGGTCCTCACCCTGGTCGGCGCGGTCGGGCTGCTGGTGCTGCTCTCGCTGCTCTGGCTGGCGCTGGTGCTGCGGCGCCGGTCGTGGGCGCGGTGGGCGCTGCTGGCGACCCTGCTACCGACCCTGCTCGTCCTCGACGTCACGCAGAGCGTGGCGGCCGGCGACGCCGACCTCGACCGGGTCGCCCTGGTCGCCGCGGCCGGCCTGTTCCTCGTCGCGGTCGTCCCGCTGTTCCTCCGCTCCGCCCGCGCCTGGTACCGACGCGCCCGCTGACCACCCGTCCAGCGCGGCGAGCAGCGCCTCGCACGAGCGGACGACGACGTCGGCGGCGTCGGCCGTCGCCCGGTCGGCCAGCGGGTCGGCCGCGGCCGCGCGCCAGCGCCCGAGCGCGCCGTGGGCCGCCGCGCGCAGGGCCGCGGGAGGGGTGTCCGCGGGCAGGCCGAGCCGGGCGGCGGGGCCGGTGCCCTCCCCGCCGAGCAGCCGGCGCCCCTCGGCCTCCGCACCGGCGGGGAGCACCGCGGCGGGCCCCCGGGAGCGGGCCAGCAGCTCGAGCTCGTCGAGGTCGGGCAGGGACAGCCGGATCCGCTCGAGCTCCGCGCCGAGCCGGGTCGAGCCGACTCCCGGGTGCTCGGCGAGCACGGCGCCGAGCAGCCGCAGCGCGGTCCCGGCGCGCACCAGCGCGCCCCGCTCGGTGACCTGCACCCGGATGAGCCGCTGCAGCTCCACCAGGCCGCTGCGGCGCAGCAGCTCCTCGGCGAGCGCCGGCGCGTCGGGAACGCCGGCGCGCACCAGCGTCACCGCCAGCCGGGTCCCGTAGAGCCCCAGCCGGTCGAGCAGCCCCTCCCGCACCTCCCGCGACGGCGCACCGGGCACCTCCGCGCGGACGAACCGGTCGGCCGTGAGCAGCATGCTGACGACCCGGCCGGGCTCGACGCCGGCCAGCGAGCGCAGCACGGTGAAGTCGCCCTGCCGGAGGGTGCGGCCGGCCAGCGCCAGCAGCCCGGTCACCGGCACCACCGCGGAGCTGACCGCCTGCACGGCCGGGTCGGTGGACATCCGCCGGGCCACCGAGGCGGCCGCCTCCAGCGCGTCCAGCCGCCCCGCCCCCACCTCGTCGGCCCGGGACAGCACGGTGATCGTGGCGGTGCGCCCGCCGGTGGCCTCCTGGAAGGCCGCGAGGACGGCGAGGTCCTCCGGCTGCGGCTGCCGGGTCAGGAAGACGATCGCGTCGGCGCCCGAGAGGCCGTCGTCGGCCGCCAGGAAGGCGTGGGTGCGCGCGCTGGTGCCCGTCGACAGCGAGGCGGTGCCGGGGGTGTCGACGACGGTGGCGGGGAGCAGGTCGGCCGAGGGCCAGTCGACCTCCAGCGACGCGACCTCCTCCGGCGGGGTGCCGCCGAGCTCCAGCCGCAGCCCGCCACCGGCCCGGCGCACCGGCAGGTGCCGGGAGCCGCCGTCGGTGCCGTGCAGCACGACGCGCGGGGTGGCGCCGTACCGGTAGAGGGTCACCACCCGGGTGCACTCGCCGGCGTCGGTGGGCGCGACGCGGGCGCCGACCAGGGCGTTGAGCAGGGTGGACTTGCCCGACTTGACCCGGCCGACCAGCGCCAGGCGCAGCGGCTCGTCGAGCCGCCGCCGCGCCTCGGCCAGCCGCGCGGCGACCTCCGGCTGCCCGCCGAAGGCCGCGACGGCGTCGTCGAGCAGGGCCCGGACGGCGTCGGTGGCGGCCGGCGCGTCCGTCACGGCACGGCCACCGGCGCACGGCCGAGCCGGGCGACGTCGGCGGCGAGCCGGTCGAGCTGGTCGCGCCGCTGGCGCAGGACCCGGGTGCGGGCGTCGCGGTCGGCAGTGGCGGCCTGCACCGAGCGCTGCGCGGCCGCGACCGCGTCGGACAGCGACCGGGACACCTCGTCGGCGGTGTCGGTGATGAGGTCGCGCAGCTTGCGCTGCACCGCGCGCAGCCGGTCCTTGAGGTGCTTGCCGACCTGGAAGACCACCTCGTCGAGGTGCCGTCGCACCACCGTCCGGGCCTCGCTCTCGCGGCGCTGGCGGCGCTGCTTCTGGTCGTCGGTGTAGGCCTTGCGGCCCATGAGCACGCCGGCGGCCAGCGACAGCGGGTTGATGATGGCCATGCCCGCGAGGCTGGTGACCAGGCCGGTCATCAGCACGCCGGTGTAGGACCCGCGCAGCCCGACCAGGGTGCGCTCGCGCAGCGTCATGGCGCCGTCGTCGATGACGGGCACGTCGACGAGGTGGTCGAGCGCCTCGCCGGCGGCCCCCACCGACAGCGCGGGGACCACGCCGCCGCCGTCGCGCTCGAACTGCTCGACCACCCGCTCGGCCAGCCACTGCGACCGCTGCTCGGCCCAGACGTAGCTGTCGGCCACCGCGGCCGCGACCCGCTCGTCGAGCCACGCGGCGATCTCCGGCCAGGCCGGGCCGGGGTCGCGGGCGGCGATGACCTCCTCGGCCTCCCGGACCACCACCCGCGAGCGGTCACGCAGGTCGTGGTCGATGTCGGCCATGAGGTCGGTGACACCGTCGGCGAGCACCTGCTGCCAGCGCGACGAGCGGCGCCGCTGCTCGTCGGCCGCCGCCCGCGCCTCCTCCAGCTCCCGCAGCAGCTCCTCACGGCCGGCGGGGTCCTCGAGGACGGCCAGCTCGCTGCGCACCGCCAGGGACAGCTGCTCGGTGACGGCGGAGAGGTCGTGCAGCAGCGACCGGCGGGCCAGTGTCCCGGCCCGGTCGACGACCTCCCGGCGCAGGTGGTCGACCAGCGCGGCGATCCCCGACTCCGCGTGCAGCTCCCGGTCGCGGTGCTGCACCGCCAGCAGCGCCAGCGCCGAGGACATGGCGAACAGCGGCGCGTCGAGCCCGCGGTCGGCCAGGTGGCGCCGGTCGATCTCCTCGACGACGCGCCAGTCGGGGCAGACGTCGGTCTTGGTGAGCACGCAGACGACGACCGGGCACAGCGCGGCGGCCTGGTCGAGCAGGGCCATCTCCGGCGCGGTGAACTCCTGGCTGGCGTCGGAGACGAAGACGACGGCGTCGGCGGTGGGCAGCAGGTCCAGGGTGGCCAGCGAGTGTGCGATCCCGACGCCCCCCACGCCGGCGGTGTCGACCAGCTCGAGCCCGCCCTCGAGCAGCCGGCGCGGGAGCTCCACCTCGGCCCGCACCAGGCCGCGGGCGCCCGCGCCGGTGACCGCCGCGGCGACCGTCTCGACGGGCACCGTCTCCCGCTCGGTGCCGTCCCCGCGCACGAGGGTCGCCCGCGGCTCGGCGCCGGCCCGGACCACCGTGGGGACGGCGGTGACGACGTCGTCGGCCACCGGGCACACCGGCACGCCGACCAGTGCGTTGACCAGCGAGCTCTTGCCCTGCTTGGGCTCGCCGACCACGAGCACGCGCACGCCCGGAGTGCGTGAGCGCTCGGCGGCCAGCGTCAGCCGGCGGTGCAGCTCCGGGCGCTCGCACGCCTGGGCGAGCACCAGCGCCCGCTCGACGAGCTGTTCGGGTGTGACCACGCCCACCTCCTGGTCCTCCCCCGTCCTACCACCCCGGGCTCCCCCGGCCGGACAGCGCCCGGCCCCGGCGTCCGCGAGGGACACCGGGGCCGGGGCCGGCCGGATGGGTCAGTGCGCGTTCTCCACGGTGTTGAGCACGTCGTTGCCGTTCAGCGAGTCGTCCACGTCGAGCAGGTCGTCGTCGGACAGGTCGTTGCCGTTGAGGGAGTCGTCGATCCCGTCGTCGTCGGAGAGGTCGTTGTTGTTCAGGGAGTCGTCCACGTCGACGCCGTCGTCGTCGGACAGGTCGTTGTCGTTGAGGGAGTCGTCCACGTCGACGCCGTCGTCGTCGGACAGGTCGTTGTCGTTCAGCGAGTCGTCGATCCCGTCGTTGTCCTGGGACAGGTCGTTGCCGTTGAGGGAGTCGTTGACGGAGTTGTCGACCGAGTTGTCCTGGCCGGAGTTGTCGACCGAGTTGTCCGACAGGTCGTTGCCGTTGAACGAGTCCTGCACGTCGACGTCGACCCCGTCGTCGTCGGACAGGTCGTTGCCGTTGAACGAGTCGTTCACGGAGTTGTCGGTGGTCGAGTTGTCCTGGCCGGAGTTGTCCTGGTTGCCGTTGAACGAGCCGTTGAACGAGTCGTCGACGCCGTCGTTGTCCTGGTTGTAGGAGTCGGTGACCGTCGACGAGTTGTCGGTGGTGTTGCCGTTGCCGACGACGTTGCCGTCGCCCTCCTGCACGTTGCCGGAGTTGACGACGTCGACGTCCACGTCGACCGAGTTGTCCTCGCTGTTGTCGACCACGACGCCCTTGACGTCGTCGCCGGCGGCCACGCCGTCGCCACCCACGACGACGTTGTCGTCGCCGAAGATGGCCTGCGCGTCGCCGCTGACCCAGATGCTGTGCGAGGCGTCGATCTCGACGTCCACGTCGGTGTAGCTGTAGTTGATCGTCTGCAGGTGGGTGATCACCACCGGCTCGGCGGGCGCCGGGGCGTGCCCACCGCCACCGGGACCGCCACCGTGACCGCCGCCGTGGCCGCCGCCGTGCCCGCCACCGGAGTGGTCGTCGTCGCAGTCGTCGTCGCCGGCCGGCGGGGCGGGGGCCGGGCTCACGCCCTCGTCGTCGTCGTCGCACCGGTCCCTGCCGCCGGACCAGCCGCCGTGGTCGTCGTCGTCGCGCCCGCCGTGCCAGCCGTGCCCGCCGCCGTGGTCGCCGCCGTGGTCGCCGTCGTGGTCACGGTCGTACCCGCCGCCGTGGCCGCCGGAGTGCCCGCCGCCGTGCCCACCTCCGGCCCAGCTGACCGGCGCGTAGCTGGCCACCATCGGCACGAGGTCGTCGACCTCGGCCGGCGTGGCGTCGAGCCCGGCCTCGGCCAGAGTGCCCTCGGGGTCGGCGGCGTAGGCCTCGGCGGCCTCGGGGTCGCCCAGCAGCTTGAGGATGAAGTCGATCAGCGAGCTGGCGAGGTCTGTCATGGGGAGTCCTCCGCAGTGTGGGCCGCCCGTCGTCGGCCGGCTGGCGAGGCGCAGTCCATCCGCGGCGGGGCGGCCCGGGCATCGGGGGACCGCCCCCTCCCTCCCTCGCGCCCTTGGGGGTGCTCGCTGACTCCCCGTTAGGGGATGCGGGGTGTCGCGCCCCTTCTCCGCTCGGATGCCGCACCCGTGCCCGGGAGAACCGAGACAGGTGTGACCCGTGGGACATACGGTCCGGGCGACTCTCCGGCCCAGTGGCGGGCCGGCCGGGGGACATGCCTGGGGGACCTGTGCGCAACCGCGAGTACGGGCTGGGGATCGACGTCGGCGACCACACGGTCGCCGCCGCGGTCTGCGGGGACGACGCGACGTCGGCCGAGCCGCTGCCCCTGCCGCCCGTCGAGGCGGGCACGCTCCACGGCCTGGTCGCCCGCACCGGCACGACGACGCCGGTGTACGCGGGCGACCGCCCGGTCCCGGCGGCCGACCTCCTGGCCGCGGTGGTGCAGCGGGTCCGGGACGCCGCGGCCGCCCGCGAGGGCCACCCCGACGCGTGGACCGTCGTCACCGTGCCGCCGTCCTGGGGCGGGCACCGCCGCGCGGCGCTGGCCGGCGCGCTGGAGGAGGCGGGCGTCCCGCGGTTCACGCTGCTGTCGGGCGCCGTGGCCGCCACCGCGCAGCACGTGGCCGCCGGCCGGCTGCCGGACCGGCCCACCGTGGCCGTCTACGACCTGGGCGCGAGCACCCTGGACCTGGCGGTGGTCGGTCCCGCGCCGGACGACCCCTGCGGCCTCGGCCACCTGGCCGCCCCTCCCCCGCCCGAGCCGTGGGGCGGCCGCGACGTCGACGACGCGGTCCTCGCGCTGGTCCGCCCCGCCCTGGCGGGGGCGGTCGGCGCGCCGGCGGCGCTGCGCGCGTCCTGCGTCGCGGCCAAGGAGGAGCTCTCGTCGGCCACCGCCGTGCGGCTCGACGTGGCGGGGTCCGGTGGGGACGGACCGGTCCGGATCACCCGGGAGGAGCTCGACGAGCTGCTGCTGGACCGGACGCAGGCGTCGGCGGCCGCGGTGGCGGCGGCGGCCGGGTCCGCCGGCCTGGCCGTCGCCGACCTCGACGCGGTCGTCCTGACCGGCGGCGGGGTCCGCGTGCCGCTGGTCGCCGAGGTGCTCTCCGGCGAGCTGGACCGGCCGCTGGTCGTCGACCCCGACCCCGCGGCCACGGCCGCGCTGGGCGCCGCGATCCTGGCCGCGGAGGCCCTCCGCGCGACGGCCGCCGCGCAGGAGGTGGCCGACGCCCAGGTCCCGCCCGCGCCGCTGGTCACGGTCGCGCCCGCCGCCCCGCCGGCACGGCGGCGCCCTCCGGCTCGCTCCGGTCCGCCGTCGCGCCCGTCCGGCGGGCCCGGCCGCACCGCCGCCGCGCACCGGCTGCAGCGGTACGCCGTCGTCGCGGCCCTCGTGGTGCTCCTGGCGGTCGCGCCGGCGGCGCTGGCCGCGGTGCTCGGGGGCACCGACACCGCGGCCGCCCCCGGCGCCGGGGTCGCCGCCGCGCAGGAGGCCGGGACCGGCGCGCCCGCGCCGGGGGTCGCGGAGGGCGCGCAGGGAGCCGGCGCCCCCGCGGGCGGCGGGGGACCGGCGGACGCCGGCGGGTCCGACGCGGACGGTCCGGCGGCCGGGCCGGCCGGCTCCGGGTCCGGCGCCCGGGGAGCCGGTGCCCCCGGGGCAGCCACCACGGCACCGGGCACCACCGCAGCGGGCACCACCGCAGCGGGCACCACCGCAGCGGGCACCACCGCGCCGGGTACCACCGCGCCGGGCACCACCGCGCCGGGCACCACCGCGCCCGGCACCTCGGCCCCGGGCACGGCGTCGGCGACCCCGGGGTCCACCACCGCCCCGTCCACCGCGACCCCGTCGGGCACCGGCCCGTCGACCGGCGGCGGCACGGCGGCGGGCAGCCCCACCGGCGGCACGACGACCGGCGCACCGGACCCCGGGACGACGCCGCCCACCGCCTCCGCCGAGACGCCCCCGGGGCCCGGCAGCACCGGTTCCCCGGCGACCCCGACCGACCCCACCACCGAGCCGGGACCCACGACCGAGCCGGAGCCGACCACCGAGCCCGAACCGGAGCCGGAGCCAGAGCCGCAGCCCGAGCCCGTCGACGACCCGGTGGTCACGGCCGAGGCCCCCGCCACGTCCACGGAGACCCCGTGACCGCCGCCCCGTGCGCGCCCACCGGGCCGGTCCACCCCCGCGTCCGCGACCTCGCGGCCGGCTCCGGTCCCCTGCTCGTCCGCGGCGCCGGCGGCACCGGGAAGACCCGGCTGCTCGTCGAGCTGGCCGGTGCCTGGGCCCGGACCGGCGTGACCGTCCTCGACGGCCGCGCCGGCGACGTCGACCTGCCCGCCGGGGAGTTCGCGGTCGTCGTCGACGACGCCCACCGGCTGACGCAGGAGGTCGCCGACCGGCTGCGTCCGCTGCTGCGGCACCCGCACGGCCGCGTCGTCCTCGCCTTCCGCCCGTGGCCGCGGCCGGCGCCCCTCGCCGCGCTGCTGGCCGAGATGGGCGCCGACCGGCGGTCGGTGCTGCTGGGGCCCGCCGACCGCGCGCAGGTGGCCGACTGGGCCCGCGAGCGGCTCGGCACCGCCGCGACCCGCACGCTGGTCGACGCCGTCGCCGTGCAGGCCGGCGGCCTCCCGGGCCTCACGCTCGCCCTGCTGGCCGCCCTGGCCTCGCGCCGGGCGGTGCACGGCGCGGCGGAGCCGCTCCGGGGGGCCGTGCCCGAGGAGGTGGCGGCGCGGGTCCGGGCCGATCTCGACGCCGTGGACGACGACACCCGGGGGCTGCTGCACGCCGTCGCGGCCGGCGCCCCCGTCGACGACGAGGTGCTGGGCGGGGTCCTCGGGATCCCGGCGGAGCGCGCCGCCGAGCTGCTCACCGCCGCCCGGGCCACCGGCCTGCTGCAGGGCGGCGGCGCCGTCGTCCCGCTGGTGGCGTCGGTGCTGCTCGGGTCGGTGCCGCCGGACGTCACCCGCCGCACCCGCCGCCGGCTGCTGGGCCTGCTGCTCGACCGCGGCGAGGAGCCGCTGGAGCTCGCCCGCCGCCTGGCCGCCGACCGGGTCCGCGACCCGCGGGCGGCGGACCTGCTCGAGCGGTACGGCGACGCCGCGCTGGCGGCCGATCCGGTCCTGGCCGGCGAGCTGTGGTCCGAGGCGGTCGACGCCGGCGCGCCCGCGGCGGCCCTGGCCACCCGGCGGGCCCAGGCCGCAGCGCTCACCGGCGACCTCGACGGCGCGCTGCAGTGGGCCGACGTCGCCCTCGCCGACCCGGCCGCGGCCGACCGTCCCCGCGCCGCCGGGGTGACGGCGACGGTGCTGGCCCAGCGGGGACTGCTGACCCGCGCCGCCGAGCTGTACCGCCTGGCCGGCCGGGAGCGGGCCGGCTCGGCGGCCCTGGCCCTGCTGGCGACCGGTGCGGCCGACGAGGCCGCCGCGGTGCTCGAGGGTCCCGGCTCCGGTCTCGGGCTGGCCAGCGTGCTGTCGGTGGGCGAGGAGCTCATGGCCCAGGGCGTCGTGCAGTCGCTGCGCACGGGCGCGGAGGCCGCCGACGGCATCGCCGCGGCCCTGTCGACGCTGACCCGCTCGGCGGCGCTGCTCGAGCCGCTGGGCCGCGCCGCGCTGCTCCCCGACACCCCGGCGGCCCTGGCCGCGCTGGTGGGACTGCACAGCGGGGAGCTGCCGGTGGCCGAGTCGGTGCTGCAGCGCGCGGTCGCCGCCGACCTCGGTGGCCCCTCGAGCCGGCCGCGGCACCTGCTGCTGCTGGCCTGGATCGCGATGCTGGCCGGCCGGATGACACGGGCCCGCGACCTGCTGGCGCAGGGACGCGAGGCCGCCGCCGGTCCGCTCGAGCCCCGCGACGACGTCTTCCTGCAGGGGCTGGAGGTGGGGCTGGCCCGGCGCGACGGGGACGCCGCGGCCCTGGTGGGTGCCTGGGTGCGGGCCCGCGAGGCCGTCGTCCGGCACCCGGTCGACCTGTTCACCCTGCTGCCGCTGGGCGAGCTGGTGGTGGCCGCGGCCCGGCTGCGCGACGGCGAGCGGCTGCGCTCGCAGCTGACGGCGGCCCAGACGCTGCTGCGCCGCCTCGGTGACCCGCAGCTGTGGGCGGTGCCGTTGCACTGGAGCGGCGCGCAGGCCGCGATCATCGCCGAGGACCGCGACGGGCTGCGGCCGCACGCGGCGGCCCTGGTCGCCGCGGCCCGCACCAGCCCCTACGCGGCCACGCTGGCCCGGGCCGGGCGCACCTGGCTGCAGGTGCTCAGCGACGAGATCGACCCCGCCGCCGTCGTGGCCACCGCCGAGGAGCTCACCGCCGTCGGGCTGGGGTGGGACGGCTCACGGCTGGCCGGCCAGGCCGCGGCCCGGGTGACCGACCTCCGGGCCCGCGCGGTGCTGCTGGCGTGCGCCCGCTCGGTCGCCGAGGGCGCCGGCTGCGAGCCGGCCGCGCCGGCGACGGACCCCGAGGGGACGCCCGCCCCCGGTGTCCCCGCGCCGCGAGGGCAGCTCAGCGACCGGGAGCGGGAGGTGGCGCGGCTGGTCGTGGCCGGGCAGACCTACCGGGAGATCGGCGGGCAGCTCTACATCTCGGCCAAGACGGTGGAGCACCACGTCTCGCGGATGCGCCAGCGGCTGGGCGCCGGCACCCGCTCGGACCTGCTGGCCCGGCTGCGCGCCGAGCTGGCCCAGGGAGCTTAGCGGCTCAACTGGCGCCGGCGAGGGTGGCGCAGGAGCCGCAGACGTCACGCGACGACGACGGCCACGGCTCGTCGACGGCGACCCGCGCGAGCGTGCCGCACAGCGTGAGCTCGCAGGCGCCGTCGACCTCGGACGCCGGCCGGTGCAGCTCGACGGCGTGCCACAGGGCGGACGTGGGGCCGTGCGCCCGGCTGCGGGCGGCGGCGTAGGCGGTGGCGGCGAAGGCGGTGGGGGCCATGCCGGTGAGGTCGGCAGGCCCGCGCCGGCGCGCCAGCCGGGGTGGCCCGGTCTCCCCCTCCGGGGTGAGGCGGCACGCCCGCCGGGCCGGCGGCAGGATGCCCCCATGGAGCTCACGAAGCACGGGCACGCCTGCGTGGTCGTCAGTGACGGCGACCGGCGGCTGGTGATCGACCCCGGCGTGTTCACCGACCCCGCGGTGCTGGAGGGGGCGACGGCGGTGCTGGTGACCCACGAGCACCCCGACCACCTCGCCGCCGACCGGCTGCGCGCGGCGCTGGACGCCGACCCGGCGCTGGAGGTGTGGACGAACCCGTCCGTCGCCGGGCAGCTCGACGGGCCCGGCGGCCGGGTGCACGCGGTCGGCGACGGCGACGCGCTGACGGTGGCGGGCTTCGACGTCTCGGTGCACGGCGAGTGGCACGCGGTCATCCACCCGGAGCTGCCGCGGGTGCGCAACGTCGGCTTCCTCGTGGGTGGGCAGGTCTTCCACCCCGGCGACGCGCTGACCGTGCCGGGGACGCCGGTGCCGATCCTGCTGCTGCCGCTGCACGCGCCCTGGTCGAAGGCCGCCGAGGTCATCGACTACGTGCGCGCGGTGGGCGCCGACCAGGCCTACGCCGTGCACGACGGCCTGCTCAACGACGCCGGGCTCGGCCTGGTGGGCAGCCTGCTCGGCGAGCGCGGTCCCGGCACCCCCACGCCCTACGCCCGGCTGGCGCCGGGGGAGTCGGTCGAGCTCTGAGCCCGCCCGCTCCCCCGGCGCGGGGTCAGCGGACGGCGCGGCGGTTGCGCCCCGTGAGGCTCTCGGCGACCCCGATGAGCAGCACGGCGGCGATCACGGCGCACACGAAGCCCAGGACGTTGAGCTCCCAGATCGTGCCGGTGTGGAAGAACTGGGCGATGAGTCCGCCGATCAGCGAGCCGACCACACCCAGTGCGAGGGTGGCGAGGATCCCGAGGCGCTGGCGGCCCGGGACGATGAGGCGGGCCAGGGCGCCGATGACGAGCCCGGCGACGAGGAAGCCGATCATGGTGTCTCCTCCGGTGGGGTGCGGCGCCCGGCCGGTCGCCGGGCGCGTCTGCCGCTGCCCTACCCGCATCCGCACCGCCGACCCGTGTGCGCACCCTCACGGGGGACGCTCACCCGGCGGCGACCTGCTCGACGTGGGCCGGCAGCTTGTCCAGCTCGCCGTCCACGGTCTGCTGCACCATGCGCTGCAGCGCCGAGCGGGTGAACCGGTCGGCCAGCCGTGGGCGCCGCGGCTCGTGGCTGAGCGTGATGGTGACCGCGGTGGCGCCGTCGCCGGCGTCGGCGAGCTCGATGCGCGTCGTCCAGGTCTCGGGCGTGAGCTCCAGCCGGGTGGTGACCGCCCGCTCGGGCTCCCACTCGACGATCTCCCCGCGGGGTGCGCCCGAGCCGGGGGTCTCGCCCTCGGCCAGCCGGCCCGGGACGCAGACGAACCGGGTCCCGGGGCCGGGGCCCTGCCCGTCGACGACGTAGGAGACGTCGCACACGGCGCAGTAGGGCTCGAGCACGGCCAGCGCACGCCACACCCGGCTGCGCGGGGCGGCCACCTCCCGACTGCCGCTGGCCGTGGTCACCCCTCGACGGTAACCGGGTCACCGGCCGGCCCCGGCCGGCCGGGCCGGGGCACGAGGTCGGCGAGCACGCCGCGCGCGACGGCGTAGCGCTCCTCCCCCACCCGCTGCGCCCAGTCCCGCTCGAGCGCGTCGAGCCGGCGGCGGACGGCGGCGTTCACCGCGCGGCCGCGGTCGGTCAGCCGCACCAGCCGGGCCCGGCGGTCACCGGGGTCGGGCACCACCTCGACGTACCCACCGGCCTCGAGCGGCGCCAGCGCCTGGGCCAGCGCCTGCTTGGACAGCCCGCTGTCGAGTGTCATCCGGCTCAGCCGCTCCCCCTCCGGCGGGACGAACGACAGCAGCCGGTAGTGCCGCATCCGCAGCCCCGGGAACTGCGTGTCGCTGAGCGTGTAGAGGTCGTCGCGGATCCGGATCATCGCCGT
The DNA here is from genome assembly GCF_054050235.1 of Geodermatophilus sp. SYSU D00696. Lineage (NCBI taxonomy): Bacteria > Bacillati > Actinomycetota > Actinomycetes > Geodermatophilales > Geodermatophilaceae > Geodermatophilus > Geodermatophilus sp. SYSU D00696. The sequence continues at coordinate 55,078 of NZ_JBJGYY010000018.1, read as the reverse complement.
CTCGAGGAGGGCGGTGATCAGCGGCGGTACCCCGTTGACGGCATCGGACAAGGTGCTTCACCATCATCTCGTCAGACAAGCGGCTTGACGATTCTCCCACGGAGTCCGCGATGACGACCTCCCCCTGGCTGGCGTTCTGCCGACCGGTCCACCCGCGCCGCCCGCGTCTCGCCGCCCTCCGTCTCCCCGGCCTCCGGCGCCCGAGGTGACCGCGCTGCCCGGCGGGGCGACCGTCGACGAGCTGCTGCCCGACCTGCGCCGCTGGACCGCCGAGCCCGGGTTCGCGGTGGACGGCGTCACCTGTCGCCCGCTGCCGCACGACATCAGCGCGCCGACGACGCGCGGCCTCACCCGCGTGCGCCTCGAGGGCCACGTCGAGGGCCCCGGCGGGTCGGGTGCGCCGGTGGTGCTGGACCTGGTCGCCAAGGAGCTCCAGGCGGCGCGGTACGGCCTGCCGCCCGAGATCCCCGACGCCGAACGGGCGCGTCTGGACACCGTCATCCCGTGGCGGCTGGAGGCCGACGTCCTCGCCGCCGGCGTCGCCGACTGCGCGCCGCCCGGCCTGCGCCCGCCCGACGTGGTGGCGGTGCGCGAGCAGCCCGGCGACCGGCTCACCCTGTGGCTCGAGGACGCCGGGCCCGTGGACGCGCCCTGGACCGTGGCGGACACGATGCGCGCCGCCGAGGCCCTGGGCCGGCTGGCCGCCCGCCGCCGGGGACGGCCGTGGCCGGCGATGCCGGGCGGGGACTTCCTCTCCGTCTACCGGGACGAGCAGCTCGGCACGTGGGCGGTCCCCTGGCTGCTCGACGAGGGCACCTGGGCCGCGCCGGTCATGCAGGTGCCCGAGGTCGTGGCCCTGCGGGACGAGGTCTGCGCGCTGGCCGCACGCGTGACCTGCCTGCACGCCCGCCTGGCGCCGCTGCCCGTGCTCCCGAGCCACGGGGACGCGACCCCGATGAACCTGCTGCGCCCCGCGGCGGCACCGGACACCTTCGTCCTGGTCGACTGGGCGATGGCCGGACCGGCGCCCGCCGGGTACGACCTCGTGCCGCTGCTGTTCGGCCGGGCGGAGTGCGGGGCCGGACCGGCCGGCGAGGTGCCCGGCCTCCTCGGGCCGGCCGTCGCCGCCTACGTGCGGGGGCTGGCCGCCGAGGGGGTGCACGTGTCCGCCGAGGAGCTGGAGACGGCGGTGCTGCTCGCCGCGCTGCTGCGCTACCCGTGCACCGGCATGCCGCTGCACGTGCTGTTCGAGCCGGTCACCGACGAGCTGCTCGGCTACGCCGCACGGCGCGCCGGCTTCGTCCGGATGGTGCTCGACCTCGAGCCCCGCCTGGCCGCGCTCAGCGGCCGGTGACCGAGACCTCGAACTCGACCTGGCTCACGTCGGGGCGCAGCCGGGAGAAGCTGTGCACCAGGGGTTGGCCCTCGCCGTCGTGCACGGTGGTGCGGACGACGAGCAGCGGCGAGCCCGCGGCGATCTGCAGCAGCTCGGCCTCGTCGGGGGCCGCGGTGCCGACGTCGACGACGATCCGCGCGTGGGCGAGGTCGGCGCCGTACTCGCGGCGGAGGAACTCGTAGAGCGACCCCTCGCTGAAGTCCTCGACGGCGGCCTTGGGGTAGCGGTCGGCGGGCAGGAAGCTGTGCGCCACGTGGTTGGGCGCCCCGTCGACGCTGCGCAGGCGTTCGAGCTCGACGACGTCCTGGGCGACGTCGAGGGCGAGTTCGGCGGCGACCGGCGCCGGCGCGGGGACCACCCGCTGCTGGAGCACGGTGGTGCCCACCTGCGCGCCCTGCTCGGCCATCACCGAGCTCCACCCGGCGATCCGGTGCACGAAGCTCTCGCGGTACTCGTGCCGGATGGCCGGCCGGGTGACGTAGGTGCCGCGGCCCTGCTCGCGGACCAGGTGCCCGTCGGCGACCAGGCCGTCGACGGCGCGGCGCAGGGTGATCCGGCTGACCCCGTACTCCGCGCACAGCACCGGCTCCGGGGGCAGCAGCGCCCCCTCCGGCATCGCCGCGACCCGGCGCCGGAGGTGCTCCCGGACCGAGAGGTACTTCGGTCCCCCCGCTGCTGCCGTCACGCCCGCCAGCGTAGGCGCGGGAAGACGTCTGCGGACGTCATGTCGTATGAGACGTCTCCCGACCGGGTGAACCCCGGGCCGGTCAGCCCCGCGGTGCCCGCAGCTCGATCACGGTCACCTCGGGCCGGGCGCCGACCCGCATCTGGGGTCCCCAGTTACCCGCGCCGGCGGTGACGTAGAGCTGGGTGTCGCCGTGGCGGGACAGCCCCTCGACGGCGGGCTGGTCGAGCCGGATGACGTAGTCGAAGGGCCACAGCTGCCCGCCGTGCGTGTGTCCGGACAGCTGCAGGTCCACCCCGGCGGCCCGCGCCTGCTCCACCTGGACCGGCTGGTGGGCGAGCAGCACCACGGGCGTGGCGTCGTCCCGGCCGTCGAGCGCGGCCTCGAGGTCGGCGCCGTGCCCGGGGACGCCCGAGGACGCGGCCGTGCGGTCGTCGATGCCGGCCAGGTCGAAGGAGGCCCCGCCGCGGGTGATCGGCACCCGCTCGTTGCGGAGCACCTCGACGCCGAGGGTCGGCAGGTGCCGCAGCCAGGCGCCGGTGTCGACGAAGTACTCGTGGTTGCCGGTGACGAAGAAGACGCCCTGCTCGCTCACCAGGTCGGCCAGCGGCGCCGCCTCCCCGCGCAGCTCGTCGACCTCGCCGTCGACCAGGTCCCCGACGATGGCGACCACGTCGGGCCGCTGGGCGTTGACCGTCTCCACCACCCGCTCGAAGCGCCGGCCGCCGTAGGTGGCCGACAGGTGCCCGTCGGAGAAGGTGACGATGCGCAGCCCGTCCAGCGCCGGGTCCAGCCGGGGCAGGGTGACCGGCACCCGGCGCACGACGGGCGCGGAGTTGGCCAGGTACGCGCCGGTGCCGGCCGTGCCCAGCGCGACCGCGCCGGCCGTGACCGCGAGGCCGCGGGCGAGGAACAGCCGCCGGGAGGGGTCCGCGGGCCGCTCGGGGGCCGGGGCCGGCGGCGCGGCGGGAGGCGCGTCCGCGGCCGGGCCGCCGGCGGGGACGGGCTCCGGGACCGCGGCGGGGACGGGCGCGGGGGCCGGCCGGCGCTCGCGCAGCCGCAGCAGCAGGCGGACCGGCTCCAGGACCAGCAGCGCGAGGAAGAGGTAGAAGGCGATGCCCAGCCAGCTGTAGCCGACCCACGCCAGGGGTGCCTCCGCCGCGAACGGCAGCACGCGCCGCAGCAGCACGGCCGCGGCCGGCAGCAGCGCCAGGACGACGGTGAGCAGCGTGAGCCGCCGGCGCAGCCGGCCGGGCCGGGTGGTGCTGCGGACCAGCCGCCACCACAGGTAGGCGTGCAGGAGGAGCATCGCCACGAGGACGACCGTGCCGAAGCCGAGCAGGGCGATCAGGGACAGTTGGAGGACCTCGCTTCGGACGGGCGGCGGGCAGGCGGTCGGCACGTACCCGGCAGGGAGACGTGCGGGCGCGGCCCTCCGTTCCCGGACGGCGGGCGCTCAGCCCTTCGCGGCCGCCTTCACCGCCGCGCGCAGCGTCGGCTCCAGCGCCCAGAAGGCGAGGTCGGCGTGCTCGGCGCGGGCCTCCTCGAGGGCGTGCAGCCGGCCGTAGGTGAAGGTGTCCTCCCCCGCGCCGGAGGCCGCGGTGGCCAGCCGGGTGCACCACAGGCGGGTGACCACGGTGTCCTGCGCCTCGCCGAGCACGTCCTGCACCTGCTTCATGCAGGCGACCAGCGCCTCGGCGGGCGCGCCGAGCACCGGGGCCGCCACCTCGGCGGTGTAGCGCACCCGCTTGGCCGCCTTGCGGACCTCGTGGAGGGCGTGCTCGGTCTCCTCCTCGTGGGCGCCGGGGTCGGTCTGCTCCCGCTCGCGGGCCTCCTCGATGCGCGCCCGCATCCGCTTGCCGGTCCGCCTGACCGCGTCGGTGAGCACCGCCCGCGCGGGCTCACCGGCGGCCTCGGCCAGCGGCGGGTCGGCCAGCAGCGCGTGCAGCGAGTCCAGCAACGCCCGGTGCCGCCTGTCCGACAGCGCGCGGACGGCGGCCTTGCGGCCCCGTTCGACGTCGGCCACCTCGGTGGAGCGCAGCCGCGCGGACACCGGCCCGCGGACCAGCTCCACCGGCTGGGCGTCGACGACCGCGCGCAGGTGCTCGAGGGCCACCTCGCCGTCGCGGGCGCCGGAGAGCGCGGCGCCGATCCACTGCAGCTCGTCGCGGACGGGGTCGGTGGCGGTGCGGTCGAGGACGGGCCGGAAGGCCGCGAGGATGCTGCGCATCCGGCGGCAGGCCACGCGCAGGTCGTGGACGCCCTCGGGGTCGCCGGTGCGGACGCCGATGTCGGCGACCTGCAGCGCCTCGACCTGCGCGGCCAGGGCGCCCAGGACGACGTCGGCCGCCGTCTGCCCGCCGTCGCCGGCCCGCGCCTTGCGGCCCTTCTTCCCCTTCCTGCCGGAGGGCTCCGGCTCGGCCGACGCGGCGGGGCGCGGCACGGCCGGGCCGAGCGCGGCGAGCCGGTCGCCGAGCACCCGGGAGAGCTTGGACGGCGAGTCCGAGGGCCGGATGCCGGCGGCGACGAGGGCCTCGGTGACGGCGTCGAGCAGGTCCCGGTCGCCGTCGACGAGCTCCACCTCGAGCTCGCGCCAGGTGGTGACCTCGGCCGGGGACCCGGGGTCGGGCGCGAGCGCGGTGCCGGTGACGGTGTCGGCGGCGACCTGGGCCAGCACCCGGCCCTCGCCGTCGAGCAGGTCGGTCACCTGCCGCGTCGTCTGCAGGGTCGCGACCGGCTCGGGCCGGACCCCGCGCAGGACGGCGGTGACCGGCTCGGTCACCGCCCGCGGCACGACCGTGCGGCGTACGCCGATCGGGGCGTGCACCTCCCGCCGGGAGCCCGCGACGGCGGTGGGCAGCTTGAGGTGCCAGCCGGCGTCGGTGCCGCCGGTGCGCCGGCGCAGCGTGATCCGCGCGCGGGCCAGGCGCAGGTCCGGGGTGTCGTAGTAGGTGGCGTCCAGGTCGTACGTCTGCGGATCGCCGACCGAGGCGACGCCGCCGACCCCGGCCAGGTCCGGCAGGTCGACGTCCGGCCCGGTCTCGAACTTGCGCTCGACCTCGAGTTGCACGCTGCCCACGTCGTCCTCCTCAGCCGGGTCTGCTCCCGTGTCGACCGTAGGCGTCACCGGGGTGTCGTGGCACGCCGGACCGGGCACTCCCCGGCAGGTGGGACCGCCAGAGCAGGCGATCCGGAGGAGGCGAGCACCGTGTTGAGCGAGCGAGACCTGTCCGCGGCGATCGGGAGCACGGCACACGGTCCGGACGGCGAGAAGATCGGCACCGTCGAGAGCTTCTTCGTCGACGACCGCACCGGCGCACCGACCTGGGTCGCGGTCAGCACCGGGCTGTTCGGCACCCGTCACTCCATCGTCCCGGCGACCGAGGCCACCTTCGCCGACGGACTGCTGCAGGTGCCCGTGAGCAAGGAGGCGGTCAAGCACGCGCCGTCGGTCGGCGGGGACCACCTGAGCCCCGAGGAGGAGGCCGAGCTGCGCCGCCACTACGGCATCGGGACGGGGACGGGCGTGGGCACCGGCCCGGGGACGGGCGCCCCGGTCCCGCCGGCCTCGGGGGTGCCGGCGGGCGGGGGCGCTCCGGCAGCCGCGGCCCCGGGGGCCACCGCGCCCGGGACCGCGACGCCGGGGGCCGCGGGGCCGGCGATGTCCGTGGTCGACCCGGCCACCCGCCCGGTCCCCCCGCCGGCCACCGACGTCCGCACCACCACCGGCCAGGCCGCGCCGCCCCCGCACCCCCAGCACGCCGCCCCGTACGCCGATCAGCACACGACCCAGCACGCGGCCGCCCACGCCGGGGCCGACGTCGCCCGGCAGGCCTCCGACGGGGCCATGACCCGCAGCGAGGAGCAGCTGCGGGTCGGCACCCGGCAGGTCGCCGCCACCCGCGTCCGGGTGGTCAAGTACGTGGTCACCGAGGAGGTGCAGGTGACCGTGCCCATCCGTCGCGAGGAGATCCGCATCGAGGAGGTGCCCCTCGACGCCCCCGACCCCGGTCCGGGCGAGTCCCTCGTCCCGGCGGGCGCGCCGAGTGGTACCGCCGGCGGCGCCCCGGGCGGTATGGCCGGCGGCCTGCCCGAGGACATCGTGCTGCACGCCGAGCGGCCGGTGGTGAACGTCGAGGTGGTGCCGGTCGAGCGGGTGCGGCTGCGCACCGAGCTGGTCGAGGGCCAGGAGCGGATCACCGACCAGGTGCAGCGCGAGCAGATCGTCGTCGACGAGACCTCGTCACCCCGGACGGCACCGCAGGCGTCGCCCCAGGCAGCGCCGCAGGGGTACCCGCAGGCGTCGCCGCAGGTGCGCTGACCGGACTCGCCGGCCGCCGCCTCAGGGGCGGCGGTCGGCGAGGAAGGCGAACCGCTTGCGGGTGGCGGCGACCTCGGCGGCGTCGACGTCGGCCAGCAGGAGCGTCTCGCCGCCCGCGGCGGTCGCCAGCAGCTCCCCCATCGGGCTGACCACCTGGCTGTCGCCAGCGTGCTCGAGGCCGTCGCCGGCGGTACCCACGCGGTTGCACGCCACCACGTACGCCTGGTTCTCGATGGCGCGGGCGCGCAGCAGCGTCGTCCAGTGGTGCCGGCGGGGCGCCGGCCAGTTGGCCGTCACCAGGTAGACGTCGGTGTCCTCGGCGGCGGTCCAGAAGACGTCGGCGAAGCGCAGGTCGTAGCAGACGAAGGGCGTGATCCGCAGGCCGCCGACGGTCACGGTGACCGGTGCCTCGCCGGCACGGAACCGCTCGGCCTCGCCGCCGTGGGTGAACGGGTGCAGCTTGCGGTAGCGGTGGGTGGTGCCGTCCGGCCCGGCCAGGACGAACGAGTTGAACGGCAGGTCGCCGTCGGTGGCGATCTCCGGGCAGCTCCCGGCCACCCACACCCCGTGCTCGGCGGCCTGGGTGCGCAGGAAGTCCGCGGACGGGCCGTCCTCGGGCTCGCCGATGCCGGGCGTCATGGAGAAGCCGGTGGAGAACGTCTCGCTGAGGAGCACGAACTCCGCCCCGGCGCCGGCCGCACGGGCGACCTGCGGCGCCAGCCGGGCGTAGTTGGCCTCCCGGTCCTCCCAGACGATGTCGTGCTGCACCACTCCGAACCTCATGGCCCCATCCTCGTCAACCGGCTCACGGCCTCGGCGAGCACCTCGTCGCGCTTGCAGAACGCGAAGCGGACCAGGTGCCGGCCCAGGTCGGCGTGCCCCGCGGTCCAGAACACCCCCGCGGGGACGGCGACCACCCCGGCCCGCTCGGGCAGGGCGCGGCAGAATGCCAGGCCGTCGCCGTCGGCCCGCACCCCGCGGACGTCGACCATCGCGAAGTAGGTGGCCTCCGGGGTGATGGTGGGCAGGCCGGCCGCACGCAGTCCGCCCACCAGGACGTCGCGCCGGCGCTCGAGGTCGGCGGCGATGCGGGTGAAGTAGGCGTCGGGCAGGCCGAGCCCGGCGGCGATGGCCGGCTGGAACGGGCCGGCGTTGACGTAGGTGAGGAACTGCTTGGCGGTGCGGACGGCGGCCACCAGCGGCGCCGGGCCGCAGGTCCAGCCGACCTTCCAGCCCGTGGTGCTGAACGTCTTGCCCCCGCTGCTCACCACCAGCGTCCGCTCGCGCAGCCCGGGCAGCGTGGCCGGGGAGACGTGCTCGGCGCCGGAGAAGACCAGGTGCTCGTAGACCTCGTCGGTGACCAGCAGCAGACCGGCGTCCAGCACGACCTCGGCGACGGCGTCGAGCTCCGCTCGGGAGAACACCTTGCCGGTGGGGTTGTGCGGGGTGTTGAGCAGCAGCAGCCGGGCGCGCGGTGAGACGGCGGCGCGCAGGTCGGCGGGGTCGAACGTCCAGACGGCGCCGTCGGTGTCGGCCGGTGGCGGGGTCAGCGGCACCGGCCGCAGCACGCCCCCGGCCATCGCGACCGCGGCGGCGTAGCTGTCGTAGACCGGCTCGAACACCACGACCTCGTCGCCGGGCTCGACCAGCGCCAGCATCGCCGCGGTGAGCGCCTCGGTGGCCCCGGCGGTGACCAGCACCTCGGCGTCGGGGTCGTAGGTCAGGCCGCGGAAGCGCTCGACGTGCGCGGCGATCGCCCTGCGCAGCTCCGGGGTGCCGGGGCCGGGCGGGTACTGGTCGTGCGCGGTGCCGATGGCACCCCGGGCGACGTCGAGCACCTCGGCCGGCCCGGGGGTGTCGGGGAAGCCCTGGCCCAGGTTGATCGACCCGGTGGCCGCCGCCAGCGCGCTCATCTCGGCGAACACCGTGGTGCCGAAGCCCTGCAGCCGGTCGGCCAGGTACGGCGCGCGGGTCGCGGGGGCGCTCATGCGCCCACCGCCGCGAAGCGCGCCGACCGGCGGGCGACGTCGGCCTCCTCCAGCCGCACCCGCACGCGCGAGCCGGGCTCCAGGCCGGCGCCCGCGCAGCGCGCCCGCACGGCCGGCTCGTCGAGGACGACGGTGCCGCGACCGCCGTCGGCGTCCACCACCACCGCGTCGAACTCCTCTCCCTCACGGCCGGCCAGCAGCCAGGCCTCCGTGGCGTCGACGACCGCCCGCTCCACCGCGCGGGTGCGCCGGTCGGAGGCGGCCATGAGTGCCGGCAGCTCCGGCAGGACGGCCCGCACGGCGGGGTCGGGCCCCCGGCCCGCCGCCAGCGCCAGGCACACCTCGGTGCCGAACCGGTCGACCAGCCGCCGCAGCGGCGCGGTCACGTGCGCGTACGGGGCGCCGACGCCCGCGTGTCCGGCGTCGGCGGGCGGGTCGCCGTCGACGGGGGTGTAGGCGGCGCCGCGCAGGAGGGCGGCGGCCTCCTCGAGGAAGGCCAGGTGCCGCGGGTCGGTGAGGTCCAGCGCGGCCAGCACCCGGCCGGGACCCGCGCCCGCCGGCCAGTCGACGCCCAGCGCGGGGGCCAGCCGGCGCAACCGGGCGACGTCCTCGGGGCGGGCTTGGGGCAGCGTGCGCAGCAGGCCGACGCCGCCGTCGACCATGAGCTGCGCGGCCACCCGCCCGGTGAGCAGCGAGATCTGCGCGTTCCAGCCCTCGACCGCCAGGGGTGCGCGGGTGACCAGCGTCCAGCCGCCGCCGTCGGTGCGGACGACCTCCTGCTCGGGCGAGCCCAGCTCGATCGCGCCGCGGGCGGCCGCCTGCTCCTGCAGCAGCCGCCCGAGCTCCGGCAGCAGGGCGACGGCGTCGGGCAGGGTCCCGGCGTCGGCCTGGGCCTGGACGTCGGGGTAGGCGAGCCGGGCGCGGCTGCGGACGCGCGCGCGGCGGAGCTCGACCGACCGGACGCCGGCGTCGGGGTCCAGGCGGACGGTCCACAGCGCGGCGGCGCGGAGCTCGCCGGGCAGCAGGCTGGCCGCGTCCTCGCTGAGCACCGTCGGGTGCAGCGGGGTGCGCCGGTCGGGGGCGTACAAGGTCTGGCCGCGGCGGCGCGCCTCGGCGTCGAGCGCGCCGCCGGGCGTGACGACCGCGCCGACGTCGGCGATGGCGTAGCTGACCCGGTAGCCGCGGCCGTCGCGCGCCAGGTGCACGGCCTGGTCGAGGTCGCGGCTGCCCGGCGGGTCGATGGTCACCAGCGGCAGGTCGGTGGCGTCGAGGTCGGGCAGCGGCCGGTCCGCGGCGATCCGCTCGGCCTCGGCGAGCACGCCGGTGGGGAACTCCTCGGGGACGTCGAACTCGGCCCGGATGGCCGCGAAGTCGGGTCCGGTGGGGGCCGCCGCGGGCCAGCGGGGCACCAGCAGCGGGGGCGGCGGCAGTCCGTTCCACGTGGAACGCTCGTCGGGTCTCACGCGACGCGCACGTCCTCGCCGCCGTCGATCGAGACGACGTCGCCGCGGCGGACCTGCCGGCCGCGCCGGTCCTCGGGCTCGCCGTTCACCCGGACCGCGCCGGTGACCAGCACGTCCTTCACCTGTGCGCCGGTGGGGACGGCGTCGACGAGCTTGAGCAGCTGGCCGAGGCGGATGGAGTCCTCGCCGGGGCGGAGTTCGACGGTGCGCACGGTCCCATGATCAGGCGAGGACGAGCTCGTCGCCCACCGCCACCCGGCCGGGCACCGGGACCAGCGCCCCGACGGCCAGCATGCTGCCGCGCTCGCGGTGGATGGTCTTGAGCACGGTGGTGTCGCGGCCGATCCCGCCGGGCTGGGGCCGGGTGACCATGACGCAGCGGCTCACCGGCTTGAGCACGTCGAGCACGGCGGTGCCCAGGCGCACGGTGCTGCCCACCAGGGCGTCCTCGCCGGCGCCGTCGAGCAGGACGTTGGCACGGAACCTGCGGCGGTCCCAGGTGCCCAGCGTGCCGGTGGAGACCAGTGAGACCCGGATGCGCGAGCTGTCGTGGAACGCGCCGGTCGCGCCCTCGAAGGCGTCCCAGACGTCCTCGTCGTCGTCGGGGCTCTCGTAGTGCCGCGGGCCGCGTTCGGCCTCGGCGGCGCGCAGCGTCACCGGCCGGCCCAGCCAGTCGGAGAGGACGCCGTCGTCGGTGGTGACGGTGCCGTCGGGCAGCACCACCTCGACGCCGCCGTCGTCGCGGAGCCGGCCGGCGGCGAAGAGCAGGTCGGGCACCCGGCGGGCGGTCAGCCCGAAGCCGGTCGAGCGGTCGAACAGCGCCCACTGCCGGTCGCCGGCCAGCCCCTGCGGGCCGACGTCGACGGCGTCGAGCCGCTGCCCCTGCAGCGACTTGACCGGGTAGCGCCACAGCTCGAGCACGCGCACGTCAGGCCGCCGTCCAGGCGAGGGCCCACGTGCCCGACCAGGTCTCCCCCGGGCCGAGGACGACGAGGTCGACGCCGTCGGCCAGCGCGTTGGGCGGGCAGGTCATCGGCTCGACGGCGAGGCTGCGGCGCCGCTGGCCCTCGGGCAGCGTGTCGCCGCTGTAGACCTGCAGCCACGGCCACGCCTCGTCGACGGCGAGCTCGAGGGTGCCGGCGCGGCCGCGCAGCCGGACGCGGGCCCGGCCGTCGTCGTCGCGGACCAGGTCGGTGAGGGCGTCGTCGAGGGGCCGGTCGCCGATCCGGCCGACGTCGCCGTCGAAGGGCCGCCGGGTGCCGGTGGGCAGGCCGCCGTCGAGGTCGAGGGTGGTGCGCGCCGGGACGGTGAGCTCGGCGTCGCCGATCCCGCCGTCGGCCGTGGCGCCCACCGACAGGTAGGGGTGCATGCCGGCACCGAGCGGCGCGGGACGCTCGCCGGCGTTGCGGACCCGCACCGTGACGGCCAGCCGGTCGCCGCTCAGGTGCGTGTCGACGGCGGCCGCGAGCCGGAACGGGTAGCCCGGCCGCGCCTCGACGACGGTGCCGACGCTCACCGCGTCGGAGTGCCGGGCCAGGACCGACCACCGCTGCCAGGTGACCAGCCCGTGCGCGGCCGGCTTGCCGGGGCCGGCGGTGTCGAGCTGGAGCTGCTGGCCCTCCCAGGTCCACTGCTCGTCGCGGAGCCGGTTGGGCCAGGGCAGCAGCACGCCCCCGCGCCGCCCGGTCGGCACCGTGCCGGCGGGGTAGCCGTCGAGGACGTCCCACTCACCGACGGTCAGCGCGCGCAGCCCGCCTCCGCGCAGGTCGACGGCGAGCCGGGCGTCCCCGCTGACCAGCTCCACCTCCGCCGGCTCGGTCGCGGGCCACGCGGTCATCGGCGGGACGCTCATGCCCGGCAGCCCACCACACCGGCGCTCCGTCAGCCCAGTGGTCCCGCTCGGGATCGCGAGATCGGCGGTCTCGTGGCCATCAGCAGCTCATGACCACGACATCGCCGATCTCGGCCGCCGGGCCTGTCGCCGGCCGCGTCCTCGGCAAGCGAGCACCGACGGTCACGGAAGGGCGTTGGGGCCCGGCGGAGCGCCCGTGCCCGACTCCCGGTCTCCAGACGGTCGTCAAGCCCTCCACCTGATCTCTGAGCAGGGCGCTGACCTGGGGATTCGAGTGGTGAGGGGATTCTCGATGAGCTAGTATTCGATCATGCGTTCGAGCGGGTGGGAGACCGGTGACGTCCTCGACGACGTGGCCGCGCTCATCGCCGAGCGCAACCGGATCGACGCCGCGCTGGCCCGCCGGGTGCGGGCGGCGGAACTGGCCCAGGCGCCCGAGCGGGACGGGCAGAAGAGCATGGCGTCCTGGCTGCGCGGGCACTGCCGGCTGTCCGGATCAGACGCCGCCCGGCTGGTCACGAATGGTCGGGCCCTGGAGCACCTGCCCGCCCTCGCCGAGGCCCATGACGCGGGCTGGGTGACCGCGGCGCAGGTCGCCGAGGCCGCCGGGCTGCTCACCCCGGCGCGGCGGGCGGCGTTCGCCGCCGCCGGGGTCGACCTGGGCGAGGTCGACGGGGTGCTCACCGGCGTGGCGGTCGAGCAGGACCACGCCGCGCTGGTCGCGGTGGTCCAGCACTACCAGCACGCCTGCGACCCCGACGGACCTGAACCCGATCCCACCGAGGGCCGGTCGCTGACGCTGTCGAAGCACGGCGACGGCAGTCTGTCGTTCCGCGGGCACCTCGACGCCGTCGGCGGGGAGAAGTTCCAGGCCGCCTTGGAGCCGTTCGTGCAGCGCGACCGCCCGGCCGGCGACGAGCGCACCCGCGCCCAGCGGCAGGGCGACGCGCTGGTGCAACTGGCCGACACCAGCCTGGCGTCCGGTCAGCTGCCGGTGCTGCGCACGGTCAAGCCGCACGTCGCGGTGCGGGTCGACCTCGACGACCTGGCCGACCCCGCCACCGGGCTCGGCGCCGCCACCATGGGGTTCGGGGCGACGATCTCCGCGGCCCGGGCGCGCTGGCTGGCCTGCGACGGGGCGATCTCCCGGGTGGTGTTCGGGCCCGACGGGGTGCCGCTGGACCTCGGGCGCAGCCGGCGGCTGGTCAGCCGGCAGCTGCGCCGCGCGGTCGAGCTGCGCGACGGGGGCTGTGTCTTCGCCGGCTGTGACGCCCCGAGTCACTGGGCCGACGTGCACCACCTGGTGCACTGGATCGACGGCGGCGAGACCTCACTCGACAATTCGGCGCTGTTGTGCGAGCGGCACCACACCCAGGTCCACCACGGCTTCCGCGTCGAACGACAACCCGGCGGGCGATGGCGCACCTGGCGCCCCGACGGCACCGAGATCACCGTCCCCGCACCGCTCGCCCCCGCCGCCTGACCGACCCGCGCACGCCGGCACGGCCGCCCGCACCCCCCGCGGACGGCCGTGCCGGCATGCCCGCGGTCAGGCCGCGGCGGTCACCTGCTCGCCGATCTGGAGGACCTGCTCCCGGGTCAGCGCCTGCGGGGCGAGGAGCTGGAAGAAGCGCCCGTCGGCGAGCCGGCCGAGGAGCATCCAGGAGGGAGAGGCACCGGCGTCACCCTCGACGAGCGCCAGCCGTCCGGGCCGCCCCTGGACCGTCACCGTCTCCACCGGCGCCGCCAGCGGGAGCCCGTCGAGGAGCCCGTCGATCGTCCCCGGGTACTCGTGGCCCACCGCGCTGAGCCGCAGCGACAGGCCGGGGTCGGTGTCGCTGACCAGGTCCAGGCTGCGGCTCTCCTCGTAACCGCCGACCGACCAGCCCGCCGGCGCGAGCCCGAACTGGAGGCCCACCGGCTGCGGCCGGTCGACGACCGTCTCCCCCACCGCGACCAGCGCCCCGGTGTCGGCGTGGACGCCCTCGCCCGAGAGCTGGATCCACTGCCCGTCCCGGCGCTCCCACAGGAGGGTGACCACGCCGCCCTCCCGCCACACGGACGCATCCACCCCGTCGACGGTCGCCGTGCCGTCCGGAACTCCCTCGTGCCAGAAGCCGTAGTCCTCCGACGTGCGCGGGTCCTCCGGGTAGACGCCGAGCAGCACCCGGTCCCCGCCAGGGGACGTGTGGTCGGCGATGGAGTACGGCGGCGTGCTCCCGTACTGCGGCATCCCGCCCCGGTGGCTGTAGGACGGCGTCAGCCCCTCGGGCACCGGGTCCAGGGACACCGGGAACGTGATCGCCTCGGCGGCGACCAGCACGATCGCGCCCGGTGCCGGCGCGGCGACGGACGGAGCCGGGCGCGGCGGGGCCGGGGAGGTCGGCTCGGCGACCACCACCGCCGTCGCCCAGGCGGCCGCGACGGCCACCAGCCCCGCACCGACGCGCAGCGACCTCCGCCGGCCCGGCGGCCGCAGGGGGCGCCGGCCGGTCCGGGCGGTGCCGATCTCCTCGAGCAGCGCGGCGCGGGCCGCCGCACGGGCGGCGGGCGTCAGGGCCGGCGCCTCGGGCCCCGCCGCGCGGAGCAGGGTGGTCTCGTTCACCGGATCTCCTCGAGAGCAGCTCGGGTCTGGCGGCGCGCGCGGTGCAGGCGGGAGCGGACCGTCCCCACCGGCACGTCGAGGACGGCCGCGACCTCCTCGTAGGACAGGTCACCCCAGGCGACCAGCAGCAGGACGTCGCGGTCGCGCCGCTGGAGCCCGGCCAACGCGGCGGCGAGCGGTCCGCGCAGCGCCTGGGCGTCCAGCCGGCCGTCCGGGTCGTCGTCGGGCCGCGCGTCCCGCTCGCCGGCCGCCCGGGCCAGCGCCCGGTAGCGGCGCCGCTCGGCCCGGGCGGCGCCCCGCACGAGGTTGGTCGCGATCCCGATGAGCCACGGCCGGACGTCGAGGTGCTCGGGGCGGTAGCCGGCCCGGCGCCGGAAGGCGACGAGGAACGTCTCGCTGAGCAGGTCGTCGGCGAGCTCGCCCACCCGGCGGCCGAGGTAGCGGTGCACCGCCGTCGCGTGCCGGTCGAACAGCATCGCGAAGCGCTCCGGGTCCGCCAGCGACGCCGCGACCAGCTCCGCGTCGGTGGGCAGGGCGGAGGGCAGCGCGCGCAGCGGCACGGCGTCCGGCTGCTCCGCCGAGCGGGACAGGGCGGTCACGACCGGCGATGATCTGGCAGCGCAGGGTGGACTCGTCACACCCCTCCATGTCCGGAGTGGCGGATCGGGTTCACGACCCGTCGAGCACCCGCTCGTAGTACAGCGAGCACCCGGCGTCGGGATGGTCGAGGTAGGCACCGAACGCCGGGATCGCCCGGTACCCGGCGCCCTCGTACAGCGCGATGGCCTCGGGCTGGCGCGGACCGGTCTCCAGCCGCAGCGTCGTCCACCCGCGCGACCGGGCCGCGGCCTCCAGTGCCGCCAGCACCAGCTTCGACACGCCGCGGCCCCGTGCGGAGGGGACGACGTACATGCGCTTCACCTCGGCCACGTCCGCACCCAGCGCCCGCAGCGCCCCGCAGCCCACCGCGGTGCCGTCGGCGTCCCGGGCCACCAGCACCACGCTGACGTCGGCGGCCGACGGCGGCGTCCCGGGCTCGCCCTCGCCGTCATACCGCGCGCGCAGCTCGGCCTGCTGCGCGGCGGTCAGCCGCTGCACGTCCGCGTCGTCCCAGGCCGCCGGGGTGAGCCTCACCGGCTGATCCCGTGCAGCAGCAGGCCGGCCAGCTCCCGGTAGGCGGCGGCGTCGTCCAGGCCGGTGACCCGGGCGGTGTCCCCGCGGCCGATCCGCAGCATGAGCGTGGTGACGGTGTCGGCCACCAGCGCGGGGTGCACCTCGCGGAACCGGCCCACGGCCACCCCCTCGGCGATCAGCGCGCTCACCCGCTCCGCCGCGACGGCGGTGTTGTGCTCGTACACCGCGCGCCCGGGCGGGAACGCCTCCAGGTCGCGGTGGAAGGCCCGCGACGCCGGGGTCAGCGCCCGCGCCACCGCCTCCAGGTAGGCCGTCACCCGCTCCGCGGGGTCGTCCTCGGTCGCGGTGCGCGCCTCGACCTCGGCGGTGGCCCGGCGGAAGAAGTGCCGCACCACCCGGACGGCGAGCTGTTCCTTGCTGTCGGCCAGCGCGTACAGCGTCGTCTTCGAGCAGCGCAGCCGGACGGCGAGGTCCTCGAGGGTGAACCCGGCGAAGCCCTCGGCCAGAAACAGCTCCTCCAGCTGGTCGAGCAACTCGGCCTGGCGCACGGTCAGCCGCCGCTCGCGCTGCTCCGTCGTGGTCACCACGTCGTCCCACCTCCCGCCTGGACGCTGCACAGTACCGCGGTACCGTTCGCAGTACTGCCGTCCGCGACGAAGGGGACCCCCGTGGCCGTCGACCGTGAGCTGCCCACCCAGGAGGCCGCCGACCTGATCGCGCTCACCCGCGAGCTCGCCGACGCCGAACTGGCGCCCCGGGCCGCGGAGTACGAGCGCGAGGAGCGCTTCCCGCGGGAGGTGTTCGCCAAGCTCGGCGAGGTCGGCCTGCTCGGGCTGCCCTTCGGCGAGGACGTCGGCGGCGGCGGCCAGCCCTACGCCGTCTACCTGCAGGTGGTCGAGGAGCTGGCGATGCGCTGGGCCACCGTCGCGCTCGGGGTCAGCGTGCACACCCTCGCCTGCGGCCCGATCGACCGCTTCGGCACCCCCGAGCAGCGCGAGCAGTGGCTGCCGGAGATGGTCGGCGGCCGGCTGCTGGGCGCCTACTGCCTGTCCGAGGCGCACGCCGGCTCCGACCCCGCCGCCATGCGCGCCCGCGCCGTCCGCGACGGCGAGGGCTGGGTCGCCTCCGGCGAGAAGGCGTGGGTCACCCACGGCGGGCACGCCGACTTCTACTCCACCTTCCTGCGCACCCCAGACGACGGCGAGCGCGCCATCTCCTGCTTCCACCTCACCCCCGACCTGGCCGGGTTCACCGCGGCCCCACCCGAGCAGAAGATGGGCCTGACCGGCTCGACGACGGCGGCCATGCGCCTCGACGACGTCGCCGTGCCGGCCGGCCGCATGGTCGGCGAGCCCGGCCGCGGCCTGTCCATCGCCCTGGGCGCGCTCGACTCCGGGCGGCTCGGGGTCAGCGCCGTCGCCGTCGGGCTGGCGCAGTCCGCCCTCGACGTCGCCGTCGCCTATGCGATGGAGCGGGAGGCCTTCGGCCGGCGCATCGTCGACCACCAGGGCGTGGCGTTCCTGCTCGCCGACATGGCCGCCGCCGTCGAGTCCGCCCGCGCCACCTACCTGGTCGCCGCGCGCCGCAAGGACGCCGGGCTGCCTTACTCCCGGCAGGCGAGCATCGCCAAGCTCGTGGCCACCGACGCCGCGATGCGGGTGACCACCGACGCTGTCCAGGTGCTCGGCGGCGCCGGCTACACCCGCGACCACCCCGCCGAGCGGTACATGCGCGAGGCCAAGGTCATGCAGATCTTCGAGGGCACCAACCAGATCCAGCGCATGGTCATCGGCAAGCACCTGGCCAAGGAGGCCACCCCGGCGAACGGCTGACCGTGTGCAGGACGCACGGGCGATCGATGACGTCTGTCAATGGGCACGCCCCGGGACCGCGGGAAGACTCGGGGCACACCGCCTGACGAGGAGCCCCCGATGCCCGAGCCGCACCTGCTCGCCGCCGACGCCGACCGCGCCGCCGTGGTCACCCGCCTGGACCAGGGCCTGGCCGACGGCCGGCTGACCCTGGCCGACTACGAGGACCGCTCGGCCCGCGCGCACGCCGCCCGCACCTATGGCGAGCTGGCCGACCTCACCGCGGACCTGCCCGCCGCGGCCCGGCAGCCGGACCGCCGCCCTGCCCCGGTCGCGCGGGCGGTGACCTGCGGTCCGTGGCACGGCGCGTGGGGCGCCGACCTGCGCGCGGCCTGGAGCCAGTGGGCGGTCACCGCGGTGGTCGTCGTCGGCATCTGGCTGGTCTCGATGCTGGCCACCGGCGACCTGCAGTACCCGTGGCCGGTGTGGGTGGTGGGTCCGTGGGGCGTGGTGCTGCTGGCCCGCACGCTCGGCGAGCGGCGTCCGGGGCGCAGCGACCGGCAGCAGCGCCTCCCCGCCTGATCCGGGCGGGTGTCGTCCGGACCGCCCGGGTAGGGGTTCCCCGACCCCAGCCACGCACCCGGAGGACGCCGTGCACACCCTGACCGAGCGCTTCACCGCCGCCCTGCACCACCTCGACGCCGAGCGCGACGCGCAGCCGATGGTCGAGCTGACCGGCGAGGACGCCGTCCTCATGAAGCTCAACGAGGACCACGAGGCCCGCGGGCCGGAGGGCGCCAAGCGCTTCTGGGAGGACTACCGCAACGTCTTCGGCGACCTGGAGACGACGTTCACCTCCAGCACCGTGGGGGAGAGGACCGCGGCGCTGGAGTGGGAGTCGCGCGGCACGCTGCGCAGCGGGAAGCCCTTCCGCTACAAGGGCGTGACCGTGATCGAGAGCGACGGCTCCCACGACGGCCCGCTCACCGGCGTCCGCACCTACTACGACTCCGCCGCGTTCGTGCAGGAGAGCGCCGGCACCGCCTGACCGGTACTCACTCCCCCGTCCGCGCCCGGGCGGCGCAGTCGTCGACGACGGCGTCCCAGCCCGCCCGGGACTGGACCAGCTCCACGTCGCTGCGCCGTCCCACCGCCATCGGGTAGGTGTAGGTGAGGCCGCCGTCGGCCGCGAAGCGCAGCACGAACCCGTGCGGCAGCAGGCAGGCGACGAAGCGCTCCTCCACGGCGGGGTCGGCCGACAGCGAGGGATCGGCGGCCGAGGCGAACGCCCACGACACCGGGGCGGGGGTCCCCTCCGTCCGCGAGATGTAGCGGAGGCCGGTCGTGGACCCGTCGCGGACGAGCTCGACCACCTCCGAACCGGGGTACACCGGCGCGGGCACCTCGGCGACCAGCGCGCCGTCGTCCTCGGGCAGCTCCGTCCACTCCCGGCCGATCGCACCGTCGCCGAAGCGCACCGTGCCGGGCGAGTAGCGGCCCCCCTCGCCGGGCCGGGTGACGACGGCCAGCACCGGCGCGACGCCGGTCGTGTCGAGCAGCGCCACCGTCGCACCCCGTCCGCTGCGCTCGGGCGGGGCGAGCAGGGTCAGCTCGCCGGGCGCCGCGCCGGGCGGGCCGCCGAACCAGGCGTGCAGCAGCTGGCCCTCGTCCTCGCCCATGATCAGCGCCCAGCGCCGGCCGTCGGGCAGCTCGCCGGCGAAGGCCACGTGCCGGGCCGACTCCGGCGGGCTGAGCTCGGTCCCGCCCGGGCCGAGCGGCGCGGACCAGTCGATGGCCGCCACCCCGGCGACGAAGTCCTCGTCGACGGCGAGCGAGCCGCGGGTGGGGAGGTCGTACAGGAGCGGCGCGGCCTGCGGCGTGCGCTGCCCGGCGCCGGCGACCTCCCCCGCCCCGGGGCCGGCGTCGGGCACGAGGGCCGGCGCCGCGGCCCCGAGCAGGGCGACGGCGAGCGCCCCGGCGACCCAGGCGGCCCGCGTCCGCCGCTGCCGGCGGGCCAGCGCGACGGCGGCGTCGGCGGCGTCGGCCCCGCGCGGCGGGCCGGCCTCGGCGGCCAGCCGGTGCAGGGCGTCGCGGACGTCGAGGTCGGGGTGGGTCACGACGGGTTCCTGTCGGTCGAGGAGGCGGTCTCGGGGCCGAGCACCCGGCGCACGGCGGCCAGGCCGCGGGCGGTGTGCGTGCGCACGGTGCTGGGGGAACAGCCGAGCAGGGCGGCGGTCTCGGTCTCGGTGAGGTCCTCGTAGAAGCGCAGCACGAGCACCGCGCGGGCCCGCGGGGAGAGCTGGTCCAGGGCCCGCCGCAGCTCGTCGCCCAGCGCGTACGCGTCCTGCCAGTCCCCGGCGGTGCGGTCGGGCAGCGTCTCGAGCACCTGCTCGCCGTGCCAGAGCCGGCGCCGCCAGTCCAGGTGGCAGTTGAGCAGCAGCCGCCGCACGTAGGCGATCGGGACGTCGGCCCGCTGCACGCGGCTCCAGTGCCGGTAGGTCCGGGCCAGCGCCGTCTGCACGAGGTCCTCGGCGTGGCCGCGGTCGCCGGTGAGCAGGTAGGCGGTGCGCAGCAGCGCTGCCTCGTGCGCCACGACGAACGCCGTGAACTCGTCCCGGTCGGCGCCCATGTCCACCCGCTCCCGTGGTGTCCCTGACCAGTTGACCCGGCGGGAGGCCACGATGCGCGACGGCGGGAGGTCACGAAAGGGTCACGGTTCCCGGTCGCGGTCCCGGTCAGGAGGGGACACCGCTCCCGTGTGCCCGGGACCGGTCCGAGCAGACGGTGAGGGCACACCGGCGGGGACGTCCCGCCGCAGCGGACCCGGAGGTCCCTCCCGTGCACACCACCGCCCCCACCCCCGCCCCGGCCGCGCCGGCGCCCGCGCGCACCCTCGGCCCCGTCGGCCGCCGGCTGGCCGTCACCGGCCTGGTCGTCGGCGCCCTGCTCAACACCGCCGAGGCGGCGCTGCTGCAGTTCCTGCCCGAACGCCCGGAGGAGATCGTCGACCAGCTCGCCCTGGTCGGGGAGCACACCGCCCTGTTCACCACCCGCCTGGTCACCGGCACGCTCGCCATCCCGTTCATGGCGATCGCCTTCCTGGCCGCCGCGGGCCTGCTGGCCACCCGCATGCGCAAGACCGCGTACGCCGCCGGCGCCCTGCTGCTGGCCGGCATGTGGGGCTTCGTGGGCATCCACCTCATGGGCTACCTGCAGCTGCCGGCGTCGGAGTCCGGCGACCTCGACGGCGCGGCCGAGCTCCTCTACGCCGCCGAGGCGCACCCGGTGTTCCTCGCGCTGTTCCTCGCACCCTTCCTCCTGGGCACGACGCTGGGCATGGTCACGCTCACCGTCGGCCTGCTGCGCTCGGGCGTCGTCCCGCGGTGGATCCCGGCGGCCTGGCTGGTGTTCATCGTGCTCGACTTCTCCGTCGGCGCGGTCGGCCCGGTCGACCCGCACTACCTGTGGCTGGCCGGTGCCCTGGGGCTGGCGGTGCACATCGCCCGCTCGGGCGAGCGGCGCGGCCTCGCCTCCTGACCGGGACCGACCCCGACCCCTACGGTCCCCCGACGTGTACCGGAACCGGCGCGGCAGCCGGGTCGCCCGCCCGGCGGCCCGGCTGCTCGCCGTCGCCGCGGTGCTCGCCACCGCCGCCGCCCTGGCCCTGCCCGTCCTGCGCGGCGGGGACTGGCTGCCGCAGCTCTTCCGGACGCCGGAGCCGGTGGCCGGCCCCAGCTTCGCCGTCGCCGGCGCCCTGCTCGTGGGGCTGCCGCAGGCGCGGCGCCTGGGCTGGCTGCTGGTGGCCGTCGGCTGCTCGGCGTCGGCGTACGTGCTGGCGACGTCCTGGTGGGCCGCGGCCGGCCAGACCGGGCCGGCCGGCTGGGTGCGCGGCTGGGTGTGGGTGCCGGCGCTGCTGCTGGTCACGACGGTCCTGCCGCAGGTGCTCCCCTCCGGCCGGCCGCTGCCCGGCTGGTGGCGGCTCCCGCACGCGGCGGCACTGGCGCTGACGGTCCTCACCACCGCCGCGCTGGCGCTGCCCCTCGGCATCGGCGACCCGTTCGGCGTCCCCGCCTTCCCCGTCCTGCTGGGCACGCTGGTGGTGGCCGGCGTCGCCTCGCTGGCGGTCCGGGTCCGCCGTGCCGACGGCGTCCAGCGGCGACAGCTGGCCTGGGCCGGCTACGGCGTCGTCGCCGCGATCGCGGCCACCTTCCTCGCGCCGTGGTGGGGCGTCTCGCTGGCCGTGCTGCTCGTGCCGGCCGGGCTCGCCGTCGCCGCGTTCCGGTACCGGCTCTACGACATCGACGTCCTGGTCAACCGCACCGTCGTCGGCGGCGTGCTGCTCGGCCTGACCGCGCTGGTGTACGCGGCCGTGGTCGGCTGGGCCGGGGCGCTGCTGGGCGACCGCCGCGGATGGGCCCCCTTCCTCGCCGCCTTCGCGGTGGCGCTGGCCTTCCACCCCGCCCGGCTGCACGTGCAGCGCCTGGTCGACCGGCTGCTCCACGGCGACCGCGGGGACCCCTACACGCTGCTCACCCGGGTCGACGCCGCCCTCGGTGCCGCCGCCTCCCCGCGGCAGGCGCTGCGCGACGGCGCCGCCGCGGTGGCGACCAGGCTGCGGCTGCGCGGAGCGGCGGTCGAGGTGCCGCTGCCCGGGGGCGCCGTCGTCCGGGAGGAGTCGGGCCGGGTGCCCGACGGCGCCCGCCGGGTGCCGCTGGCGCTGCACGGCGAGCCGGTGGGCGAGCTGCTCGTGGCGCCGCGGGCCGCCGCGGCCGGGCTGGACCCCGCCGACGACCGGGTGCTCGCCGACCTCGCCGGGCGGCTGGCGGCCGCCGCCTACGCGGTGCGGCTCACCGGCGACCTCGCCGAGTCACGGGAGCGGCTGGTCACCGCCCGCGAGGAGGAGCGCCGCCGGCTGCGGCGGGACCTGCACGACGGCCTGGGCCCGCAGCTGTCGGCGGTGGTGATGACCCTGGACACCGCCGGGTCCGCGCTGCGGCGCGACGACGCCGCCCGGGCCGCCACGCTGGTCGCCGCCGCCGGCAGCCAGGCCGCCGACGCGGTCGCCGACGTCCGGCGGCTGGTGCACGGCCTGCGCCCGCCGACGCTCGACGACCTGGGGCTGCTCGGCGCGCTGCGCGCCGGCGCCGCGCCGCTGGTCGAGGGGGGACCGCGGGTGACGGTGACCGGCGAGGGCGAGCTGACCGGACTGCCCGCCGCCCTCGAGGTCGCCGCGCTGCGCATCGCCCAGGAGGCGCTGCACAACGCCGTCCGCCACGCGGGCGCGCGCACCGTCGCCGTGCACGTCCGGGCCTGCGCGGACGCCGTCGAGGTCGAGGTCACCGACGACGGCCGCGGGCTGCCCGAGCGGCCGGTCGCCGGCGTCGGCCTGCTGTCGATGCGCGAGCGCGCCGCCGAGCTGGGCGGGTCCTGCTCCGTCGGTCCCGGCGAGCCGTCGGGCACCCGCGTCCACGCCGTCCTGCCGCTGCCGGCAGCCGACTGAGGAGGACCCCGTGCGCGCCGTCGTCGCCGACGACCACCCCGTGTTCCGCCAGGGCCTGCGGGTCCTGCTCGAGGACCTCGGCGTCGACGTCGTCGCCGAGGCCCCGGACGGGACCGCGGCCGTCGAGGCGGCGCTGCGGGAGCGCCCGGACGTCGTCCTGATGGACGTGCAGATGCCCGGCCTGTCGGGGATCGAGGCGACCCGGCAGCTGGTGGAGCAGTGGCCGGAGGCCCGGGTGCTGGTGCTCACCATGGTCGCCGACGACGAGGCCGTGTTCGCGGCCGTGCAGGCCGGCGCGCTCGGCTACGTGCTCAAGGGCGCCGGCCAGGCGGAGATCGGCCGGGCGCTGGAGTCGGTCGCCGCCGGGCAGGCGGTCTACGGCGCGGAGGTCGCCCGGCGGCTGCGGGCGTTCTTCACCGCGGGGTCCGGCGTGGTCGCGAAGCCCTTCCCGGAGCTGTCCGACCGCGAGCGGGAGGTCCTGGACCTGATCGCCGCCGGGCTGCCGAACACCGCGATCGCCTCCCGGCTGTTCCTGTCGGAGAAGACCATCCGCAACAACGTGACGTCGATCTTCGCCAAGCTGGCGGTTCGCGACCGCGCCGAGGCGGTGGTGCGGGCGCGCGAGGCGGGGCTGGGGCGCGGCCGGTAGGGGCGCGTGCCTCAGCCGGCCGTCGCCCCTCCGGTGGTCTCTCCAGTGGCCGCGGCGTCGGCCGTGGCCGCCTCGGCCGCGTCGATACAGGCCCGCAGGAACCGCTCGACCACCTCGGCCTCGTCCGGCGGCAGGTCGCCGGCCACCCCCCGCAACCGCCCGCCCAGGGGGCGGAAGGCAGCGGCGGTCAGGTCCCGCGCCCGCTCGGGGAGCACCAGCACGCTGCTGCGCCGGTCGTGCTCGGCGGGGACGCGGACCACGTGGCCGGCCCGCTCCAGACGGCCGATGAGCGCCGAGGTCGCGGGCGCGCTGAGCGACAGGGCCGCGGCCAGCCGGCTCGGGGTCAGCGGGTCGCGGCGGGCCTGGGCCCCCCACAGGTGCCCCAGCGCCTCGAGGTCGGTGCGGTGCAGCGCGTGCCGCCGGGCGACGACGTCGGCGAAGCGGTCACTGACCAGGGTGAACTCGCGCAGCAGGGCCACCAGGTCCCCCGCCCGTTGCGCGTCCACCCGCGGGATGCTACTACTTCCATCATGGAAGCACTTGGGTCGGCAGGGCCCCCTCGGTGATCGAGGTCGACGGGCTGGTGAAGCACTACGGGCCCACGCGCGCGCTGGACGGGCTCTCCTTCACCGCCCGTCCCGGCACCGTGACCGGTTTCCTGGGCCCGAACGGTGCCGGCAAGTCCACCTCCCTGCGGATCCTGCTCGGCCTGAACCGGGCCGACGCCGGCACCGCGACCGTCGCGGGCCGGCGCTACGCCGACCTCCGCGCACCGCTGCACCTGGTGGGCAGCCTGCTCGACGCCCGGGCGGTCGCACCCCGGCTGAGCGCCCGCGCGCACCTGCTGGCGCTCGCGCGCAGCAACGGCATCGGCGCCGGCCGCGTCGGCGAGGTCCTGGCCACCTGCGGGCTGGAGGACGCGGCACGCCGCCCGGTCGGGGGCTTCAGCCTCGGTATGAGCCAGCGCCTGGGCCTGGCCGGCGCCCTGCTCGGCGACCCTGCCGTCCTGGTCCTCGACGAGCCGGTCAACGGCCTCGACCCCGAGGGCGTCATCTGGATCCGGGAGCTGCTCCGGGAGCTGGCCGGCGAGGGCCGCACCGTGCTGCTGTCCTCGCACCTGATGAGCGAGATGGCCGTGACCGCGCACGACCTGGTCGTCATCGGGCGCGGGCGCTTGCTCGCCCAGACCACGGTCGCCGACGTCACCGCCCGCGCGGAGGGGTCGGGTGTGCGCGTCCGCACGCCCGACCCGCGCGCCCTCGCCGACCTGCTGCGGGCGCGCGGCCTGGAGGTCACTCCCGACGGGCCGCCGGCCGACGACGGCCGCGGTGCGCTGTGGGTGCGCGCCGTCAGCACCGACGAGGTCGGCCGGATCGCCGCCGAGCACGGGGTGACCCTGCTGGAGCTCAGCGCCCGGCAGGGGTCGCTCGAGGACGCCTACCTGCAGCTCACCGCGGAGGTGGCGCAGTACCGCGGCCGGCCACCCGCGACCGACGTCCCGGGCAACGCGGCGACGGGTGCCGGCGCCGGGCGGGCCGCCGCGTGAGCGCCTCCGACGCCGGCCCGGCCGCCGGGGCCGCCGTCCTCGCCGACCGGCTGGCGCGGGCCGCACCGGGGCGGCGCCGCCAGCTGGTGCGAGCCGTCTCCGCCGAGTGGGTCAAGGCCCGGTCGCTGCCGTCCACCTGGACGGCGCTCGGGACCTTCCTCGGCATCATGCTCGGCCTGGCGGTGCTCATCCCCCTGACCCGCGACCCGGGGTCGCTGCCACCGGCCGAGCGGGCCCGGGTCGAGCCGGTGGCCGAGGCGCTCAGCGGCGTGTTCATGGGTCAGGTCGCCCTGGCGCTGCTCGGCGCGCTGCTGGTCACCGCGGAGTTCTCCTCCCGCGCCATCACCGTCACCGGCCTCGCCGTACCGCAGCGGCGCGTGCTGCTGGCCGCCAAGGCGCTGCTCCTGCTGACCCTCACCGTGCCGGTCGCCGTCCTGGCCGCCACCGTCGGCACCGCCGTCGGCCTGGGCATCCTCCGCGGGCAGGGCCTCACCGTGGGCCTGACCGACGCCGGCGTCCCCCGAGCCGTCCTCGGCGCAGCGGCCTACCTGGTCCTCGTGGCACTGCTCGGCCTGGCCGTGGGGACGCTGCTGCGCTCGACCGCGGCGACCGTGGTGCTGCTCACCGGCGCGCTGTTCCTGCTCCCGGTGCTGGTCGGGCTCCTGCCGGCCGGCATCGCGGACGCGGTCGGACCGTGGCTCCCCAGCCAGGCCGGGCAGGCGGTCCTCCAGCTCGGCGACCCGGCCGGCTACCTCCCACCGGTCGCGGGCGTCCTGGTGCTGGCCGCCTACACCGCCGTCCTGCTGGCCGCCGCTGCCCGGGTGGTCAGCCGCCGCGACCTCTGATCCCCGGGACCGGGCACCGGGCCGGACGGGCGAGACCCCGCCCGGTGGTCCGGACGGGGTCTCGACGTGCTGGTGGGCAAGGGGGGAGTTGAACCCCCACGTCCTTCCGGACACACGGACCTGAACCGTGCGCGTCTGCCATTCCGCCACTTGCCCTGGCGAGGAACGACCTTAGCAGCCGGCCGGCCGCAGCCGGCGGAGGGGGCCCCGTCGCGGCGGGCGGCCCGCGTGGCGCGTCGCGTCGCGGGCCGGTCACCGCCCGTCGGCACGGCTAGGATCGTCGGGAGGACCATCGGTGCCGGGTGAGGTGGAGGAGCGACTGTGGGCGTGCTGCAGCGCTTCGAGCGACGCCTCGAGGGGATGGTCGGCGTCGCCTTCGCCCGCCTGTTCAAGGGCAAGGTCCACCCCGCCGAGATCGCCAAGGCCCTGCAGCGGGAGGCCGACGAGCAGCGCTCCGTCATGGGCGAGGGCCGCGTGCTGGCGCCCAACGTCTACGACGTGCGGCTGGGTCCCACCGACTACGAGAACCTCGCCGAGTGGTCCGAGCAGCTGGCCGCCCAGCTCGCCGACATGGTCTCCGAGCACATCGAGGGCGAGGGCTGGCAGGTCTTCGGCACCGTGCAGGTCCGCCTCGAGCGCGACGACGACCTGCCCACCGGGGTCTTCGAGGTCAGCTCGCACGTCGCCGACCCCGCGCGGCCGGGCTCCCGCGCCGACGGCGCCGTCGTCCCGCCGCCCCCGCCGATGACCGGCTCCGGCGCGGTCCCGCCGCTGCCGCCGCTGCCCGGGCGGGTCGCCACCGACACCGGCCGGCAGCACCCGTCGGTGGTCGGCCGCGCCGGCTCCCGGCCCGGCGTGACGCACGTGCTCGTCGTCGACGGGCCCGGCACCCGGCACGAGCTGACCACCGGCCGCAACGTGATCGGCCGCGGCACCGACGCCGACATCCGGCTGCCCGACACGGGCGTGAGCCGCAAGCACGTCGACGTCGTCCTGGAGAGCGGCACCGCCGTCGCCGAGGACCTCGGCTCGACCAACGGCACGCTGGTCAACGGCCGCCGGATCAGCCGGCAGGCACTGTCCGACGGCGACGTCATCCGCATCGGGCACTCCGTGCTGGTGTACCGGCAGGACGGCACGTGAGCGGGCGCCGGTCGTGACCGCCGAGATCGTCCTGCAGCTGTTCCGCTTCGGGTTCCTGCTGCTGCTGTGGCTGTTCATCTTCGCCGCGTTCCGCGTGGTGCGGGCCGACCTGTTCGGCGGCCGCGCCGGGCGGGTGGCCTCGGTGCCCCCGCGCGCCGCCGCCCCCGGCCGGCGGCGCGGACGCGGCCCGCGCACGCTGGTCGTGACCGCCGGCCCGCTGACCGGTACCAAGATCACCCTCGGGGAGCAGCCGATCCTCATCGGCCGCGCCGACGACTCCACGCTCGTCCTCACCGACGACTTCGCCAGCTCCCGGCACGCGCGGCTGACCAACCGGGGTGGACAGTGGTACGTCGAGGACCTCGGCTCCACCAACGGCACCTACCTGGACCAGCAGCGGGTGCAGGGGCCGTTGCTGGTGGCTCCCGGCCAGCCGATCCGCATCGGCCAGACCGCCCTGGAGCTGCGCGGATGACCTCGCTGACGACCACGACGACGCACGCGCCGACGACGGGCGCGACGACCACGGGGAGCGACCGAGCAGACGTGAGCAGGGTCCGATGAGTCTCGCGCTGCGCTACGCCGCCCGCTCCGACCGCGGTCTGGTCCGCGGCAACAACCAGGACTCGGTGTACGCCGGGCCCCGGCTGCTGGCCGTGGCCGACGGCATGGGCGGCCACGCGGCCGGCGACGTCGCCAGCAAGGTCGTGATCGCCGCCCTCGAGCACCTCGACGACGACGCGCCCAGCGGCGACATGCTGCAGGCGCTGCGCGAGGCGGTCTTCGACGGCAGCGAGCACCTGCGCGAGGTCATCCGCGAGTCGCCGCAGCTGGAGGGCATGGGCACCACGCTCACCGCCGTCCTGTTCGCGGGCGGCCGGATCGCCCTGTGCCACGTCGGCGACTCCCGCGCCTACCTGCTGCGCGACGGCGTCCTCACCCAGATCACCCACGACGACACGTTCGTGCAGACGCTCATCGACGACGGCCGGATCACGCCCGAGGAGGCCAACCACCACCCGCAGCGCTCGCTGCTGCTGCGGGCCCTCAACGGCCAGGACGTCGACCCCGACCTGTCGATGCGCGAGGCCCGCGCCGGCGACCGCTACCTGCTGTGCTCCGACGGGCTGTCCGGTGTGGTCAGCGAGGAGACGCTGGCCCACGCGCTCGAGGACCCCGACCCGCAGTCGACTGCCGACCGGCTGGTCGAGCTCGCGCTGCGCAGCGGCGGCCCGGACAACATCACCGTGATCGTCGCCGACGTCGTCGAGGACAACGGCTCGGGCAGCATGGACCCGGTCGTCGACGGCGCCGCCGGCGACAACCGCGGGCAGCGCGAGGTCGACCCCCGCTCGGCCGCGGGGCGGGCGGCCCTCGCCGATCCGCCGCCGGTCCCGCCACCCGCGCCGACCGCACCCACGGCCGCTGCTCCCCCCGACCGTCGCCGCTCCCGGCGGCGGTTGTTCGTCGCTGGGGGCGCGGTGCTCCTCCTGGTGGGCGCCGGCATCGCCACCTGGCTGTGGGTCCTCACGCACTGGTTCGTGGGCGTGGCGGCGGCCGCCGACGGCAGCGACCACGTGGCGGTCTTCCGCGGGTTCAACGCCGACCTGCTCGGGCTCGACCTCTACCGCGTCGACGAGGTCACCGACATCCCGCTCGAGGACCTGTCGTCCTACGACCAGAACAGCGTCCGGCAGGGCATCGACGCCGACGACGTCGACGACGCCCAGCGCATCGTCGACGACCTGCACGCGGCCGCCGTCCCCGAGTGCCCGGCCGGGGTGACCGAGGAGCGGTCCTCCGACAGCCCCGCCTCCAGCGCCGCGCCGTCCGACCTGTCCCCGCTCCCCAACGAGGGTGGCCTGCCGGTCCCCCCGTCCGAGTCCTCCCCGACGTCGCCGAGCCTCTCGACGTCCTCCTCGACCACGGGGCCCGAGCCGGGGGTGGACTGCCGGGAGGCGGAGTGATGGGCAGCCCCTCCACCGACCCCCGGGCCGCGCTCCCCGGCACGGTCGTCCCGAAGCGGCGCAACACCGAGCTGGCGCTGCTGGGCTTCGCCGTGCTCATCACCCTCGCGGCGCAGTGCATCGTCGACATCACCCTCACCGGCTCGCTGCGCCCGGAGCTGGCCACCTTCGGCGGCTGGTTCGCCGCGCTGTGGCTGGTGGTGCACCTGGTGGTCCGCCGCTTCGCGCCCTACGCCGACCCGCTGCTGCTGCCCGCCGTCGCGGTGCTCTCGGGCCTGGGCCTGACGATGATCCACCGGCTCGACCTGGCCGGCCTGCAGGTCGACGCCGAGGCCACCCGCGAGGACGCCCCCGTCCAGCTGCTGTGGGCCACCGTGGGCGTCGCGCTGTTCGTCGCCATCCTCGTGGTCCTCCGCGACCACCGGCTGCTGTCGCGCTTCGCCTACACCCTCGGCCTGGTCGGCCTGGTGCTGCTCGCGCTGCCCGCGGTGCTGCCCGCGTCGGTCTCGGAGGTCTACGGCGCCAAGATCTGGATCCGCGTCGCCGGGTTCAGCATCCAGCCCGGCGAGTTCGCCAAGATCTGCCTGATCGTCTTCTTCGCCGCCTACCTGGTCGACAAGCGCGACGTCCTGGCCCTGGCCAGCCGCCGCGTCGCCGGGCTGGAGCTGCCCCGCGGCCGCGACCTGGGCCCGGTGCTCGCCGTCTGGGTGGTGTCGATCCTCGTGCTCGTCTTCGAGCGCGACCTGGGCAGCTCGCTGCTGCTGTTCGGCATCTTCGTGGTGATGCTCTACATCGCCACCGAGCGGGCCAGCTGGCTGCTCATCGGCCTGGGCCTGTTCGCCGCCGGGGCGTTCCTCGCCTACCAGCTGTTCGGGCACGTCCGGGTCCGCGTCGACACCTGGCTGGACCCCTTCGCCTACCGCGACGAGGGCGGCTACCAGCTCGTCCAGTCGCTGTTCGGCCTGGGCACCGGCGGGCTGTTCGGCGCCGGGCTCGGCGGCGGCCGCCCCGACCAGGTGCCGGTGGCCAAGAGCGACTTCATCGCCTCCGCGCTCGGCGAGGAGCTGGGCCTGTTCGGCCTGGTCGCGGTCATCGTGCTGTACCTGATCCTGGTCGAGCGCGGCCTGCGGACGTCGCTGGTCGTGCGTGACGCCTTCGGCAAGCTGCTCGCCGGCGGGCTGTCCTTCGCCATCGCCTGGCAGCTCTTCGTCGTCCTCGGCGGCGTCACCGGCCTGCTGCCGCTGACCGGCCTGACGACGCCGTTCGTCGCCTACGGCGGCTCGTCGCTGGTGGCCAACTTCGGCCTGGTCGCCATCCTGGTGCGCATCAGCGACGCCGCCCGCCGCCCGGCCACCCCGCCCGCCCCGCCGAAGCAGGCGCTGGGCGAGGCCCCGACCGAGGTCGTGAGCTCGTGAACGCCCCGCTGCGACGGGTGGCGATCAGCGTGCTGGTGCTGTTCACGCTGCTGATCGTCAACGTCAACTACATCCAGGTCGTGCGCTCCGACGAGCTGCGCGAGGACTCCGGCAACACCCGCGTGCTCACCGAGGAGTACTCGCGCGAGCGCGGGTCGATCGTGGTCGACGGCACCGAGGTGGCGCTGTCGGTGCCCACCCAGGACACGCTGAAGTACCTGCGCCAGTACCCGCAGGGGCCCACGTACGCGGCGGTCACCGGCTACTACTCGCTCATCTACAACAGCTGGCAGATGGAGCGGGCGGCCAACGACGTGCTCACCGGCTCCGACGCGCGGCTGTTCACCCGCCGGCTGGCCGACCTGTTCACCGGCCGCGACCCGGCCGGCGGCGACGTCGTCCTGACCCTGGACCCGGGCGTCCAGGAGGCCGCCATGGCCGGCCTGGAAGGGGTGACCGGCGCCGTCGTCGCGCTGGACCCGTCCACCGGCGCGGTGCTGGGCATGGCCAGCACGCCCACCTACGACCCCGCGCAGCTGTCCAGCCACGACCCGCAGGCGATCCGCGACTACGCCGCCGAGCTCGACGCGCTGGAGGCCGACCCGCGGCTGAACCGCGCGATCCAGGACAACTACCCGCCCGGCTCGGTGTTCAAGGTGATCGTGTCGGCCGCGGCGCTGGCGACCGGGGAGTACACCCCCGACACCGTCGTCCCGGCGCCGGACACGCTCACCCTGCCGGGCACCTCGACCCAGCTGCGCAACTTCGGCAACTCCTCGTGCAGCAGCAGCCAGGAGCAGTCGCTGATCGACGCGCTGACCATCTCCTGCAACACCGCCTTCGCCCAGCTGGGCATCGACCTCGGTGAGGACCGCGTGCGCGAGATGGCCGAGGCCTTCGGCATGACCGGCGAGGGACTGGACATCCCGCTCGAGGTGGCCGGCAGCAGCGTCGGCGACATCGAGAGCGAGGCGGCGCTCGGGCAGAGCTCGATCGGCCAGCGCGACGTGCGGATGACCCCGCTGCAGGCGGCCATGGTCGCCGCCGCCGTGGGCAACGACGGGACCCTGATGACGCCCTACCTGATCGACCAGGTGCGCGCCCCCGACCTGACGGTCCTCGACCAGGCCGACCCGGAGACGTTCTCCGAGCCGGTCACCCCCGAGGTCGCCGACCAGCTGCAGGAGATGATGGAGAGCGTCGTCGCCAACGGCAGCGGCCGGGCCGCCCGCATCGCGGGGGTGACCGTCGCCGGCAAGACCGGGACCGCGCAGGTCTCCGGGGACGTCCCCGACCACAACTGGTTCGTCGGCTTCGCCCCGGCCGACGACCCGCAGATCGCCGTCGCGGTGTTCGTCGCGAACGGCGGGGGTACCGGCGGGGACGTCTCCGCACCGATCGCCGGCGACGTGATGCAGGCCTACCTCGAGGGTCAGGGGGGCTGATGGCCCTGTCCACCGGCACCATCCTGGCCGGCCGCTACGAGATCACCGAGCCCATCGCCACCGGCGGCATGGGCGAGGTGTGGCGCGCCCGCGACCGGGTGCTGGACCGGGTCGTCGCCGCCAAGGTGCTGCGCAGCGAGTTCACCGGCGACCCCAGCTTCGTCGCCCGGTTCCGCAACGAGGCCCGGCACACCGCGGCGCTCTCGCACCCGAACATCGCCTCGGTCTACGACTACGGCGAGAGCACCGACGAGCGCGGGCACCAGCTGGCGTTCCTCGTCATGGAGCTGGTCGAGGGCAAGCCGCTGGTGACGATCCTCCACGAGGAGGGCCGGCTGCCGGTCGACTGGACGCTGCACGTGCTCGGGCAGTCCGCCGACGGCCTGTCCGCAGCGCACGCCGCCGGGGTGGTGCACCGCGACATCAAGCCGGGCAACCTCATCGTCCGGCCCGACGGCGTGGTCAAGCTGACCGACTTCGGCATCGCCCGCACCCGCGACGCGACGCCGCTGACCCGCACCGGCATGGTCGTGGGCACCGCGCAGTACCTCTCCCCCGAGCAGGCGCAGGGCATGGAGGTCACCGCCGCCTCCGACGTCTACTCGCTGGGCGTGGTGGGCTACGAGTGCCTCACCGGCGGGCGGCCCTTCGACGGCACCTCGCAGGTCGCCATCGCGCTGGCGCACATCAACCGGACGCCCCCGCCGCTGCCGGCGGAGATCCCCCCGCAGGTCCGCCTGCTCATCGAGCGGGCGCTGGCGAAGGACCCGCGCGACCGGTTCGCCGACGGCGCCGCCTTCGCCGCCGCGATCCGCTCGGTGGCCGGCGGCAACGGGCTGGGCCCGGCGACCGCGGCGACCGGGGCGCCGTCCACCGGCCTCGCGGCGGCGACCACCGAGGTGATCCCGGAGGTCGACGGCGACGGCACCCGGGTGCTGGGCGGGCCGGTGGCCGGTGCCGCCGCCGGCGCCGCCGCGGTGGCCGGCCCGCGCACCGGGGGCCGGCACGCGGCCGGGGCGCGCACCATGCCGCCGCTGCAGGGCCCGCCGGTCGACGATGACGACGACCGCGGCCGGGTCGCGGCCGACGCGCCGCGCGGCGGCAACCGCCGGTGGGCGGTGGTCCTGGCGTCGCTCGCGCTGGTCGCGGCGCTCGTCGCCGGCGCCTGGTTCCTCCTGTCCGGCAACGGCGAGGGCGAGGGCGGCACCACCGCCGACCCCACCGCGACCAGCAGCGCGCCGACCGGCGGCTCGGCCGACCCCACCCAGGACCTCGTCACCATCCCCGCGGCCGCGCAGTACCTCGGGGAGGACGCCGACGACGTCGAGGCCGTGCTGCGCGAGGCGGGCCTCGACGTCGCCCGTGTCGACGCCACCGACGAGGACCTCGCCGCCGCAGGGATCGAGCTGAGCGCCGGGGACGTCGCCGCGGTCGACCCGGCGGGCATCCCGGTCCCCCGCGGCACCACCGTCACGCTGTCGGTGGCCCAGCAGGACTACAGCCCCGAGGTGGCCGAGGAGCCGGAGGACTCCGGCAGCGGCGACGACCAGGGCGGTGAGGACACCGGCGACCAGGGTGGCGACGGCACCGGCGGCCAGGGCAACGGCGGCGGGGGCGGCGGTCAGACCCAGTCGTCGGGCCCGACCCGGTCCTCCACCTCGTCGTCGGCGAGCAGCAGCTCGTCGTCGGCCCCGTCGACCACGACGCCGAGCAGTCCGCCGGCGACCCAGGGCGGCACCACGGCGCCGCCACCGACGGCGGACCCCACGACCGGGGACGACGGGACGACCGACGGGACCGGCACCGACCCGGACACCGGCGGGGGGACCGGGGCCGGAGCCGGCGCGGGGGCCGGGTCCTGGACGCCCGGCCCGGCGTCCGCTGGGGCTGCCGGGGCCGGCGGTACGCAGTAGTGACACCGCTCCTCCGCGGTGCCCGCGTCACGGGCTCCCCCGCCGTTAGGCTGCCCGCCGGGACCGGGGACGGCCCCGCCGCTCCTCCGTGTCCGGGTCCGCCCGCGCCGCACCACCGCACCGCCCGAGAGGACCACCGATGACCACCCCCCAGGTTCTCGGCGAGCGCTACGAGATCGGCGGGGTGCTCGGCCGCGGCGGCATGGCGGAGGTGCACCGCGGGCGCGACCTGCGGCTGGGTCGCGAGGTCGCGGTCAAGGTGCTGCGCAGCGACCTGGCGCGCGACCCCTCGTTCCAGGTGCGGTTCCGGCGGGAGGCGCAGGCGGCCGCGTCGCTCAACCACCCGGCGATCGTGGCGGTGTACGACACCGGCGAGGACCGCACGAGCACCGGCGCGACGCCCTACATCGTCATGGAGTACGTCGAGGGCGAGACCCTGCGCGACGTGCTGCGCCGCGACGGCGTCCTGGCGCCGGAGCGGGCGATGAGCCTGACCGCCGACATCTGCGCCGCCCTCGACTTCAGCCACCGCAACGGCATCGTGCACCGCGACGTGAAGCCGGGGAACGTGATGATCACGCCCGACGGCTCGGTCAAGGTCATGGACTTCGGCATCGCCCGCGCCGTCTCCGACTCCGCCGCGACGATGACCTCCACGGCCGCCGTCATCGGCACCGCGCAGTACCTCTCCCCCGAGCAGGCCCGCGGCGAGTCGGTCGACGCCCGCTCCGACGTCTACTCGGTCGGCTGCCTGCTGTTCGAGCTGGTGACCGGGGCGCCGCCGTTCACCGGCGACTCGCCGGTGTCGGTGGCCTACCAGCACGTGCGGGAGGACCCGCGGCTGCCGTCGTCGATCAACCCGCGGGTGCCGCCGGACCTCGACGCGATCGTCCTCAAGGCGCTGAGCAAGAACCCGGCCAACCGCTACCAGTCGGCCGCGGAGATGCGCAACGACCTGCTCCGGGCGCTGGCCGGGCAGCGGGTCGAGGCCACCCCCGTCATGGGCGACGACGAGAAGACCACCATCCTCGGCGCCACCCCGGCCGGCTACGGCGCCGGCGACTGGGACGACGACGAGGCGGCCGGCCGGCGCCGGCGCAACCGCGTCATCGCCGCCGTCGTCGGGGCCCTGGTGCTCATCGGCGCCGTCGTCGGGGTCGCGCTGCTGGTCGACTCCGGTGGCGAGGACGACCCGGCACCGGAGGCCACCACCACGCAGGTCACCGTCCCGGCGCTGGTCGGGGAGCAGCAGGCCGACGCCGAGGCGGCGCTGCGGGAGGCCGGCCTGACCGTCGGCGAGGTGACCCAGCAGGTCACCGACGACGACGCCGCCGTCGGCACGGTGCTCGACAGCGACCCGGACAGCGGGGCGCAGGTCCCGGAGGACACCACGGTGGCCCTCACCGTCGGTGTCGCCCCCGACACCGCGACGATGCCGCAGGTCGTCGGCCTCGACGAGGACCGGGCCAGGACGGCGCTGGAGAACGCCGGCCTGACCGGCAACGTCAACTCCGACCAGGCCGACTCGCTCGAGGCCGAGGGCACGGTCGTCGCGGTGGACCCCGAGGAGGGGACGGCGGTCGACCCGGACACCACCGTGACGCTGTCGGTCTCCGACGGCACCGCGGCCGTCCCCGACGTCACCGGCCAGGAGCAGAGCGCGGCCACCCAGGCGCTGCGCGCGGAGGGGTTCACCAACGTCACGACCGAGGAGGTCGACTCCGACCAGCCGGCCGGGACCGTCGTCGCCACCGCTCCCGCGGCCGGCC
Organism: Geodermatophilus sp. SYSU D00696; assembly: GCF_054050235.1. Taxonomy (NCBI): domain Bacteria; kingdom Bacillati; phylum Actinomycetota; class Actinomycetes; order Geodermatophilales; family Geodermatophilaceae; genus Geodermatophilus; species Geodermatophilus sp. SYSU D00696. The sequence continues at coordinate 19,631 of NZ_JBJGYY010000018.1, read as the reverse complement.
AGCAGGCCGCCGCCGACGACCAGATCACCCTGCAGGTGTCGGCCGGGACCACCGAGGTCACGGTGCCGCCGTCGATCGTCGGGCAGACCGAGCAGCAGGCCCGGCAGACGCTGGCCGCCGCGGGGTTCACCGGCACGATCAGCATCACGGACCTGCTCGCCGAGGAGGGGCAGACACCGGGCACGGTGGCCGGCAGCCAGCCGCAGCCGGGGCAGACCGTCGAGGCGGACGGCCAGATCACCCTGATCGTGTACCGACAGGCCGCGGGCGGTGGGACCACCGGGAACACCGGAGGCTCGACCGGGACGGGCGCCGGAGGGGCGGACGGGAACCCGGCCACCCCGGAGTGACGTCACGACGCAGTGAGGGCCCCTCCCGGACGGGAGGGGCCCTCACTGCGTCACAGGGGCGTCAGGAGACGGCGGCGGAGAGGCGACGCGCACCGGCCGCGGCGGCCTCGACGACGGCCTCGTCCGGGGCCAGGCCGCACGCGGCCAGCCACGTGGCCAGCATCCGGTGGCCCCCCTCGGTGAGCACCGACTCGGGGTGGAACTGCACCCCCTCGACAGGCAGCTCGCGGTGCCGCAGCGCCATGACGATGCCCGACGGCGTGGTGCCGGTGACCTCGAGCTCGGCGGGGACGGTCTCCCGGTCGACGGCGAGGGAGTGGTAGCGGGTGGCGGTGAACGGCGAGGGCAGGCCGGCCAGGACGCCCACGCCGTCGTGCACCACCTCGCTGGTCTTGCCGTGCAGCAACTCGGGCGCGCGGACCACCTCGGCGCCGAAGGCCTCCGCGATGGCCTGGTGGCCCAGGCACACGCCGAGCACCGGGGTGCCGGCCTCGGCGGCGGCGCGCACCATCGGCACGGTCACACCGGCACCGGCGGGCGTGCCCGGGCCGGGGGACAGCAGCACCCCGGCGACGTCGAGGTCGGCGAGCTCGTCGACCGTCACCGCGTCGTTGCGGCGCACCACGCACTGCACGCCGAGCTGGCCGAGGTACTGGACCAGGTTGTAGACGAAGCTGTCGAAGTTGTCGACGACGAGGACCGGGCGGCTCACGGTCCCTGTGTACACGCGCGCGGCTCAGCCGTCAGCGGCTGTGGCGTAGGCCATGTCCAGCGGCGCGGTGTAGGCCGGCAGCAGGACCTCCGGCCGGTCCCGCACGGCGAAGGCGAGACCGAAGTCCTCGACCGCCTGCCGGAAGACCGCCACCTGCGGGGAGGCGTCGAGCTGGGCCCGGACGGCGGCGGGGTCCACGACGGCGGTCACGACGAACGGCGGCGACCAGGTCCGGCCGTGCAGCAGCAGCACGTTGCCCACGCAGCGGACGGCGCTGGTCGCGATGAGCCGCTGGTCCATGATCGCCACGCCGTCGGCACCGGCAGCCCAGACGGCGTTGACCACGGCCTGGACGTCGGACTGGTGGATGACGACGTCGTCGGGACGGGCACCGGCCGGCAGGCTGCCGTCGGGCCGGCGCGGGGCGTCGTCCAGGGTGATCTCCACCCCCCGGCCCCGCAGCGCCACCACGCCCGCCGAGACCGAGCCCTGATCGCCGTCGGCCTGCGCGGCGGCGACCGCGCCGTCGCGGCCGGCGGCCTGGTCGGTGAGCACCTGGCCCTGCCGCCGCAGCTCCGCGAGCTGGGCCTCCTGCTCGGCGATGACCTCGTTGCGCTCGGCGATGAGCGCCGAGAGCTCGGTGACGTCGCCGGCGCGCAGGTCCGACCCCTGCGCGGTCTGGCCCGAGGTGGCGAACAGCAGCCCCGCGGCCAGCGCGACCACCGGCACGAGCGCGCCCCAGGCGGTCCGCCGGCGCCGGACCGGTCCCGGTCCCGCGGCCGGGGACTCCGAGGGCGTCACGGGGGCTCCAGGAGGACGGGAGGGACGGCGCGACGCCCGGCAGGACGGTCGGCGCGACCGGGGTGGTCGTCTCGCAGCTTAGGCTGGGAGGCGATCGTGCCGGTCGCGACGGACCGGCACCCCGAGCGAGTCAGCAGGAGTCGGTCCCGGTGCCCAAGTCCAAGGTCCGCAAGAAGTCGGTCTACACGCCGCCGGAGGGCGTGCTGCAGTCGCGCTCCGCGGCCGCCCGCGCCGTCCAGCCCAGCCCCCGCTGGTACGCGCCGCTCATGGTCACGCTCATGCTGCTCGGCCTGCTGTGGATCGTCGTCTACTACGTGGCCGGTGACCGGATCCCCTTCATGGTCTCGCTGTCGGCGTGGAACTTCGCCATCGGCTTCGGGGCGATGGTCGTCGGGCTCGTCATGTCGATGCGCTGGCGCTGACACCGGGCCTCTGCCGCCCCGTTCCGGCACGTCACCAGGCCCCCGTCCCTCCCGGGACGGGGGCCTGGTGCGTCCCGGGACCCCTACACCAGCCCTGCGCCGGGCCCGGCCGGGGGGTGTGGACCGCTGTGCACAGGCCGTCGGTGGATCCACAGATCGACATGACGTTCCGCCCCCAGGGTTGTCCACCACATGTGGAGAACGCCTGTTCGACAGCACCGCGCTGACCTGCGCCTATGCCAGAGGTGGGACTCGTGTGGCCTGGAGGACGGCCGCGTAACTACAGGTCTGTGCTTTGTCCCCAGCTGTGTACCCAGCTGTGGACGAGTCGACATGACCGCAGGCACCGGACGGTCACGCACCGCGAGCGGGTGGGTGCTGTCGAGGAGTCGACACGCGCGCCGAACAGGGCATATCCCCAGTGACGACCCCTCGTCCCCAGCCCCGCGTCCCTGTGGACGGAGCCGACGGCGGTGTGTCCACCGGCCTGGGAGGGTGGGGACGTGCAGTGGTCGGCGCGGACGGCGGAGACGGTCGTGCTCGGGACGGGCGGCGTGCTGCTGGTGCTGGCCGCGCTGACCCTCGACACCGCCGGCCGGGTGCTGGTCGGCGCCGCCGGGGTCCTGCTGCTCGCGCTGGTGCTGCGCGACGTCGTCCTCCGGCCGCGGCTGTCGGCCGGTCCCGGCGGCGTCGTGGTCCGGACCCTGGCCGGGCACACCCGGCTGGCCTGGCCGGGCCTGAGGGTGCGGCTGCGGGACACCCGCCGGCTGGGGGTGCGTTCGCAGCTGCTCGAGCTCGACACCGCCAGCGGCCCGGACGACGACGGCACGCTGGTCCTGCTGGGCCGCCGCGACCTGGGCGCCGACCCGGCCGCCGTCGCGCTGGCCCTGGAGGCGCTGCGCCCGGGGTGACGCGGGCCGTCAGCCCAGGACGGTCACCGGCACGGGCACCACGAGGACCAGGACGACCAGCACGACCGCGAGGGCGGCCAGTGCGGCGGCCTGCAGCGCGACGCGGCGCCGGGTGAGCACGAGCAGCGTGGTGGCGACCAGGCCCGCGACCAGGCCGCCGAGGTGCCCGAGCAGGGACACGTTGGGCAGGAAGCTGATGACGACGTTGATGGCCAGCAGGGTCAGCAGGCCACGCAGGTCCTGGCGGGCGGCGACCATCAGCACGCCCAGGGCGCCGAGGAGCCCGTAGATCGCCGCCGAGGCGCCGGCGACGGGCCGGGCGGGGTCGCCGAACAGCTCGATGGCCACGGCGCCACCGAGTGCGGAGAGGAGGTAGACCGACAGGTAGCGCCACCAACCCAGCCGGGCCTCGATCTCGGGGCCGAAGAGCAGCAGACTGAGCATGTTGAGCAGCAGGTGGGTGATCCCGATGTGCAGGAACGCCCCGGTGATCAGCCGCCAGTCCTGGCCGTAGACGTCGACCAGCACGGGGACGAGCGAGAAGTCGGCGAAGACCGGCGAGCGGAAGTTGTCCAGCGGGCTCTCACCGACCGAGACCGCCGAGACGGCGGTGACGACGAAGACGACGAGGTTGACCGCCACGAGCGTGGCCGTGACGGGGCCGAAGCGCCGGCGCGCGGCGCTCCACCTCGAGACCGGCCGCGGCCGGCGCACCCCCGCGTTGCCCGCGCGGACGTCGTCGGGGCACTGGAAGCCGACCGACGCCGGCGTCATGCACTCCGGGCAGATGGGCCGGTCGCAGCGGGTGCAGCGGATGCCGGTGGGCCGGTCGGGGTGCCGGTAACAGGTGGCCGGCGGGGGCACCGGCGGCGGTGCGGCGCCGCCGGTGCCCTCGTCGGGTGGGGAGCTGGTCAGCTGCGCTGCACCTCGACCGACTGGATGACGACGTCCTCCACCGGCTTGTCGTTGCGGCCGGTGCGCACGGTGGCGATGCGGTCGACGACCTCACGGCTGGCCTGGTCGGCCACCTCGCCGAAGATCGTGTGCTTGCGGTTGAGGTGCGGCGTGGGGCCGACGGTGATGAAGAACTGCGAGCCGTTGGTGCCGGGCCCGGCGTTGGCCATGGCCAGCAGGTACGGGCGGTCGAAGGCGAGCTCGGGGTGGAACTCGTCGCCGAACTGGTAGCCGGGGCCGCCGAAGCCCTGACCGAGCGGGTCCCCGCCCTGGATCATGAACCCGCTGATGACGCGGTGGAAGATCGTCCCGTCGTAGAGCGGGTCGGTGGTCTTCGCGCGGGTGGCCGGGTGCGTCCACTCACGGCGGCCCTCGGCCAGGTCCGCGAAGTTCGCGACCGTCTTGGGCGCGTGGTCGGGGAACAGGTCGACGGTGATGTCGCCGTGGTTGGTGTGCAGCACCGCGCGGCGGGCGGGCGAGGTCGATTCGGTCACGCCCCCACTCTCCCATCCCCGCCGCCGGGCGGGCCGGGCCAGGTCAGGAGCGCGTCGGAGGAGTGGAGACGAGGGGAATCGAACCCCTAACCCCCGCCTTGCAAAGGCGGTGCTCTGCCAATTGAGCTACGTCCCCGGGGGTGCTGCCCGGAGTGGCCCCGGAACGGGGCCGCGGGTCAGCGGGTGGTGGGGCGGCTGACGGCGTCCGGGCCGCTCGTGGCCTCGTGCCAGAGGTCGGCCTCGGCCTTGCCGGTGCCGGCGGAGCGACGACGGAGGGCGGCGACGGCGCCGGCCGCCGCGGCGACCAGGGCCAGCTGCTTGAGCACTCGGTACCTCCTGGGAACGACCGCGGCCACGGACGGGGCCGCGCTGCCGCGGTGCCGTGGGCACCGGTTCACGGGTGGGCCTGGGAGGACTTGAACCTCCGGCCTCATCCTTATCAGGGATGCGCTCTAACCGCCTGAGCTACAGGCCCGTGGACCTCGACCAGCTTACAAGGCCGGTCCGGGGCCCCGGCGGGCGGGGCCCCGGCCGCTCAGTCCCGCTCGGCGAGGGTGACCTCGAGACCGCCCACGAGGTCGGCACAGAGGTTGTAGATGAACGCCGCGATCGTGGCCAGCGCCGTCATCAACACGATGTTGATGGCGCCGATGACCGCCGCGCCGCCGAAGACGATGCCCGGCGTGATGACGTCGCCGCCGCCCTCGCCGCCCGAGGACGTGCCGAGCTGGCCGAACAGGTCGTTGAGGGTGTCGAAGACGCCCAGGCCGGACAGGACGCCGTAGAGGACCCCGACCGCCACCATCCAGATGAAGAACAGCGCGATCGACAGGACCAGCGAGATCTTCAGCGCCGACCACGTGTCGATGTGCCGCAGTTGCAGCCGGGCCCGGCGCGGACCGCGGTTGCCACGGCCCTTGGCGGCGGGCCGGCCGGCCTGCTGGCCCGCCTGCTGGGGCGGCGCCTGCTGCGGCACGGCCTGCTGCGCGGGCGCCTGCTGCGGGGGCCGCGGGGCGGCCGTGGCCGGCGGTGCCACCTGCGTGACACCCGACGGCGGCGGCATCGTCGCGTCGGCCGGCCGCTGGTGCTGCTGCGCGACCTGCTGCGGGGCAGCGGACGGCGGCTGCGGCGGGGCCTGCTGCGCGGCCAGCCCGCCGGTGACCGGCTTGGTCAGGGACGCGCCCCCGCCGGCCGCGCTCGCGCCCGCGGGCGAGGCTCCGGACGGACCGGGGGTCTGACCGGTGACGGGCGCCGAACCCGTCGCCGGGGCTCCGTCCGCTCCGGCTGCGCCTTCCGGGCGGACCCCGGTGCGCACCGCCTGCGGCCGGTCGCTCATGCCGTTCTCCCGTTCGCCTGCGGCCCTCGCCGCGCTCTCGCGTCCGGGTGCCCCGGCGCGGTGCCGGAGGCGCCCGGGCGCCGGTCGTGTCCGTCATTGGGAGCCGGGGGTGGGGCGTGACCTGCCGTCACGCCCCACCGTGCTCCCGGTCTCACCCTAGGCGGCGGGCTCGTCGTTGTCCGTCGTCCGGGCGATCGCCACGATCGTCACGTCCTCGGGCAAGTTCATGAGCTTGACGCCCATGGTCGCGCGATCCTTGTTGTGGCGCACGCCGTTGACCGGCGTCCGGATCACCCCGCCGCCGGACGTGATGGCGTAGAGCTCGTCGCCGAGCCGCACCGACAGGGCCCCGACCAGGGCACCCTTGCGGGCCTTCGGGTCGGCGGTGAGCACGCCCTTCCCGCCGCGGCCCTGCGGCGGGTAGTTCTCGATGCCGGTCCGCTTGGCGAAGCCGCGCTCGGTGGCGACGAGGACGTCGACGCCCTCCTCGACCACGATCATCGACAGCAGCCGGTCCCCGGGGGACAGCGAGATCCCGCGGACGCCCTCGGTGGCCCGGCCCATCGGCCGCAGGGTCGCGTCGTCGGCCTTGAACCGGATCGACATCGCGGCCCGGGTGACCAGCAGCAGGTCCAGGTCGGGGTCGATGAGCGCGGCCCCGACCAGCTCGTCGCCCTCGCGCAGGTTGATCGCGATGACACCGCCGCTGCGCGGGCTGTCGAAGTCCGACAGCCGCGTCTTCTTGACCTGCCCGTTGGCCGTGGCCAGGACCAGGTACGGCGCGACCGAGTAGTCCTTGATCTGCATGACCTGGGCGATCCGCTCGTCGGGCTGGAACGCCAGGATGTTGGCCACGTGTGCGCCGCGGGCGGTGCGGTTGGCCTCGGGCAGCTCGTAGGCCTTGGCCCGGTAGACCCGGCCCTTGTTGGTGAAGAACAGGATCCAGTCGTGGGTGGAGCCCACGAAGAAGTGGTCGACGAGGTCGTCCTGCTTGAGGGCCGCCCCCATCACGCCCTTCCCGCCGCGGCGCTGCGACCGGTAGAGGTCGCTCTTGGTCCGCTTGGCGTAGCCGGTGCGGGTGATGGTGACGACGACCTCCTCCTCGGCGATGAGGTCCTCGACCGAGACGTCGCCCTCGTTGGCGACGAACTGGGTGCGCCGGTCGTCGCCGTACTTGTCGACGATCTCGGCCAGCTCGTCGCGGACGATCTGCCGCTGCCGATCCGGGGAGTCGAGGATCGCCTGCAGGTCGGCGATGCGGGCCTCGATCTCGGCCAGCTCGTCCATGATCCGCTGCCGCTCGAGGGCGGCCAGCCGGCGCAGCTGCAGGTCGAGGATCGCCGTCGCCTGGACCTCGTCGACCTCGAGCAGCTCCATGAGGCCGGTGCGGGCGGAGTCGGCCGAGGGGCTGTTGCGGATGAGCGCGATGACCGCGTCGAGCTGGTCGAGGGCCTTGGCGTAGCCGCGCAGGATGTGCGCGCGCTCCTCGGCCTTGCGCAGCCGGTAGCGGGTGCGCCGCTGGATGACCTCGATCTGGTGGAGCACCCAGTTGCGCACCAGCTCGTCGAGCCGCAGGGTCCGCGGGACGCCGTCGACGATCGAGAGCATGTTGCAGCCGAACGACGTCTGCAGCTGGGTGTGCTTGTAGAGGTTGTTCAGCACGACCTTGGCCACGGCGTCGCGGCGCAGCGTGATGACCAGCCGCCGGCCGACGCGGTCGCTGGACTCGTCGGCGATCTCGCTGATGCCCTGCAGCCGGCCGTCCTTGACCGCCTCGGCGATCGACTCGGCCAGGTTGTCCGGGTTGACCTGGTAGGGCAGCTCGGTGACGACGAGCTGCACGCGGCCCCGCGCGTCCTCCTCGACGGTGACGACGGCGCGCATCTTCACCGAGCCACGGCCGGTGCGGTAGGCGTCCTCGATGCCCTCGCGGCCGACGATGAGGCCGTAGGTGGGGAAGTCGGGGCCCTTGACCCGCTCCATGCACGCGGTGAGCGCCTCCTCCGGCTCGGCGTCGGGGTGCTCGAGCACCCAGTACACCGCCTCGGCCACCTCGCGCAGGTTGTGCGGCGGCATGTTGGTGGCCATGCCGACCGCGATGCCGGCCGACCCGTTGATCAGCAGGTTCGGCACGCGCGCCGGCAGGACCAGCGGCTCCTGGGTGCGACCGTCGTAGTTGGCCTGGAAGTCGACGGTCTCCTCGTCGATGCCGGCCAGCATCTCCATGGCCAGCGGCGTGAGCCGGCACTCGGTGTAGCGCATGGCGGCCGGCGGGTCGTTGCCCGGCGAGCCGAAGTTCCCCTGGCCGTCGATGAGCGGGTAGCGCATCGACCACGGCTGGGCCAGCCGCACGAGGGCGTCGTAGATCGCCGAGTCGCCGTGCGGGTGGTAGTTGCCCATGACCTCCGCGACCGGACGGGCGCACTTGACGTAGCCGCGGTCGGGGCGGAAGCCCTGGTCGTACATCGCGAACAGCACGCGGCGGTGCACCGGCTTGAGGCCGTCGCGGACCTCCGGCAGGGCGCGGCCGACGATCACGCTCATCGCGTAGTCGATGTAGCTGCGCTGCATCTCCTGCTGGAGGTCGACCGGCTCGACGCGGTCGCGGGTGGGTGTCTCGGTCACGTTTCAGATCTCCACGATCGGAGGACGATGTCGCTGGTCGGTGCTGGAAGACCCCCTCGCAGGGACCCTCCGCCTGCGCGGAGCGAGGCGGGGGGGTGCGAGGGGGTCCTTCCTCACACGTCGAGGAAGCGGACGTCCTTGGCGTTGCGGGTGATGAAGCTGCGGCGGGCCTCGACGTCCTCGCCCATGAGGATGCTGAACAGCTCGTCGGCGGTGGCGGCGTCGTCGAGGGTGACCTGCAGGAGCAGGCGGGACTCCGGGTTCATCGTGGTGTCCCAGAGCTCGCTGGCGTTCATCTCACCGAGCCCCTTGAACCGCTGGATCATCTCGTCGCGGACCTTGCGGCCCTCCTGCTTGCCGGCCGCCAGCAGCGCGTCGCGCTCCCGGTCGGAGTAGGCGTACTGGTCGCCCCACTTGCCGCCCCACTTGATCTTGTACAGCGGCGGCTGGGCCAGGTAGACGTGGCCGGCCTCGACCAGCGGCCGCATGAAGCGGAACAGCAGGGTGAGCAGCAGCGTGCGGATGTGCTGGCCGTCGACGTCGGCGTCGGCCATCAGCACGATCTTGTGGTACCGCAGCTTCGACAGGTCGAACTCGTCGTGGATGCCGGTGCCGAAGGCGGTGATCATCGACTGGACCTCGGTGTTCTTGAGCACCCGGTCGATGCGCGCCTTCTCGACGTTGATGATCTTGCCGCGGATGGGCAGGATCGCCTGGAACATCGAGTCGCGGCCGGACTTGGCCGAGCCGCCGGCCGAGTCGCCCTCGACGATGTAGACCTCGGAGTTGCGCGGGTCGGTCGACCGGCAGTCGGCCAGCTTGCCCGGCAGCGAGTTGTTGCTCAGCAGGTTCTTGCGGGCGAGCTTGCGGGCGTCCTGCGCGGCCCGCCGGGCCCGGGCGGCCGAGGCGGCCTTGGTGATGATGGTCTTGGCCTCGGCCGGGTTGGCCTCGAACCAGTGCGCGATCTGCTCGTTGCAGATGCGCTGCACGAAGCCCTTGACCTCGGTGTTGCCGAGCTTGGTCTTCGTCTGGCCCTCGAACTGCGGGTCGCCGATCTTGACCGAGACGATCGCCGCCAGGCCCTCGCGGATGTCCTCGCCGGTGAGCTTCTCGTCCTTCTCCTTGAGCAGCTTCTTCTCGACGGCGTAGCGGTTGACGATCGAGGTCAGCGCGGTGCGGAAGCCCTCCTCGTGGGTGCCGCCCTCGTGTGTGTTGATCGTGTTGGCGAAGGAGTAGACCGACTCGGAGTAGGCGTCGGACCACTGCATCGCGACCTCGACGCTCATCCGCATGTCGTTCTTGCCGACGCCCTCGTCGCCGAAGCCGAGGATCGAGCGGTGGATCGGGGTCTTCTTCGCGTTGATGTGACGGACGTAGTCCTCGAGGCCGCCGTCGTAGCGGTAGGTGATCTCGGTGGGCTCGAAGGCGGCGTCCTCGGCGCCCGGCGCGGTGGCCTCCAGGGCGACCGACTTCTCGTCGCCCAGCCCGGTGTCGGCCTTGCCGTGCCCGGGGCGCTCGTCGCGCAGGACGATGGTCAGGCCCTTGTTGAGGAAGGCCATCTCCTGCAGCCGGCGGCTGATGGTGTCGAACGAGTAGGTCGTCGTCTCGAAGATGCCGCCGTCGGCCCAGAAGGTGATCTGGGTGCCGCGCTTGGTGGTCGGGCCGACCTCCTCGAGCGGACCGGGCTTGGCCATGGCGTAGGACTGGTGCCACTCCTTGCCGTCCCGCCAGATGCGCACCTCGAGCGCGGTGGACAGCGCGTTGACGACGGTGACGCCGACGCCGTGCAGACCGCCGGAGACGGCGTAGCTCTTGCCGTCGAACTTGCCGCCGGCGTGCAGCACGGTCATGACGACCTCGACGGTCGGCCGCTTCTCGCGGGGGTGCAGGTCGACCGGGATGCCGCGGCCGTTGTCCTCGACCCGGACGCCGCCGTCGGCGAGCAGGGTGACGCGGACGGTGTCGCAGTAGCCGGCCAGCGCCTCGTCGACGGAGTTGTCGACGACCTCCCACACCATGTGGTGCAGGCCGCGCTCGCCGGTGGAGCCGATGTACATGCCGGGCCGCTTGCGGACCGCCTCGAGCCCCTCGAGGACGGTGATGGAGCTGCCGGAGTAGCTGGTGTCGGTCTGGGTCCGAGCGACCACGTGGGGCCCTTCTGTCGCGCAGCCGGCACGCGGGCACGGCCCGCGCGGGGAGGGTCCCGAGGGCGCACAGCGCCACTCAGCCGGATGCTGGGGATTCCTGCCGTCCATGTTACCGGGTCCACCGACAAGAACGGCGTCGTGCACGCCCTGACGACGCGTCTGCGCCACTCGCGGTACCGATCGCACCACCGGTCCTGCCCCCGGGCCCGACACGCCCGCCCAGGAGCGCTCACGGGCCGGAACCGGTCCGGCCGCCGGGCACCGGCCGCCGACCGCTCGCAGACTCGTCGACATGGAGTCCGCCGACCGCGCACTCACCTGTCTGGTCACCGGTGCCACCGGCTACGTCGGCGGCCGCCTCGTGCCCGAGCTGCTCGCCGCCGGCCACCGCGTCCGGGTGCTCGCCCGCTCGCCGGCCAAGCTGCGCGACCGGCCCTGGGTCGGAGAGGTCGAGGTCGCCGAGGGGGACGCCACCGACGAGGAGGCGGTGGCCCGGGCGTGCGCCGGCGTCGACGTCGTCTACTACCTCGTCCACTCCCTCGCGGCGGGTCGCGAGTTCGAGGAGCGGGACCGGCGGACCGCCGAGGTGATGGCCCGCGCCGTGCGCGGGGTCGGCGTCGGCCGGCTGGTCTACCTCGGCGGCCTGGAGCCGGCGGACGAGGAGCTCTCCCCGCACCTGCGCTCGCGCGCCGAGGTGGCCCGCGTGCTGCTCGACTCGGGCGTGCCGACGGTCGTGCTGCGCGCAGCGGTGGTCCTGGGGTCGGGGTCGGCGTCGTTCGAGATGCTGCGCTACCTCACCGAGCGGTTGCCGGTGATGGTCACCCCGCGGTGGGTGCACAGCCGCATCCAGCCGATCGCCGTCCGCGACGTGCTGCGCTACCTGGTCGGCTGCGCCACGCTGCCGCCCGACGTGCACCGCTGCTTCGACATCGGCGGCCCCGACGTCATGGACTACGCGCAGATGATGCAGCGCTACGCCGAGGTGACCGGCCTGACCCGGCGGCGGATCCTGCCGGTCCCGGTCTTCACGCCGTCGCTGTCGAGCCACTGGGTCGGCGTCGTCACGCCCGTGCCCGCCTCGATCGCCCGGCCGCTGGTGGAGTCGCTGCGCAACACCGTCGTCTGCTCCGAGCACGACATCGCGCGGTACGTGCCCGACCCGCCGGAGGGTCTCCTCGGCTTCGACGACGCCGTGCGGCTGGCCGTACAGCGGGTCCGGGACCACGACGTCGTCACGCGGTGGACCGGGGCCTCGGTGCCCGGCGCGCCGTCGGACCCGCTGCCCAGCGACCCCGACTGGGCCGGCGGCAGCCTCTACCTCGACGAGCGGACGCGGGAGACGGACGCCGCGCCCGAGGCGCTGTGGCGGGTGGTCGAGGGGATCGGCGGGGAGACCGGCTGGTACAGCTTCCCGCTGGCCTGGGAGGTGCGCGGCTGGCTGGACCGGGCGGTCGGCGGGGTCGGCCTGCGCCGTGGCCGGCGGCACCCCCGCGACCTCCACGTCGGCGACGCCCTGGACTGGTGGCGGGTCGAGGAGCGCGAGGAGGGCCGGCTGCTGCGGCTGCGCGCGGAGATGCGGCTACCGGGCCTGGCCTGGCTGGAGTTCCACGTGGAACAGGGCGGGGATGGGCGCGCCCGGCTGCGGCAGAGGGCGACGTTCCACCCGCACGGCCTGCTCGGCCACCTCTACTGGTGGAGCATCTCGCCGTTCCACGGGATCGTCTTCGGCAGCATGGTCCGCAACATCACCCGCGCCGCCGAGGCCCTCGACGAGACCGGGGACATGCGGGCCGGGCAGGCCGCATAGCGGTGCACCTGGTCGGCCGCCGGGCTCCACGGCGGTGGACCTCACCGCCCGCGGCGGCCCTCGCCCCGCGGTGCCCGACCTCACGCTGCAGAGCGAGGTCGGGCACCGCGGGGCGGGGGCGGGCGTCGCCAGCCCCCGCCGTGCTCCCCACGGCGGCGCTCACACCAGCAGCTGGGCGGAGGCGAGCTCGCGGTAGAGCGGGCTGGTCCCGAGCAGCTCCTCGTGCGTGCCGCGCGCGACCACGCGACCGGCGTCGAGCACCACGATCTGGTCGCTGTCGAGCACGGTCGACAGGCGGTGGGCGACCACCAGCAGCGCCCGGTCGGCGGCCGCGGCGGCCAGCGTCTCGCGCAGCAGCCCCTCGTTGCGGGCGTCGAGGCTGGCGGTGGGCTCGTCGAGCAGCAGCAGCGCCGGACGGGACAGCAGCGACCGGGCGATGGCCAGCCGCTGCCGCTCGCCGCCGGAGAGCAGCACGCCCTCGTCACCGACCGGGACGTCGAGCCCGCGCGGTGAGCGCTGCACGACGCCGGTGAGGCCGACGTCGGCGAGCACCGCCCACAGCTCGTCGTCGGCGGCGGCCGGCGCGGCGAGCAGCAGGTTCTCCCGCACCGTGCCGGCCAGCACCGGCGCCTCCTGCTCGACGTAGCCCAGCTGGGCGCGCAGCGCGGACCGCGGCAGCCGGCGGACGTCGGTGCCGGCCCACCGGATCGTGCCGCCGGTCAGCGGGTAGAAGCCCTCGACCAGCGCCAGCACCGTCGACTTGCCCGCCCCCGACGGCCCGACCAGCGCCACCCGGCTGCCGGCCGGCACGGTGAGCGAGACCCCGTCGAGGACCGCGGTCCCGTCCGGGTAGGCGAAGGAGACGTCGTCGAGCTCGAGCAGCGGCACGCCCGGCGCCGGCACCCGGGGCGCCGTCGTGGCGCCGCCGACCTCGGGGGCGTCGTCGCGCTCGGGCTCGAGGACGAGGACCTCCTGGATGCGGGCCAGCGCACCCAGCCCGGTCTGCAGCTGCGTCCACGCCGACACCGCCTGGCCCAGCGGCATGACCAGCAGGAACAGGTAGAGGATGAACGCGACCAGGTCGGCGACGGCGATCGAGCCGGTGGCCACCCGGTAGCCGCCCAGCCCCAGGACGGCGAGGAACGCACCCTGGACGGCGATCGAGCCGGCCGGCGCCACGAGCGCCTGCACCCGGGCCACCGACACCCCGGCGCGGTAGGCGCGCTCCGCGCTGGTCCCGACGGCGTCGACCTCGCGCGCGGTGGCGCCGCTGGCCCGGATGGTGCGCACCGCCGACAGCGCCCGCTCGACGGCCGCCGTCATCGCGCCGACCTCGTCCTGCGCCCGGCGGGAGAGCCTCCGCACCCGCCGGCTGCTGAGCACCACCACGGTCATGCCGACCGCGACGGCGGTGACGGTGACCAGCAGCAGCCAGACGTCGACCAGCGCCATCGCCGCCAGCGCCCCGACGGCGACCACCGCGGAGCCGGCCACCTCGACCACACCGGAGGTCACCGTGGCCCGCAGCAGGGTGGTGTCCGCGCCGACGCGGGACATCAGGTCCCCGGTGCGACGCCGGTCGTACTCGGCGACCGGCAGCCGCAGCAGCCGGTCGGCGACCGTCCGGCGGGTGGAGAGGACCACGCCCTCCCCGGTCCGCTGCAGCAGGTAGGACTGCACCGCGTCGAGCACCGCCCCGGCGACGAGCACCAGCAGGAGCAGGGCGACGGCGGGCAGCAGCGGGTCACCGGCGCCGACCGCGGCGATCACCCGCCCGGTCAGCGCCGGCTGCGCGAGTGCGGCCGCCGCACCCACCAGTGAGAGCCCGGCGGCCAGCAGCAGCGGCCGGCGGTGCGGCCGGACCAGCGGCAGCAGCTCGCGCAGGCCGGCGGCCGGCGCCGACTCGGCGGTGGTTCCGGGAGTGGTCCCGGCAGTGGTCATCGAGGCGTCAGAAGACGCCGGCGAGCGCGGCCACCATCGCGCCCAGCAGGCGGGCGTGGTGCTCGATCAGCTCGGGGCGCTGGCCGTCGGGGCGCACCGCGGCGAGGTGACCGGCCGCGGTCCAGAACTCGTCGCCGTCGTCGCTGCCCAGGAGCAGGCCGCGCACCGTCGCGTCCTCGACCAGCCGCCGGACCCCGGGCGTGTCCTCCGCGGCGAGGAGCACCCAGCGGGCGTCGAACGCGGGGTCGCCGCTGGGCAGGTGCAGCAGGCCGCCGGTGCGGTGCCGCCAGAAGCGGGCCGGCGCGAGCCGCAGCGGCGGCAGCGGCAGCAGCACCGGCGCCGCGGTGACCGCGTACTCCGGCACCACGCTCCGCTTGTCGACGAAGACGACGTCGAACGCGACCAGCTCCAGGCTGCCGGCGCGGCCGCGCATCACGCCCGCCGGGCGGTGCTCCCTCGTCGCCCGCACGGGAGCGGTGGCCACCAGCTCGGCGAGGACGGCGTCCTGCGGGGCGGTGCCGTCGGAGATCTCCCAGCCGTGCTGCAGCGCCCAGCCCTGCGCGCCGACGGGGTCGCCCTGGTAGCGGAACACCTGCTCGACGACGCCGGGGGTGCGCGGGCGCCGGGCCGGCGGGGCCCAGGTGATGGCGCCCGGGGCGGCGCCGGCCGGCTCGCGGTCCCGCTCGGCGTCCCGCTCGCCCCCGCGGTCGGCGTCGCGGTCGGTGTCGCCGAGGTGGGCCGGCTCCTGCCAGCCGCCGTCGCCGGGCCGCCGGTCGCCGTCGGGCCCAGAGCCGTCGGGCCCGGAGCCGTCGGGCCCGGAGCCGTCGGGCCCGGGTCCACCGGCTCGGGGGTCGTCGCCGCGGGGGTCGTCGTCGCGCGGGCTGCTCATCGCTGCACCGTCCTCCCGGGACGCCGGCGCCCGGCGTCCCTCATCCGTACGTGTCGCGGGGCCCCCGCCCGCGGACCGACCGCGGGCCCTTCTTCCAGCTCGGGGCCGTCGGTCCGACAACGCGCAACCGGGTCACCACGTCCCCGCCGACCGAGGCGCGCAGCCGGGCCAGGATGGTGGGGGCCAGCAGCCGCAGCTGGGTGGCCCACGCGGTGGACTCCGCGACGACGAGCAGCTCGCCCTCGGTCAGCGTCTCCGGCCGGCAGTGCGCCGCGATGTCCGGGCCGACCAGCGCCGACCAGCGCCCGAACACCGCCCCCACCCGGGTGTGCTCGGTCCAGTCCTGCGCGCTGACCAGCGAGTCGACCAGCCGGGCCAGCGGCTGCGGGTCGTCGTCGCCGGGACGCGGGCCGGTCCAGTTCCGCCGCGGGCCGGCCACCCGGCGGCGGGTGGGCGCCGGGCGCGCCGCCGACGCCGCGCGGGCCGCCTCCAGCGCGGCGCGGGCGATGTCGCTGGGCCGCGCGGGCCGCTCGTCGCTCACGGGGTCCCCTCCTCGTCGGCGACCAGGATGGCCGTCCCCTCGCCGACCTCCACCCGGGCGCCGCGCAGCTCCTCGGGCACGTCGTCGAGGACGGCGGCGGTGATGAGGGTCTGCTCGGCGGAGCGGGCGACCTCGGCCAGCGCGGCGCGCCGCCCGGCGTCGAGGGTGGCGAAGACGTCGTCGAGGACCAGCACCGGCTCCTCGCCGTCGGCGCGCAGCAGCGCGAAGCAGCCGAGCTTGAGGGCCAGCGCCAGCGACCACGACTCCCCGTGGCTGGCGAAGCCCTTGGCCGGCGCCGGCCCCAGGTGCAGCACGAGGTCGTCGCGGTGCGGGCCGACCAGCGTCATGCCGCGGTCGACCTCCTCGCGGCGGCGCTCGGCGACCCGCTCGCGCAGCGCCGCCGACAGCTCGGCCGCCCGGGGCACCGGCGCGTCCGGCGGCAGCGCGGCGCCGTCCCCGGCCAGCGGCACGGTGCTGGCGTAGCCCAGCCCCGCGGCGGCGGCACCGGGCCCGGCGACGGCGGCGTAGGACCGGGCCACGTGCGGGGCCAGGTCGGCCACCAGCCCGAGGCGGGCGGCCAGCAGCTGACCGCCGAGCTCGACCAGGTGGGTGTCCCAGACGTCCAGGGTGGCCAGCGCGTCGCCGCGGGCCAGCCGCGCGGTCTTGAGCAGGGCGTTGCGCTGCCGGAGCACCCGGTCGTAGTCGCTGCGCACCCCGGCCAGCCGGGGCGTGCGGCTGACCAGCAGGTCGTCGAGGAAGCGGCGCCGCTCGGCCGGGTCGCCGCGGACCAGCGCGAGGTCCTCCGGGGCGAACAGCACGCTCTTGACCAGGCCGAGCACCTCCCGCGGCCGCGGCAGCGGGGAGCGGTTGACCCGGACCCGGTTGGCCCGGCCCGGGTTGATCTCGACCTCCACCAGCAGCTCGCGGTCCTCGCGGCGCAGCGCCGCCCGGACCACCGCCTGGCCCGCGCCGTGGCGGACCAGGGGCGCGTCGCCGGACACCCGGTGGCTGCCCAGCGTCGCGAGGTAGCCGACCGCCTCGACGAGGTTCGTCTTGCCCTCGCCGTTGCGGCCGACGACCACCGTGGGACCGGGCCGCAGCGCCAGGTCGACCTTCTCCCAGCTGCGGAACTCGACCAGCTGGAGGTGCCGGACGTACACCTCAGCCCGAGCCGGGCGAGGTGCCTTTATCGCGATAAAGGCAGTCCTGGAGTCCGGAGCGCGCGCTCACGCGGGCCGTTCGACCTCCTGCGCCTGCACCGCGTGGACGGCGTGCCCACCGAACTGCTGGCGCAGCGCGGCGACGGCCTTCATGGTCGGCGAGTCCTCCTGGCGGGAGACGAACCGGGCGAACAGCGACGCGGCGATCGTCGGCATCGGGACGGCGTTCTCGATGGCCTGCTCGACCGTCCAGCGGCCCTCGCCGGAGTCCTCCGCGTAGCCGCGGATCCGGTCCAGGGACGGGTCCTCGTCGAGGGCACGCACGAGCAGGTCCAGCAGCCAGGAGCGGATGACCGTGCCCTGGGTCCAGGACTTGACGACGCCGGGCACGTCCTCGATCAGGTCGACGGCGGCCAGCAGCTCGTAGCCCTCGCCGTAGGCCTGCATGAGCGCGTACTCGATGCCGTTGTGCACCATCTTGCTGAAGTGCCCGGCACCCACCGGGCCGGCGTGCACGAAGCCCGCGCCGGGGAGCTCCTGGCCGGTCTCGTCGGTCGGCGACGGCGGCTTGAGCGCGTCGAACACCGGCTGGACCTTGGCGACGTCCTCCTTCGTGCCGCCGACCATCAGCGCGTAGCCGTTCTCCAGGCCCCACACCCCGCCGGAGACCCCGGCGTCGACGTACCCGATGCCCTTCTCGCGGCACATGACGTCGTGCACCTGGTCGTCGGTGTACTTCGAGTTCCCGCCGTCCACGATCACGTCACCGGGCTCGAGCAGTCCGGCCAGCTCCTTGACCGTGGCCCGCGTCGGCTCCCCGGCGGGCACCATCACCCAGACCACCCGCGGCGCCGGGAGCGCGCCGACCAGCTCCTCGAGGCTGCCGACGTCGCGCCGCTCGGGGTGGTGGTCGAAGCCGACCACCTCGTGACCGGCGCGACGCAGCCGCTCGCGCATGTTGCCGCCCATCTTGCCCAGCCCGATCAGCCCCAGCTGCACGTCCTCGTCCTCTCGTCGCGGTGTCGACCGGTGCTCATCGTGCCCGGCGGGCGGCCCTCCTGCAGGGCCCTTCGTCAGCCCGGGAGGCGCACCGGCATGATCAGGTAGCGGTAGCTCCCGGGCCGCTCGGCCGGGCGGGCGCCGTCGCCGTCGTCGGCGGCCGGCTCCTCGACGCCGGAGAGCACGGCCGGCTTGAGCGGGCTGGTGAAGTCCATCCGCGCGCGGCCGGTGTGCACCGCGGCCAGCCCGTCGAGCAGGAACGTCGGGTTGAAGCCGATGGTCAGCGGATCGCCGTCGAACTCGACGTCGCAGCGCTCCTCGGCCTGGCCCTCGTCGTCGCTGCCGCCGGCACGCAGGGTGACCTGGCCGGGGGTGAACTCGCAGCGCAGCGGCGTGCCCCGCTCGGCGACCAGCGCCACGCGCTTGGCGGCGTCGGTGAACTGCACGACCGGCAGCGTCGCGTTGGCGCTGGACTCGGAGGGCATGATCGCCCGGTACTTGACGAACTCGGCGTCGAGCAGCCGGGTGGTGGTCTGCCGGTCCTTGCCCGACAGGCCCAGGATCCCCTCGCCGGAGCCCCCGGAGGACAGCGAGACGGTGATCTCGGGGCCGCTGGTCAGCGTGCGGGCGGCGTCGGCCAGCGTGCGCGCCGGCACCAGCACCGCGGCGGAGAGTCCCGGGGTCTCCGGGCGCCAGGCGAACTCGCGCACGGCCAGCCGGTAGCGGTCGGTGGCGGCGAGCGTCACCCGGTCGTCCTCGATCTCCAGGCGCACGCCGGTGAGCATGGGCAGGGTGTCGTCGCGCCCGGCGGCGACGGCGACCTGGCCGACCGCCTCGGCGAAGACGTCGCTGTCGACCACACCGGCCGACGACGGCATCGCCGGCAGCGACGGGTAGTCCTCCACCGGCAGGGTCGGCAGGCTGAACCGGGCGTTGCCGCAGGTGATCGACAGCCGGGGCCCCTCGGCGCGGATGTCGACCGGGTGCGGCGGCAGCGCGCGGGTGATCTCGGCCAGCAGCCGGCCGGGGACCAGGACCCGCCCGCTCTCGGCGGCCTGCACGTCGACCTCCGCGCGCGCGGAGACCTCGTAGTCGAAGCCGGACACCGACAACTGGCTGCCGTCGACCTCGAGCAGGATGCCGGCCAGCACCGGCACCGACGGGCGCGGCGGGAGGCTGCGCGCCGTCCACGCGACGGCATCGGCGAGCACCTCGCGTGTCACCCGGAACTCCATGACCGACCCACCCCAGCTCTGCACGGTCCACTGCTGTCGTCTGCGCACCCGTGGTCCCCGGCGTCCGTGCAGGACCGGGGGCGGTGCTCTCTCGCCTGTTGCGGAGTTCATCGTGCCCGTCGGGGCGTGGGTGGGGGAACCCGGGACCCGATCAGGTGTCCACTCCCGTCCCTCCAGGTCGCTCCTCTCCCTGCTCCTCTCCCTGCTCCTCTCCCTGCTCCTCTCCCTGCTCCTCTCCCTGCTCCTCTCCCTGCTCCTCTCCCTGCTCCTCTCCCTGCTCCTCTCCCTGCTCCTCTCCCTGCTCCTC
>NZ_JBJGYY010000017.1:0-114680 GCF_054050235.1 Geodermatophilus sp. SYSU D00696 | reverse complement strand
GCTCGTGCTCTGCACACCGGTGTGGGCAGAGCACGAGCGCGCGCGGGGGTGACCGGCCGGGGCGGTGGTCAGCCGCTGATCCGCTTGTAGGGGTCCGGCGGCGCGGCGCCGCCGGCCACGATCGCCGCCGACCAGGCGTCCAGCTGCCGGGTCAGCTCCGGCAGGTCGGGCCCGATGGCGGCGAGGACCGGTTCCATCGCGGCCTCGGTCCGCGCCTCGACGTCGTCGCGCAGCCGCCGTCCCTCCTCGGTGAGCCGGTCGTCGGCGACCAGCCCGCGCCCCTGCAGGTCGGCGTCGGCCTCGGCCATCGCCTCCGCCGACCAGCCGCGCGTCCCGGCGTAGGCAGTGTGTTCCCAGCCGACCCAGTACTCGGTGAGCAGGTTCATCTCGACCGCGGTGAGCCCGGCGGCCAGGTTGGCTGCCTGGTGGGTGTCGCCGCGGAACTCCCGCAGCAGCGTCGCCGCGTGCCACAACTGCCCGAGCGGGGTCGGCGGGCCAGGGCAGCGAGAGCTGGCCGGCGAACAGCGGGCGGCCCACGACGTGCGGGGCGGCCGCCTCGGTGCCGCGGCGCAGGGCGGCGAGCGCCCCGGCGACGTCGGCGCCGGGCAGCAGCTCGCGCAGCGACTCCACCACGCCCTCCTCCCGGGCCGCGAGCACGGCGGCGCGGCCGGCGGTAGCCTGCGCCTGCTCGTACCAGCCGGTGAGGACGCCGGGCTCGAAGACGCCGAAGGCGGCGACGGCCACCGGGGCGGCCGGCTCGCCCATCGGGGCGGCGCGGCCCCAGACGTAGCCGGTGAGGAAGTCCAGGCCCAGCGCGGCGAGCCGGCCGTTCACCGGCCTGCCTCACCAGCTGATGGTCGCGATCGGCTCGGCGGCATCGCGCAGCCGCCGGCCGGGGGTGTCGGGGATCCCCGTGGTGGGGCGCTCTGTCTCGAGCGGGGTGAGGAACAGCTGCTGCGCCTGCGCGTAGTCCACCCGGGCATGGTGCGCGCGGGACGCCGTCGCGGGAAGGCCGCACCGGACGCGGTGGTTGTCGGGCGCATCCGGCCCCGACCCGTCAGGAGCTCCCATGACCCTCGCCGTCACCGGCTCGACCGGGCAGCTGGGCGGGCGGGTCGCCCGCCGGCTCGCCGACGCCGGCGTCGCCCAGCGGCTGCTGGTCCGCGATCCCGACCGCGCGCCGCGGCTGCCCGGCGCGACCGCCGTCCGCGCGCCCTACGCCGACGGCGACGCGGTCCGCACCGCCCTCGAGGGCGCCTCGACGGTGCTCATGGTGTCGGCGTCGGAGACCCCCGACCGGGTCGACCAGCACCGCAGCTTCGTCGACGCCGCCGTCGCCGCCGGGGTGGCCCACCTGGTCTACGTCTCCTTCCTCGGCGCGGCGCCGGACGCCACCTTCACCCTCGCCCGCGACCACTGGGCCACCGAGGAGCACGTGCGCGGCCACGGCCTGACCGCCACGTTCCTGCGCGACTCCCTCTACGCCGACTTCACCCCCCGGCTGGTGGGGGAGGACGGCGTGGTCCGCGGCCCGGCCGGGGACGGGCGGGTGGCGGTGGTGGCCCAGGACGACGTCGCCGACGTCGCGGCGGCCGTGCTGCGCGACCCGGCCGCGCACGCCGGCGCGACGTACGACCTCACCGGCCCGGAGGCGCTCACCCTGACCGAGGTGGCCGGGGTGCTCACCGCCGTCACGGGCCGGCCGGTCCGGTACCACGCCGAGACGGTCGAGGAGGCCTACGCCTCGCGCGCCTCCTACGGGGCGCCGGACTGGCAGGTCGAGGCGTGGGTATCCACCTACACCGCGGTCGCGGCGGGCGAGCTGGCCGCCGTCAGCAGCGCCGTCCCCGACCTGCTCGGCCGCCCGGCGACGACGCTCGAGCAGGTGCTGCGCGGACCGGCGGTCCCCGCCGGGTGAGTCGAGCCCGGCCACACGGGTAGACGACGCCCGTGCGCCTGCCCGGTCCCTCGGACCTCCTCGACCTGCCCTGGACGCTCGCCGACTCCGTCCGCAGCCTCAGCGCGGCCCTGCCGCGCGCCGAGACGCTGCTGCCGGTGGCCGACGACGTCCTCCGCCGCGCCCGCGCGCTGCTCGACGGCGCCGCGCCCGCGGTGGCCCGCGCGGCCGCGGTCGGGCCCGAGGCCGTGGAGGCGGCCGCCGGGGTGGTGCAGCGCCTGGCCGCGACGCTGACCCCCGAGCGGATCGCGACCCTGGGCGCGGTCGTCGACCGGCTGGGCGCCGCCCTGGCACCCGACCGCGTCGAGGCGCTGACCCGCACGGTGGACACCCTCCGCGCCCGGGCCGACGTCGTGCCGCGCGCCCTCGACGCCGTCGACGGCCTGCTGTCCTCGGGGCGGCTGGACCGGCTCGCCGACGGGCTCGACCGGCTCCTGGCGGCCGACCTGCTGCCCCGGCTGGACCGGGCGCTGGACCTGGTGGGCGACGAGCGCCTGCAGCGGGCGCTGGACCTCCTGGCCGACGGGCGCACCGAGCGGGCGCTCGAGCTGGCCGCCGACGACCGGGTCGGGGTGGCCCTCCACCTGGCCGCCGACCCGCGCGTCGGTCGGCTGCTCGACCTGGTCGCCGACGACCGGATCGGCCGGGCTCTCGACCTCGCCACGGACGCCCGGACCGGGCGGGCCCTCGACGTCGTCACCGACGACCGGGTGGACCGGACGCTGGCCATCCTGACCGGCGACCGGGTGGAGCAGGCCCTGGAGCTGGCGGCCGACGATCGGGTCCGGGCGCTGCTCGACCTCGCCGCCGACGAGCGGGCGCGCCGGCTGCTCGGCCGGCTCGACCGGTTGCTGTCCGACCAGCACCTCGACGACGCCGAGGAACTGCTCGACGGCGGTCAGGCGGCAGCGGCCCTCGACCTGCTCGCCCGGCTCGACCGCGAGCTGACCGACGACGCGGTCCGCGCCCTCCGCACGCTGCTCGACCGCACGCCGGCCCTGCTCACCGACGACCGGACCGCGGCGCTGGCCGCGCTCGCCGACCAGGTGCCGCGCCTGCTCCGCGGGCTGGAGTCCGGGCACCTGCCGAGCGTCACCGACCTCGGGCGGGTGCCGACGGACCTGCACGCCCTGCTCGAGCTCCTCGACGACCTCCACCAGGTGGTGTCGGGGCTGCCCGGCGCCGGCCGCGCCCGCGACCGCGGCGACGACCCGCACCCGCAGGTCGAGGACCCCCGGCCGCCCGACGACGACCCGGCGCCGTCCGGGGACGCGCCGCCGGCCGTCGTGGACCCGGTCGAGGACGTCCGGCCGGTGGCCGTGGCGCCGCAGCCGGGGGCCTGACCGCGGCGCCCGGGATCAGTCCCGCGGTCGCCGGCCGATCCGGGAGCCGAGCCAGGTGATCGGGTCGAACCGGCGGTCGACCACACGCTCCTTGAGCGGGATGATCCCGTTGTCGGTCAGGTGGATGCCTTCCGGGCACACCTCGGTGCAGCACTTGGTGATGTTGCAGTAGCCGAGGCCGAACTCCTCCTGCGCGGCGTTCCTGCGGTCGGTGGTGTCCAGCGGGTGCATGTCCAGCTCGGCCAGCCGGATGAGGAACCGCGGGCCGGCGAAGGCGCGCTTGTTCTCCTCGTGGTCGCGGATGACGTGGCAGGTGTTCTGGCAGAGGTAGCACTCGATGCACTTGCGGAACTCCTGCGAGCGCTCGACGTCGACCTGCTGCATCCGGTGGGTGCCGTCGGCCTCGCGCGGGCGCGGGGCGAACGCCGGGATCTGCGCGGCCTTCTCGTAGTTGTAGGAGACGTCGGTGACCAGGTCGCGGACCACCGGGAAGGTCCGCATCGGCGTGACCGTCACCGTCTCGTCCTCGGCGAACGTGCTCATCCGCGTCATGCACATGAGCCGGGGCCGCCCGTTGATCTCCGCGCTGCACGAGCCGCACTTGCCGGCCTTGCAGTTCCACCGGACGGCGAGGTCGCCGGCCTGGGTGGACTGCAGCCGGTGGATGACGTCGAGGACGACCTCACCCTCGTTGACCGGCACGGTGAACGTCTGCAGGTCGCCCCCGGTGGCGTCCCCGCGCCACACCCGGAACGTCGCGTCGTAGGTCACGCCGAGCCCTCCTCGAAGATCTCGGCGAGCTCCCGCGGCATCTGGGGGAGCGGTTGCCGGGTCAGCGCGACGCCGCTGTCGGGACCGAGCGCGCAGACGAGGTTCGTCCGCGCCCACTCGGCGTCGGTGGCGGGGAAGTCGTCACGGGTGTGCCCGCCGCGGCTCTCCTGCCTCGCCAGCGCCGCCCGGGCGATGCACTCGCTGACCAGCAGCATGTGCGGCAGGTCCAGCGCGAGGTGCCAGCCGGGGTTGTACTGCCGGTGGCCCTCGACCGATAGCCTCGCGACCCGCTCCTTGAGCGCGGCGATCCGCTCCAGCGCCTGCTCCATCTCCGGCGCCGTCCGGATGATCCCGACCAGGTCGTGCATCGTCTGCTGCAGGTCGTGCTGCACGGTGTAGGGGTTCTCGCCGCCCTCCCGCTCGAAGGGGGCCAGCGCCGCGCGGGCCGCGTCGGCGAGCGCGTCGTCGGCGAGCAGCCCGCGGGTGTGCTCGCGCTTGGCGGCGTGCTCGGCCGCGGCCAGCCCGGCCCGCCGGCCGAAGACGAGCAGGTCCGACAGCGAGTTGCCGCCCAGCCGGTTGGACCCGTGCATGCCCCCGGCCACCTCGCCCGCGGCGAACAGGCCGGGCACGCGCGCCGCCTCGGTGTCCGGCTCGACCTCCACCCCGCCCATCACGTAGTGGCAGGTGGGGCCGACCTCCATCGGCTCGGCGGTGATGTCGACCTCGGCCAGCTCCTTGAACTGGTGGTACATCGACGGCAGCCGCTTGCGGATGTACTCCGCCGACCGGCGCGAGGCGATGTCGAGGAAGACGCCGCCGTGCGGGGTCCCGCGGCCGGCCTTCACCTCGCTGTTGATCGCCCGGGCGACCTCGTCACGGGGCAGCAGCTCCGGCGGCCGCCGGTTGTTCTTCTTGTCGTCGTACCAGCGGTCGGCCTCGTCCTCGGTCTCCGCCGTCTCCTTGCGGAAGAAGTCGGGGATGTAGTCGAACATGAAGCGGTTGCCGGCCGAGTTCCGCAGCACGCCGCCGTCGCCGCGCACGCTCTCGGTCACGAGGATGCCGCGCACCGACGGCGGCCAGACCATCCCGGTCGGGTGGAACTGGACGAACTCCATGTTCACCAGCGTCGCGCCGGCCTGGAGCGCGAGGGAGTGGCCGTCGCCGGTGTACTCCCACGAGTTCGAGGTGACCTTGTAGGACTTGCCGATCCCGCCCGTGGCCAGCACCACCGACGGCGCCTGCCAGGCCACGAAGCGCCCGGACTCCCGCCAGTAGCCGAACGCGCCGGTGATGCCGTCGTCGTCGGTGAGCAGCCGGGTGACCGTGCACTCCATGTAGACGTCGATGCCGAGGGCGACCGTGCGCTGCTGCAGGGTGCGGATCAGCTCGAGCCCGGTGCGGTCACCGACGTGGGCCAGCCGCGCGTACCGGTGGCCGCCGAAGTCGCGCTGGCTGATCAGCCCGTCGGCCGTCCGGTCGAACAGCGCACCCCAGTCCTCGAGCTCGCGGACCCGGTCGGGGGCCTCCTGCGCGTGCAGCTGGGCCATGCGCCAGTGGTTGAGCATCTTCCCGCCGCGCATGGTGTCGCGGAAGTGCACCCGCCAGTTGTCCTCGGGGTAGAGGTTGGCCATCGCCGCGGCGATCCCGCCCTCGGCCATCACCGTGTGCGCCTTGCCCAGCAGGGACTTGCAGACGACGGCGGTGCGCGCCCCGCTCTCGTGGGCCTCGATCGCGGCCCGCAGACCCGCGCCTCCCGCCCCGACGACGACGACGTCGTACTCGTGCTTCTCGAGCTCCATCAGAAGAACCTCGGGTCGGAGATCGTGCCGGTGGCCAGGAGGAAGACGTAGAAGTCGGCGAACGCGACGGTGAACAGCGAGATCCAGGCGTACTGCATGTGCTTGCCGTTGAGCCGGGAGACCAGCGTCCAGGCCCGGTAGCGCAGCGGGTGCCTCGAGAAGGAGTTCAGCCGGCCGCCGACGATGTGCCGGCAGGAGTGGCAGGAGACCGAGTACAGGAAGAGCATCACCGCGTTGACCAGCAGGATGAGCGTGCCGAGCCCCATGTGGCCCCACTCGCCGGTCTCGTCCCGGAACCCGCGGAACGCCTCGTAGAAGAGGATCACGTTGAACAGCAGCGCCGCGTACAGGAAGTACCGGTGCACGTTCTGCCCGATGAGCGGGAGCCGGGTCTCGCCGGTGTAGCGGCGGTGCGGCTCGGCCACCGCGCAGGCCGGCGGGGACAGCCAGAACGAGCGGTAGTAGGCCTTCCGGTAGTAGTAGCAGGTCAGCCGGATCCCCAGGGGCAGCACGAGGATGTAGATGGCGGGGGAGATCCAGGCCGGGCCGGTGAAGAACTCGGGGAAGCTGTCGCCCTCGCACCGGGTGGTGATGCACGGCGAGTAGAACGGCGAGATGTAGGGCGAGGCGTAGTAGTAGGCGTTCTGGAAGGCGCGGAACGTCGAGTAGGCGATGAACAGCAGCAGCACGACGACGGTGACCAGCGGCTGGACCCACCACCGGTCGGTGCGCAGGGTGCGCGCCGCGATCGTCGCCCGCCGCGGCGCCGGGCCCCCGTCGCCGCGTCCCGCCGACACCGCCCCGGACCCGCGGGGCGCGGTGGTGGTCACCGGCGCGTGCGGCCGGACCCGCCCAGGCCCTCGTCGTCCCCGTCGCCGTACACGATCGCGAACGGCTCGTACGTCCCGCGCGGCCGGGCGCCGCACAGCAGGTCGAGGTCGTCACGCAGCCGGGCGACGTCGACCCGCAGCCGGCGCGAGTCCAGGGTGTCGCCGAAGTGCCTCGTGACGAGGGCGCACGCCCGTTCCAGGGCGTCGACCGCCCCGCGTGCCGCCGTCACGTCCTGCTCCAGGGACATCGCTGCCTCCAGATCGCTCTGACGCCGCCGGGAGGGCGGGGCCGCAGTCCACCACGGACCCGCGCACCGGGGAAAGGGCTGCGCCGGTGGTTCCGCGACCGGCCGGTCTCCCCGCGCGGCGGGGACCCCGAGGTGTCGGCGGCGCCGGGGACGGGCAACCCCCGGGACGTCCCGACAGCTCCGCGCCGGCACCGCCGGGGAACCGGAGGACCAGCCGTGCAGCGAGACCCACGACCGGGCGAGGACGACGTCGACCGCGACGACGCGCAGGCGCTGTCGCGGGCCACCGGCGACGGCGGCGGGGGCGGGCCGGACGCGGACACGACGACGGGGACCGGCACCACCGGCACCTTCGTCGGACGCGTGTCCGGCCAGGACGTCGGCTACGCGGAGGAGACCGGCGCCGAACGGCGGGCGGCCGCCCAGCAGGACGACTGACCGCCGCCCGCCGGTCCGTGCACTTGCGCCGAAGTGCACGGATCGAGACCAGTTCGGCCGACCGCAGGAGCAGGATGCGGGCATGCCCCTGTTCACCGGCGTCGGCGTCGCCCTGGTCACCCTCTTCCGCGAGGACGGGGCGCTGGACGCGCCGGCCACCGCCGACCTGGCGGCGCAGCTGACCGGCCTGGGTGTGCGGTGCGTGCTCGTCGCCGGGACGACGGGGGAGGCGGCCGCCCTGACCGCCGAGGAGCGGGACGTGCTCGTCGGCGCGGTGCGGTCGGCGGTGCCGGCGGAGGTGCCCGTGCTCGCCGGCACCGGCGCGCCCACCGGCCGACAGGCGGCGGAGCTCACCGGGCGCGCCTTCGCCGCGGGTGCGGACGCCGTGCTGGTGCTCTCGCCGGCCGGCGTCCCCGACCCGCGGCCGTACTACGCAGCGGTCGCGGAGGCGGCCAGCGGGCCGCTGCTGGCCTACCACTTCCCGGGAGCCTCCGCGCCCGGGATCCCCGTCGACCTGCTGCCCGACCTGCCGGTGTCCGGGCTCAAGGACTCCTCCGGGGACGCCGGCCGGCTGCTGCTCGAGCGCGACGTCCTCGCCGGCGACCTCTTCACGGGCGCGGCGACCCTGGTCGGCCTGTGCACCGCGATCGGAGCGGCCGGCGCGCTGGTGGCGGCCGCCAACCTCGCCCCCGAGGAGTGCACCGCGGCTGCCGGCGGCGACTGGGAGGCGCAGGTCCGGCTCGCCGCCCTCGACCGCGGGGCGTCGGCCGACTTCCCGGCGGGCTACAAGCGGGCGGCCGCGGAGCGCTTCGGCACCTCGGTGGTCACCCGGGTGGGCGGCTGAGCGCGCTCAGTGGGACTCCCGGCCCACCGTCGACCCGCTCGAGCCGACGAGGAAGTCCAGGTCCGCGCCGGTGTCGGCCTGCAGCACGTGGTCGACGTAGAGCCGCTCCCAGCCGCGCCGGGGGGCGGCGAACCCGGCGACGGTCGCCTCGGCCGGCCGGCGCCGCGCCAGTTCGCCGTCCGGGACCTCGACGTCGATCCGCCGGGCCGCGACGTCGAGCGCGATGACGTCGCCGGTGCGCACGAGGGCCAGCGGGCCGCCGGCGGCCGCCTCCGGGGCGACGTGCAGGACGACGGTGCCGTAGGCGGTGCCGCTCATCCGGCCGTCGCACACCCGCACCACGTCGCGCACCCCCTGCTCCAGCAGCTTCCGCGGGAGCGGCATGTTCGAGACCTCGGGCATGCCGGGGTAGCCCCTCGGGCCGCAGCCGCGCAGGACGAGCACGGAGTCGGCGTCGACGTCGAGGTCGGGGTCGTCGACGCGGGAGTGGAAGTCCTCGATGGAGTCGAAGACCACGGCCCGGCCGCGGTGCCGCATCAGGTGCGGCGAGGCGGCGGCCGGCTTGATGACGGCGCCGGAGGGCGCGAGGTTCCCGCGCAGGACGGCGATGCCCCCGTGCTCGAGCAGCGGCTCCCCGCGGGGCCGGATCACCTGCGGGTCCCAGATCGCGGCGCCGTCGAGGGCGTCGACCAGCGGCGTTCCGGTGACGGTGAGCGCGGTCGGGTCGAGCAGGTCGCGGACCTGGCCCAGCACGGCGAGCAGGCCGCCGGCGCGGTGGAGGTCCTCCATGAGGAACCGCCCGGCCGGCAGCAGGTCGACCAGCACCGGCACGCCCGAGCCGATGCGGTCGAAGTCGTCGAGGGTCAGGTCGATCCCCAGCCGGCCGGCGATGGCCAGCAGGTGGACGACGGCGTTGGTCGACCCGCCGATGGCGGCCAGCGCCACGATGGCGTTGGCGAAGGAGGCCTTCGTCAGGAACGTCGAGGGCCGGCGGTCGGCGGCCACCATCTCCACCGCCAGCCGGCCGGTCCCGTGCGCGGCCTCCAGCAGGCGGCTGTCCGCGGCGGGGGTGCCGGCGACCCCGGGGACGACGGTGCCCAGCGCCTCGGCGACGAGCGCCATGGTCGAGGCGGTGCCCATCGTGTTGCAGTGCCCGCGGCTGCGGATCATCGCCGACTCCGACCGGGCGAACTCCTCCGCCGACAACGTGCCCGCGCGCACCTCCTCGGAGAGCCGGAAGACGTCGGTGCCGCAGCCCAGTGGCACCCCGCGGAAGGTGCCGGTCAGCATCGGCCCGCCGGGGACGACGACGGCGGGCAGGTCCACCGAGGCCGCGGCCATGAGCAGCGACGGAATCGTCTTGTCGCACCCGCCGAGCAGCACGAGCCCGTCGACGGGGTTGGCGCGGAAGGCCTCCTCCATCTGCATCGCGGCGAGGTTGCGCCAGAGCATCGCCGTGGGGCGGACCTGGGTCTCGCCCAGCCCGAACACCGGCAGCTCCAGCGGGGTGCCGCCGGCGGCGTGGACGCCGTCGCGCACGGCGGCCGCGACCTCGGAGAGGTGGCGGTTGCACGGCACGAGGTCGGAGGCGGTGTTCGCGATGGCGATCTGCGGGCGGCCGAACGCGTCGTCCGGGACGCCGCGGCGCATCCACGCCCGGTGGATGTAGGCGGAGCGGAGGTCCCCGGAGTACCACTGCGCGCTGCGGAGGGTCACGGCCGCCATCCTCACCGCGTGCTGGGACGGTGGTCCAGGTGAGCGCACCGACCATGCGGGCCTTCGTGCTGACCGGGCCGGGCGAGGGGGCGGTGCAGGAGGTCCCCGTCCCGGTCGCTGCGCCCGGCGAGGTGGTCGTCGAGGTGGACCGGGCCGGCGTCTGCGGCACCGACGTCGAGCTGTTCACCGGCGAGCTGTCCTACCTGCACACCGGGCACTCCTCCTACCCCGTGCGACCCGGCCACGAGTGGTGCGGCCGGGTCACCGCGGTGGGCGACGCGGTCGACCCGGCCTGGCTGGGCCGGCGGGTCACGGGGGACACGATGCTCGGCGACCGGGTCTGCCGCCGGTGCCGGCGGGGGCAGCAGCACGTGTGCGAGGACCGGCAGGAGGTGGGCATCCGAGGCGACCGCCCCGGTGCGCTGGCCGAGCAGCTCGCCGTCCCTGCGGAGTCGCTGCACGAGCTGCCCGACTCCGTCGACGCGGCGCTCGGCGCGCTCGTCGAGCCGGGGGGCAACGCCTGGCGGGCGGCGCAGGCCGCCGCGGTCGCCTCCGGCGACCGCGCGCTGGTGATCGGGCCCGGGACGATCGGCCTGCTGACGGCGATGTTCCTCCGTGCGGCGGGCGCCGAGGTGCACCTGCTCGGTATCACCCACTCCTCGCTCGAGTTCGCCCGCGGTCTCGGCTTCCCCGGTGCCTGGACCCGCGACACGCTCCCGGACCTGCCGTTCGACGCCGTCGTCGACGCCTCGACCGCCCCCGGGTCCCCGGCGCTGGCCGTGGACCTGGTCGAGCCCGCCGGGCGCGTCGTGTGCATCGGCCTCGCCGGCACGCCGAGCACCGTCGACACCCGCACGCTGGTGCTCGGGGACGTCACGGCGGTCGGGATCCTCTCGGCGTCCCCCGGCCTGGCCCCCACGATCGCCGCCTATCGGAGCGGGGAGGTCGACCCCCGGCCGCTGGTCGCTGCCACCGTGGGCCTCGATCAGGTGGGCGCGGTGCTCGCGGGCGGCCGCCCTCCGGGCAGCGGCGCCGGGCCCAAGGTCCACGTCGACCCGCGGCTGCCCGCCTGAGCGGGGCGCCCCAGCCCGCTGATCCGTGCACGTCCGCGGATGTGCACGGGGCACTTCCGCGGAAGTGCACGGGGGTCAGACCCGCAGTCGCGTGCACTGCCCGGCGCGTCGGGTCGTGTTCGCTCACCGCGGCGCGTCCTCCCTCACCGCGGCGCGTCCTCCCTCACCGCGGCGCGTCCTCCCTCACCGCGGCGCGTCCTCCCTCACCGCGGCGCGTCCTCCCTCACCGCGGCGCGTCCTCCCTCACCGCAGGGCGTCCTCCCTCACCGCAGTGCGTCCTCCCTCGTGGTGGGCGGTCGGGTAGGACGCCCGACGATCAGGTCACCTGATCGTGGCCACCGCCCCTCACTCGCGGGCGCGCTGCCCCTCGATCGCCTCGAGCACCGTCTTGCGTCCCTTGCCGAGTTCGCGCTCCGCCTGCTCGGCGCGGTCGAGCTGCGACTCGCCGGACATCCGGGCCACCCGTTCCCGCGCCTCCGTCGCGTTCGCATCGACCAGCTCGGCGGCCTTGCGGGCCTCCTTCGCCGCGTCGGTGTTGGCCACGTGCTGCTCGGTGGACCCCCGCTTCCTCGTGTCGGTGGCCCGCTTCTCCTCGTCGGAGAGCAGCTCCCACGCCGCGTCGGGCAGGTACCGCTTCGTCCCGTCCGAGCCGCGCGCCCGGTCGCCGCCGTCGGCGGTGTGCCAGTCCTGCGCGCCCCACTCCTGCAGGTGCCGCTGCGACTCGGTGCGCTCGCCCTCGTGCCGGTAGCCGCCGCCGGCCTTCTCGTACTCGGTGGTGAGCAGCTGGCTCTTGCGGGCGCTCCACTGGCCGGGCCGACCGCCCCGGTCGCCGGCCTTGATCTCCTCCTTGAGCCGCGCGCGCAGCTCCGGGTCGGTGTAGTCCTCGGCGTAGTCCTCGGCCGACTTCCCGCTCATGCCGACGGTGGTACCCCATCCGGCCGTGCCTCACCCGGTGTAGCACCACCGGTCAGCGGCGGGCGGGGGAGGCGCGCACGTGGATGCGCTCCCCCTGCGGGCCGAAGAGGGCGAGCACCTCGGCCGGCCGGTCGTCGGGGTTCCCCAGCCGATGCGGCGTGCGGGTGTCGAACTCGGCCACCTCGCCGGGGGTCAGGGTCACGTCGGCATCGCCGAGCAGCAGCCGCAGCCGCCCGGACAGGACGTAGAGCCACTCCCAGCCCTCATGCGAGCGGAGCTCGCCGGGCTCCCCGCCCCAGCCCGGCGGCAGCACCATCTTGTAGGCCTGCAGCCCGCTCGGGCGCCGGGTGAGTGGCAGGAAGGTGGCGCCGTGCCGGGTGATCGGCCGCAGCCGCACCCGCGGGTCGCCGGTCTCGGGGGCGTCGACGAGCTCGTCGAGCGGCACCTGGTGGGCGCGAGCCAGCGGCAGCAGCAGCTCCAGCGTGGGGCGGCGCTGCCCGGACTCCAGCCGCGACAGCGTCGACACCGAGATGCCGGTGTCCTCCGACAGCTGGGTCAGCGTGGCGCCCCGCCGGCGCCGCAGCTCGCGCAGTCGCGGGCCGACGGCGTCGAGGACGGCGTCCAGGTCGGTCACGTTGCCAGTATGGCAAAGGAACTTGCCTTCCTGGCAGGTCGAGGCGCACCGTCGTCGGCATGGACGAGACGTACGACGTGGTGGTCATCGGCGGGGGTGCGGCCGGCCTCTCCGGTGTCCTCGCCCTGGGACGGGCGCGCCGCTCGGTGGCGGTGGTCGACGACGGGACGCCGCGCAACGCGCCGGCGCACGAGATGCACAACTACCTGGGCCGCGACGGGACCCCGCCCGGTGACCTGCTCGCGGCCGGCCGGGTCGAGGTCGCCGGCTACGGCGGCGTGCTGGTCGAGGGCACGGTCACCGCGGCCGGCGGGTCGGCCGGCGCCTTCACCGTGGAGCTGGCCGGCGACCGGGTGCTGCGCGCGCGCCGGCTGCTGGTCACCACCGGCCTGACCGACGAGCTGCCGGAGGTCCCCGGCGTGCGCGAGCTGTGGGGCACCGACGTCCTGCACTGCCCGTACTGCCACGGCTGGGAGGTGCGCGACCAGCCCGTCGGCGTGGTCGCCACCGGCCCGATGTCGCTGCACCAGGCCCAGCTGTGGCGGCAGTGGAGCGCCGACCTCGTCTTCTTCCTGCACACCGCGCCGGAGCCGGACGACGCCACCGCCGAGGCCCTCGCCGCCCGCGGCATCCGGGTGGTGCGCGGCGAGGTCGCGGCCCTGGAGACCGACGGCGGCCGGCTGACCGGCGTGCGCCTGGCGACCGGGGAGGTCGTGCCGCGCAGCGCCGTCGTCGTCGCCCCGGTGTTCACCGCCCGCTCGGCCGTGCTGACCGGGCTGGGGCTGGAGGCGCAGCCGTTCCGTATGGGCGAGACGGTCGTCGGGTCGCACGTGCCGGTCGACGCGCGCGGGGCCACCGCGGTGCCCGGCGTGTGGGCGGCCGGCAACGTCGCCGACCCCGGCGCCCAGGTCGTCGGTGCCGCGGCCGCGGGGCTGATGGCCGCCGCCGCGCTCAACGCCGACCTCGTCGCCGAGGACACCCGGGCCGCGGTGGAGGTGGTCCGGGCGATGAGCGACCCGGAGTTCGGCGAGCAGTGGTGGGAGGAGCGCTACCGCTCGCACGGGCACGGCGTCTGGAGCGGCCGGGTCAACGACGTGCTGGCCACCGAGGCCGCCGACCTGCCGCCCGGGAGGGCGCTGGACGCCGGGGCCGGCGAGGGCGGGGACGCCGTCTGGCTGGCCCGCCGCGGCTGGGAGGTCACCGCGCTCGACCTCTCCCGCACCGCGCTGGACCGGGCCGCCGCGGCCGCCGCTGAGGCGGGCGTCGCGCTGGAGACCCGCCACGCCGACGTCACCGCATGGGAGCCGGGGGAGGAGCGCTGGGACCTGGTGACCGCGTCGTTCCTGCACTTCCCGCCCGGCACCCGCGACACCGTGCTGCGGCGGCTGGCCGCGGCGGTCGCCCCCGGCGGCACGCTGCTGGTCACCATGCACGACGGCAGCGACTCCTCCCGGGGCATCCAGCGGCCGGGACTGCCGGACTGGTACGCCACCGGCGAGCAGCTGGCCGCGGTCCTCGACGCCGGCGACTGGGAGGTGCAGGTGGCCGAGGCGCGGCCGCGCGAGGCCCGCGGCCACGAGCACGGGTCGGTCCACGCCGCGGACGCGGTCCTGCGGGCCCGGCGGCGTCAGCCGGTGACGTCGTCCTCGCTCGTGTAGAGCAGCCGCAGCCGCGCGGGCGGGGTGAACGGCCGCCAGCCGTCGCGGGTCTGGGCGAGGCGGTCGGCCACCAGCCACAGCACCGCCGGGTCGTGACCCATCCCCAGGTGGCTGGCGTGCACGCCGACGTTCTCCGCGCGCGGGCCGGGCGTCTGCCGGCAGGCCCGCCAGTCGACGACGCCGTCCCACCGCGAGTAGACGGCGGTGCTCGGCACGGGCAGGCCGCCGGCGAGCCCGCCCCGCCCGCGCGGCACCGCGTGCAGGTGCCGGTAGCGGGCGTAGGCGCGGGCGCCGGGGCTGTCGTCGGCGGGGCGGCCGGACATCCCGAACGGCGAGCCGAGGCTGACCACCTGGCGCACCAGGTGCGGGACCCGCAGTGCCAGCCGGCGGGCGTAGATGCCGCCGAGGCTCTGCCCGACGATGCTCACCGGCCCGCCGTGTCGCTCGGCGAGCCGCTCCACCAGCCGGGGTAGCTCGTCGGTGATCTCCTTGGTCGGACCGCGGTTGCGGCCCAGTTCCCAGCCGACCACCGGGTAACCCAGCCCGCGCACCCAGCGGCGGAGGGTGACCGTGGAGACGTCGGAGGCCAGCAGCCCGGGCAGCACCAGGACGCCGTGTGCCTCACCGCGCGGGGCGCCGCGCAGCAGGGGGTAGGCGAGGGCGAGCGCACCGGCGCTGGCGGCGGCGCGCACCGGCTCGGTGGCGGCCAGCAGCGTGCGGCGGCGTCCGGCGGTCCGGGGGTCCGGGGGTCCGGTCACGGGCTCTCCTCCGCAGGCGGCGGTTGCTGTCCGGGTGCCCATACCCGCCCGGACGCCTCCGGACCGTCGCCATGACGTGGCCCCGGTCGCGTTCTCGAGCCTCTTCCGGCTCCGGCCCGCGTCATGCCGGCGGGCCGGCGGGGTCTTCATGCGTGCACGGCCCCCGCGGTGACGACGCCGCACCGGGCCACACACGGAGGAGACGCCGATACCCAGCACGCTCAAGCGTTCCGCCGTCTGCGTGGTCGCCAGTGCCGCCCTCGTCACCGGCAGCGCCGGGATCGCCGGCGCCCAGCCGGTCCAGGACGGCCTCGTCAACGTGGCCGTCGGCGACATCACCATCCTCGAGGACGTCAACGTGGCCGTGGCCGCCCAGGTCGCGGCGCAGGTCTGCGGGCTCACGGTCGGGCTGGTGGCCGTGCTCGGCCGGGCCGTGGACCGCAGTGGCGAGATCACCACCGTCTGCGAGGCGCCGTTCGGGGACGTCGTCT
Source organism: Geodermatophilus sp. SYSU D00696 (assembly GCF_054050235.1). Taxonomy (NCBI): domain Bacteria; kingdom Bacillati; phylum Actinomycetota; class Actinomycetes; order Geodermatophilales; family Geodermatophilaceae; genus Geodermatophilus; species Geodermatophilus sp. SYSU D00696. The sequence goes on along the minus strand of NZ_JBJGYY010000017.1, from coordinate 99,205 downwards.
TCGAGCAGGCCTGACCGAGCCGGCGCGGACACCCGTCCGCGCCTCATGAGCCCCCGGCCGGGAGCGAAGCCCCCCGACCCGGCCGGGGGCCCTCTCCTCACCGCGGGCGCAGCAGCGCCCGCTGGGCCATGTCCGACGTCGCCAGCACCTCGCAGAGGAACTCCGACGCGGCGGCGGCGACGTCGGGCAGCTCGCCCGCGGGCGTCTCCCGGAGCACCTCGAGCAGTACCTCGTGGTGCACCCGAGCGACCTCGAGGATCCCCAACCCCCCGGTGACCGCGGCCCGGCCGAGTTCGTAGCCGCGGTTGAGCGAGGCTTCGCTGCGGCGGGCGAGGTGGGCCAGGAAGCCGACGCGGTAGTCGCGGGCGAACCCCTCGACGCCGGTCACACGGCACCACCCCGCGGGGCCGTCAGCGGACGGCGGGCGCCGACGACCCGGTCGAGGAAGGCCAGTCCCTCCTCGAGATCGAGGGCGGTGTGCAGCGGCCCGGTGTCCATGCCCAGCGCCACCATGGCGAAGGCCACGTCCGGCTGGATGCCCACCACCACGGTCACCGCGCCGCGCAGCCTGGCGACCTCGCCGATCGTGCGCAGGGTCCGGGTCCCGAAGGAGTCCAGGACGTCGAGCGCGGCGACGTCGATGACGACTCCCCGTGCCCGGTCGCGGCCGATGCGCTCGACCAGGTCGTCCTGGAACGCGGTCATCTGCGTGTCGTCGAGGGCGGTGTGGATCGACGCGATCAGGTAGGACCCCTGCCGCAGGATCGAGACCAGCCGGGGCCCGGTCACGGGACCGCCGTCCCGTCGTCCCTGCCGCCGCTGTAGCCGAGGAGGCGCTCGGCCTCCTCGAGGCCGCCCTGCAGGTCGCCGATGGTGTCCATCTTGCTGAGGTCCACCCCGATGGTGACCAGGGTCTGGGCGATCTTCGGTGAGAGGCCGGTGATGATGACGCTGGCGCCCATGAGCCGGGAGGCGTCGACGGTCTGCACGAGGTGGTTGGCCACCGACTCGTCGACCTCGGGGACCCCGGTGATGTCGATGACCACCACCCGCGCGCGGTGGGTGCGGATGCCGGTGAGCAGCTGCTCGGTGAGCTGGCGGGCCCGTTCGCTGTCCAGGACGCCGATGATCGGCAGGATGAGCAGCCGCTCGCGCACCGGCAGGACCGGGGTGGACAGCTCGCGCAGCGCGTCCTGCTGCTGCCGGATGACCCGCTCGCGCTCCTCGACGAAGCTGACCGCGACGGTGTTGGCGATGCGGTTGGCGGCCGGCTCGTAGGCGTCGAGCACCCGGTTGAGCAGGCCGAAGTCGCGCTGGTACTTCTCGAAGAGCGACCGGGCGAGCACGTCGCGCAGCAGCAGCACGATGCCGACGACCTCGTGGGTCTCCACGCCGCGCGGGATGATCCGCTCCGAGAGGTCGCGGGCGTAGCGCCGCAGCGCCTCGACGCTGCCGGTCTCGAGCACCTCGACGTAGTTGTCGTAGACCGACGTCGTCTCGGCCGCCATCTCCTGCGGGGTCATCGCGTGCAGCAGGCCGGCCTGCTGGATGCGCTCGGCCCACTCGTGGCGCAGCCGGGTGCGGTGCTCGCGCAGGTGCGCGACGAGCTGGGGGAGCAGCTGGTCCTCGCCGGGGCCCTCGGCCGTGGCCGTGGCCGTGGCCGGAGCTGTTCCCTCGATGCTGCTCATCGCTCACCACACCATCTCGTCATCGTCACCGTCGTACCCCGCCCCACCTCGGAGGCGATCGCGAACTCGTCCATCAGCCGCCGGGCGCCGGGCAGCCCCAGGCCCAGGCCGGCGTAGGTGCTGTAGCCGTCCTGCAGCGCCCGCTCGACGTCGGGGATGCCGGGACCGGCGTCACGGGCGGTCACCTGCACGCCCTTGCGCGGCTCGTCGAGGACCTCGACGACGACCTCGCCCGAACCCGCGAACTTGACGATGTTGCGGGTCACCTCGGAGACCGCCGTGGCGATGAGCGTCAGGTCGGTGGGCGAGAAGCAGCCGAGCCGGCCGGCCATGGCGCGGGCGGCCTGCCGGGCGGCCACGACGTCGGCGTCGCCCTCGATCGGGATGCGGACCTCGTCGTCGCGCTGCGGCGCCCGCTCGAGCAGCGGCCGGCTGAGCCCTGCGCAGACGTCGCACTCGAGCAGGTGCCGCCCGGCGTCGACCTCGCGCTGCCGGCGGCGGTCACCGCTGGAGAGGGCGAACAGGACCGGGCGGCAGCGCTCGGTCGGCGGCTCGGTGCGGTCGCGGGCGAGCAGGTACTCCACCCGCAGCCGGGCCCGCGCGCGGTGCAGCTGCGCGGCGACGGCTCCGGCGGTCGAGCCGAGCTCGGTGGCCAGCGCCCGGGTGTCCCGGCCCGACACCTCGTGCTCGAGGAGCGCCTGCCGGTCGCGCTCGGAGAGCCGGGTCAGCGCCTCGGCGACCGCCGTCCGCTCCTCCGCGGCGAGCAGCTCGCCCTCGGGTGGGTCGGGCGCCCGGAGGTCGACCACGCGGTGCTGGTTGCGCCGCTGCCGGTCCTGCTCCCGCCAGGAGGTGGCGACGACGTTGCGCGCCGTGGCGATGGCGTAGGGCTCGAGCATGCCGGGCTCGACGCGGCCGGAGGCGGCGAGCACGCGGACGAGGGTCTCCTGGACCAGGTCCTCGGCGGCGGTGGCGTCGGCGACGCGGGCCGCCACGATGCGCCGGACCATGGGGATGAGCGAGGCCACGGCATCGGAGCCGCCCAACGGCGACGCACCGACGGACTCCGCGGCCCCCACCCGCGGGACGCTACCGCCGGACGGCCGTCCCGGCGCCTGCTGCGGAGCGCCGGGACGGCCGCCGCGGTCAGCGCTGCGCCAGGTAGGCGGCGGCGGTCTCCCGGAGCCGCTCGTGCACGCCGTCGGCGGCCGGGGCGCCCGGCAGGTACCGCTTGGCCAGCTTGGCCACCATCGTGTAGTTGGTGTCGACGACGTTGCCCGCCGGCGCCAGCCCCGCCTGGCTGACCAGCTGGTAGGCGTCGAGCCGGTCCCAGCCGGTGAGCTCTGCCGCCCACGTCACCAGGTCGTGCTGGCTGACCCGGAACGCGTCCTCGAGCGGCCGGACCGAGCCGGTGGACATGAGGAACTCGTCGGTCTCCAGCCGCGGCCACGCCGGGCCGCCGCCCTTGACCAGGTCGACGACGACCACGGTCCGCATGGCCGCCTCGACGGCGGTGCCGCAGACCTCGCCCTCGCCCTGCCGGCAGTGCCCGTCGCCGATCGCGAGCTGGCCGCCGGGGACGTTGACGCCGAAGTACAGCGTCGTCCCCGCGCGGACCTCGGGGGTGTCCATGTTCCCGCCGTGCGCGCCCGGCGTGATGCTCATGTGCACCTCACCGGCGCCGGGGGCGACGCCGATGGTCCCGTGCATCGGGTCGAGCGGGAGCTCCACCTCCGGCCCGCCGCGGCGCGGCCGGAACAGGCAGGTGCCCCGCTCCCGGTCGACCTCGTAGAGCCACACCAGCTCCTCGAGCGGCTCGTGCAGCATCGCCGTCTGGTGCGTGGTGGTCAGCGCCCCGAAGTGCGGGAAGGTGGTCGACACCGCCCAGTCCCGCACCGGGGCGATGTCGACCAGGTGCACGGCCAGCGTGTCGCCGGGCTCGGCGCCCTCGACGGCGATCGGGCCGGTGACCGGGTTGAGGTAGGGGAACACGCACACCTGGCTGGGCAGGTCGTCGACGCTGCGCACGGCCCCGCCGAAGCAGTCCTCCGTGGCCAGCTCGACCACCGTGCCGGGCGTGACGGTCAGCAGCGGCTCCCCGCCGCCGAACGAGTAGCGCAGCTGTTCGGGTGTCGGCTCCAGCGAGACGACCTCGAGGCTGGCGGTCACAGTCGCTCCTCCGCTCGGATCTCCGGCCGGCGACCGGTGGCGATCAGGACCACCATCAGCACCAGGCCGATCGCCAGCCAGGCGAAGCCCAGCTCCTGGGCCGCCACCTGGGCGTTGTAGACGACATAGGCGAGGATCGCGAACCCGATGACGGGCACCGCGAGGTGCAGCCACCAGTTGCGGCTGCCGTTCTTGACCACGAAGTGCACGACGACCGCGACGTGCAGCAGCAGGAACGCCGACAGGGCGCCGAAGTTGACCAGCGTGGACAGCAGCGTGATCCCGTCCTCCCGGGACTCCATGTACAGGCCCAGCACCAGGGAGATCGCGGCGACCAGCAGCGTGGCGTTGACCGGCACCCGGCGGGTCGGGTGCACCTGCCGCAGGAAGCTGGGCAGCTGCCGGTCACGGGCCATGGCGAACAGCAGCCGCGAGGTGGCCGCCTGGGCGACCAGCGAGTTGGCGAAGCCCCACGCGATCGCCGTTGCCACCGCCGTCAGCGTGCCCAACCAGGCACCGCCGGCCACCTCGGCCGCGTCGTAGAACGCGGTGCCGGCGGCGTCGCCCTCGGCGATGAGGGTGTCGGGGTCGGGCACCAGCAGCGCCGCGACCCAGGTCTGCACGATGAACAGCGTCCCGGCCAGCGCCAGCGCGGCGATCATCGCCTTGCCGATCGAGCGGGCCGACTCCCGGTTCTCCTCGGCCAGGGTCGAGATGCCGTCGAAGCCGAGGAAGCTCAGCACCGCGATCGAGACCGCGCCGAAGACCAGCTCCAGGGAGAACGTGTCGCTGTTGTAGATCGGGGTGAGGTCGAAGCCGCGGCCCTCGCCGGAGGCCAGCGCCACGACGCCGATCACGAGGAAGATCGCGAGCACGATCAGCTCGCCGATCAGCATGATCTTGTTGACCCGCGCGGTGAACTCGATGCCGAAGTAGTTGACGACGGTGTTGAGGACGACGAACCCGATGAGCCACACCCAGACGGGGACCGACGCGATGATCGAGTTCATCGCGATCGCGGCGATCAGGTAGAGCAGGGCGGGGACGAGCACGTAGTCGAGCAGGATCATCCAGCCGGCGATGAAGCCCACAGGCTGGGCGATGCCGCGCCCGGCGTAGGTGTAGACCGAGCCGGCCATCGGGAAGGCCCGCGACATCTGTGAGTAGGACGCCGCGGTGAACGCCATGGCCAGCCCGCCGATGGCGTAGGCCAGGGCCACCATGCCGCCGCTGGCCTGGAAGACGCCGCCGAAGATGCCGAACGGCGCGATCGGGACCATGAAGACCAGGCCGTAGACCAGCAGGTCGGTGAAGCTCAGCGAGCGCTTGAGCTCCTGCCGGTAGCCGAACTCCTCGACACCGGCGGCGCCGGCCGCCGGGACCGCGCCGGCACCGGTGCTCCCGGTGGCGTGCGCGGAGTGGGTGGTGCGGGGGTCGCTCACGACTCCTCCTCTCGGCCGGCTCGGGGCCGGACGCGGGGAGGGTAGGCCCAGTTGTTTCCATCTGGAAGCACCGGGGGTCAGCCGCGCGGCGGGACCTCCCGGAAGACCAGCCCGTCGGCGCGGGCCAGCCGCGGCTGCGGCGGCCGGACCGGTGTCGCCGCCCGCCCGCCGAGCAGGCCGGCCGCGGTGCGGACGCCGTCGTAGACCCCGCGCGCGTAGGCGCACACGACGGGTGCAGACGGCCCGGCCCGGGCGGCGAGCCGCTCCTGGAGGGCGAGCTGGCCCTCGTCGGCGGCGTCGGCCGCGGCAGCGAAGGAGGGCATGCAGGCGTAGAGCTCGCCGGTGCCGTCGCCACCGACGGCGTAGAGACCGTTCTCCTCCAGCGCCCCCGACAGCCGGACCACCCGCCGGTCGAGGCCGGCGCGGGCGAAGGCGCGGTTGAAGGCGACCAGGTCGCGGCCGACGAGGCTGAGCAGGACGGCGTCGGCCCGGCTGCGGCGGACCAGGTCCAGCGGGGGACCGGGGTCGGCCGGGCCGAAGGGGACCAGCAGCTCGCCGGCGACCTCGGCGCCCAGGTCGCGCAGCACGACGCGGGCGGCGCGGTGCACGGCCTGGGGCCACACGTAGTCGGTGCCGAGCAGCACCCAGCGCCGGGCCCGCCGGTGGCGTACCAGCCAGGCGAGCGCGGCGGCGTGCTGGGACAGCGGGGACGAGCCGATCCGCAGGACGCCGCCGACACTGCGGCCGCCCTCGTGCGGCGGGGTGAAGACGTAGCGGGCCCGGCCCGCCATCGCCGCGGCCACCGCCCGGGACACGTCGCTGGTGGAGAAGCCGACGAGGACGTCGACCGCGCCCGCGGCGTGCAGGGCCGCGGCCTCGGCGGCCACCTCGGCCGGGCCCCGGCCGGCGTCGACGGTGACCAGCTCGACCGGGCGGCCGAGGACGCCGCCGGCCTCGTTGAGCTCCTCGGCGGCCAGGCCCGCGAGGTCGAGCGCCGACGGTGCGGTCATGGCCAGGGGGCCGGACAGCGGGACGGCGAGTCCGACCCGCGCGACACCCGGGGTGCGGCCGGTGAGGGCGGCCTCCCAGGCGTCCATCGGGACGGTCGGTCCGGGCACCGTCTGAGTATGGTGCGGACCATGCCGGTCGAGCAGCGGGCCACGGGTTCTCGCGTGCCGTCGGCGACCGGGCCCTCCCTCGTCGAGCTGCTGACCGTCGTCGCCCGTCGGGTCGCCCGCGGCGTCGCCACGGTGCTCGCCGAGGACGGCGCGACGCTCGACGCGTACCGCGTGATGCGGGCCCTGGGTGACGGGCCCGGCCGCACGATGGGGGAGCTGGGCACGGCGCTGTCGATGCCGGCGCCCACCGTCACCCGGCTGGTCGACGGGCTGGTCGACGCCGCGCTGGCCTACCGGCTGCCCGACCCCGGCGACGGCCGGCGGGTGCGGGTGCACCTGTCCGCCCGCGGCCGCACCCGGCTCGACCGGCTCGAGGCGCTGGTGCGGGCGCACGAGTCGGCGCTGGCGGCGGAGCTGGGCGCCGACCGGGTGCGCGCGCTCGTCGCCGCGCTCACCGACCTCGCCGGCCCGCCCGACTGGTCCGCCGAGGTGGCACGGCACCGCTGAGGCGGACGGCCGCCGTGTTGATCATCGGATGGGTGCACGCGACACGCGCGGACACGCCGGTGCGGGCGGCACACATCCGATGATCGACAACCGGTCCGATGATCGACACGCGGCGCCGGACACGCGGCGCCGCCGGGCTCACTCGGCCGGCGGGAGGATCCGCGGGACGAAGACCTCGTCGATCGGTCGCGGCCCGACGTACTGCCGGCAGGTGCAGGGCACCCAGGTGTGACCGGCCCAGCGGCCGCGCTTGTCGTAGGCGTCGCGGCGCAGCTCGGCGTAGCAGGTGTTGGTCTCGGTGTCGTGCTGGCTGAGCGCGTGGCCGCAGCCGCACAGCGGGACCGGGTTCGGCGGGGGAGCGGCGGGACGGCGGCGTCCGAGCCGCCCGGCCACGAACCCGGCGACCAGCAGCGCCGCACCGACCACCAGGCTGACTGGTTCCACCGGAGACCCCTCCCACCGCGTCGACCTCCCGACGGTAACGCCGGGAGGGCGACGGCGGTGCCGGACGGCTCAGGTGTCCTGCTTGCCCCGCCCGCTGACGGCGTCGCGCAGGTGGTCGATGAGCGCGGCCACCGGGCCCAGGGCCGTCCGCACGGGACCCTCGTTGGGTACCGCCGGGTGCGGCCGGGTGGGGGCGATCGTCTTGATCCGCTCGACCTGCTCGGCCATGCGCACCAGCTCCGCCCGGTCGAACGAGGCCCGCAGTTCGGTGAACATGCGGCCCTCCTCGTGCTCGACGTGCGTGCGGATCTCGCGGATCAGCGTGCGGATCTCGGTGTCGTACCGCTCGTCGGACGGGTCGAGCCGCTCGAGCTCCTTCATGGTGTGCTCGGCGAGGTCGTGCTCGTGCTTGGCGCGCTCGGCCTCCTCGGCGTCGACCTCCTCCTGCACCCGCGGGTAGACCTGCGTCTCCTCGGCGACGGAGTGCTTGACCAGGCCGATGCTGACCTCGTCGACGAGGGCGCGCTTGCGGGCGAGCGCGTCGGGGTCTGTGCTGCCCATGAGCTGCTCGAGCTCCTGGAAGATGCGGTCGAACTCGCGGTGGTCGGCGCTGAGCAGGTCCACCACGTCGCGCTGGGTCTCGGTCACGGTGTCTCCCGGCTGGTCGGGCTCGGTCCCCGCGGCTGGGGAGGCCCCGACCGTTCCCCGAGCCCCGCCCGGGCACACCCACGGGACGGGGCCGCCCGCGCGCGGGTTTCGGCGGGACGGGACGCGGGGCACAGCAGGCCCGTGGAGTCCTACGCGGCCGGGCTCGCCCGGCCGGACCGGTGGACGCGGGGCCGGCCGGCCGGACAGCGCGCGCCCTGGCACGCCGTCGAGGCGCACCGCCCGCCCACCGAGCTCGACGGCGAGGTCGAGCTGGCGCTGTGCGGCGCGATCGTCCACGTCGAGGGCGGACGGCGCTGGGACCACGTCGGCGCCGGGCCCGCCGGCTGCGCCGAGTGCCGCCGGCTGTCGGGCCTGTCCCGGTCGGTCGAGGCCGGTCCGGCGCAGTTCAGCCGGGCGCGCTGAGCCCCCGCCCGGTCAGCGCCGCCGACCGCTGATCGCCGACAGACCGGTGATCTCGCGGCCGACGATGAGCGCCTGCACGTGGTCGGTGCCCTCGAAGGTGTAGATCGCCTCGATGTCGGCGTGGTGCCGCGCGATGTGGTGCTCGAGCAGGATCCCGTCGCCGCCGAACAGGTCGCGGGCGTCGGCCACGATCTGCCGGGCGGTGGCGCAGCAGTGCCGCTTGGCCAGCGACGCCATCGCCGCGGTCATCCGGCCGGCGTCGGCGAGGGTGGACAGCCGCCAGCACATCAGCTGCATGTTCGTGATCTCGGCGAGCATCGTGGCGAGCTTCTCCTGCACCAGCTGGTAGCCGGCGATGGGTGCGCCGAACTGCTCGCGGCCCAGGCAGTGCGCCAGCGCCAGCTCGTAGGCGGCCATGGCGACACCCAGCGCCCGCCAGGCCACGGTGTAGCGGGTGCGGTCGAGGATGGTGGAGACGTCCTTGAACGACCGGCAGTTCTCCAGCCGGTTCTCCGCGGGCACGCGGGCGCCGTCGAGGGTGATCTCGGCCTGCCACACCGCGCGCAGCGCCGTCTTGCCGGTCATGACCCGCGCGGTGAACCCGGGCGTGCCCTTCTCGACGACGTAGCCGCCGACCTGGCCGTCCTCCCCGCGCGCCCAGACGAGCACGTAGTCGGCGATCGAGCCGTTGCCGATCCACTTCTTCTGGCCGTCGAGGACGTAGCAGTCGCCGTCGCGGCGGGCGCTGGTCTCCAGGGCGACGGCGTCGCTGCCGTGCCGGGGCTCGGTCAGCCCGAACGCGCCGATCTTCTCCATCCGCGCCATCGGGGGCAGGAACCGCTCGCGTTGCTCCTCCGAGCCCAGCAGCGCGATCGACTGCATGGCCAGGAAGCTGTGCACGCCGTTGAACGTGCCGATGCTGCCGTCGGCGCGCGCCAGCTCGGCGGCGACCAGCCCGGCCGCCACCGCGCTCATGCCCGGCGACCCGTAGCCCTGCACCGTGCCGCCCGCGATGCCGAGCGCGGCGAAGCCGGGCACCAGCTCGAAGGGGAACTCGGCGCGCTCCCAGTAGTCGTTGATGCGCGGGGTGACCTCCTTGGCGCACCAGTCGGCCACCCGGTCCCGGATCTCGGTGTCCGCGGGGTCGAGCAGCTCCTCGAGGGCGTAGAAGTCGGTGCGCGCGGTCTCGGTCACGCGCCGACGCTACGCGCGGAGCGGGCGTCCTGCCGGGTGTGCTACCGGGCGTGCGGGGCTGGGAGCCCCCGCTGCCGGATGAGCACTCGCGGCTGCTCGACACGGCGTGGCGGCGCGTGTCGCCGACCGCGACTGCTCACTCGGGTCCCCACCCCGTGCGGGAGCTCAGGCGCCGAGCAGCCCCCGGGCGTAGGCCGCCTGGCCCACGTGCTGCAGGTCGTCGGAGAGGACGCTGACCAGCCGCACGCCGAGGGTGACCGGCGGGTCCCAGCGCTCGTCGACGACGCGGTCGAGGTCGTCGTCGGACAGCCCGCCCAGGAACCCGTCGCTGCGGGCGGCCACCGCGTCGGCGTACTCGAGGAGCAACTCGGTGGAGGGCACGCGCACCGCGGCCACCTCCTCCGGGGACATGCCGTAGCCGGTGGCGGCGTCGTCGACCGGCAGGCCGAAGCGGGCGGCGAAGCCCTGCGCCGTCCACACCTCGGGCGTGCCGGCGACCTCGGCGAGGTGGTCGTCCTGCACGCGGAGCAGGTGCCAGGCCAGCCAGCCGACCGGGTTGGCGTCGGGACCGGGCCGGTGCGCCAGCTCCTCCGGGGACAGGCCCTCGAGGGCGCGGTGCAGCGTCTCGCCGATCTGGGCGTAGGCGTACCGGAGGAGGTCGGAGGTGCGCATGCCCCGGCGCTACCCGTCCCGCTCGCGGGGGACGCCCGCGGCGGCGGCCCGACGGTAGGTTGCGGTGTCCACCCGCCGTCCGAGGGAGTCCCGCGTTGCCGTTCCTGCTCCAGCGGCTGCTGCGTTCCCTCCGGACCCGGCTGTCGGGTTGGCGCCTGCCGCTCGCCGTCGCCCTCCTGGTCTTCCTGACCAGCTGGGCGGCGATGGCGCTGGTCGAGCCGGCCGACAGCGGCCTGGCCGCCCCGGCCAACTACTGGTGGTTCTTCGTCGTCACCGCCGCCACCGTCGGCTACGGCGACCAGTTCCCCGTGTCCTTCGGCGGCCGGGTCGTCGGCGCCTACGTCATCGTCGGCGGGATCGTCACGCTGACCCTGCTGTTCACCGAGCTGGCCACCGCCCTGCAGACCACGCGGGGCAAGCGGCTGAGAGGAGTGGTCGGCCTGGACCTCCGGGACCACGTCGTCGTCCTGGGCTACACGCCGGGGCGGACCGAGCGGATCGTCGCCGAGCTGACCGTCGAGCCGGGCACGCGGATCGCGCTGTGCGCGCACGACGACGTCCCGGTCAACCCGATGCCCGAGGAGCCGGCGGTCTCCTTCGTCCGCGGTGACCTGACGCACGCCGACGTCATGACCCGGGCCGGGGTGGCCCGCGCCCGCACGGTCGTGATCGACGGCCGCGACGACAACGAGACGCTCGCCATCGCGGTCGCCGTCGACCACGCCAACCCCGACGTCCACATGGTGGCCGCGGTGCGTGACCTCGGCCGGCGCGTCACCCTGCGCTACGTCAACCCCGGGGTGCAGGTGGTGCAGTGGCACATGCCGTTCCTGCTCTCGGAGGAGGCGGCCGACCCGGGGCTCACCGCGGTCTACAACGAGCTGATGACCGCCGGCGGGCACGGCAACACCTACTCCGTGCGGGTGCCGGCCGGCCTGTCGCACCGCGCCTTCGGCGACTGGCAGACCGCCTTCGGCCGCGACCACGGCGCCACCGTGCTCGCCCTGCGCACCACCGATGGCCTGGTCGTCAGCCCCTCCTGGGACACCCCCGTGCCGGAGGGCGCCACGCTGTACTACGTCGCCGCCCACCGGCTCGACCCCGCCCGCCTCGCCCAGCGGGGCTGATCACCAGAAGCCGAGGAGGGCGGCGAGCAGCGCCACCACCCCGCCCAGGGCGGCCAGCACGGCGAGCACGGTCACGACGACCGGCACGACCACCCAGCGCCGCTTGAACCGCCGGCGCCGCGGCACGGGCGGTGCCGCCCGTCCCCGTCCCCGGCTCCGGCCCGGCGCGGGCGGCGCCGTCCGCCCGCGGCCGCGCACCGGTGCGGGCGGCGGTGCCTGCGGCGGGGGAGTCGGCGGGGCGGCGGCGCGCGCCTTCTGCTCGGCCCGCTCCCCGGACCTGCGCTCCCTGCGCTCCTTGCGTTCCCGGCGCTTGTCGGCGAGGTAGCGGGCCTGGTCGCGGGCGTCGCGGGCGACGGTGCCGATGACCGAGGCCAGGGCGCGCAGGTCGTCGAGGTCGAAGCGCTCGACCTGGCCGCCCAGCGACGGCGCGCCCTCGGCCGGGGGACCGCCGGGCGCGGGCGGCGTCCAGGCCGGTCCCGGCCCGGCGCCGGCGAGGGCGTCCCGCAGGCCGGCCCGCGCGCGGGCGACGTCCCACCGCTGGGCGGGGTCGCGGGTCAGCAGCCCGTGCAGGACCGGGGCCAGCGGACCGGCCCGCTCGACCGGCGCGGGATCCTCCTGGACGACGGCGAGCAGCGTGGCCATCGGCTCGGGCCGGTCGAAGGCGAGCCGGCCCTCGGCCGCGGTGTAGAGGGTCGCGCCCAGCGACCACAGGTCGACGGCGGGCCCGGGCTCCTCGCCGCGCGCCCGCTCGGGCGACATGTAGGCCGGTGAGCCGAGGATGGCGCCCGACGTGGTGATCGACGAGTCGCCGGTGGCCGTCGCGATGCCGAAGTCGGTCAGGTGCGCCGAGCAGTCGGCGCCGACGAGCACGTTGGCCGGCTTGACGTCGCGGTGCACGATCCCCGCCGCGTGCGCGGCCTCCAGCGCGTCGAGGACGTCGAGGCCGATGCGCGCCACCGTGCGCCACGGCAGCGGACCCGAGCGCTGCACGATCTCCTGCAGGCTGCGGGACTCGACCAGCTCCATCACCAGCCAGGGCCGGCCGTCCTCCTCGACGACGTCGTAGAGGGTGGTGACGCAGGGGTGCACCAGCCGGGCCGCCGTGCGGGCCTCGCGCAGGGTCCGCAGGCGCAGCGACTCGCGCTCCTCGTCGCTGAGGTGCGCCGGGAACACGATCTCCTTGAGGGCGACCGGCCGGCGCAGCACCTGGTCGGTGGCGCGCCACACGACGCCCATGCCACCTCGCCCGATGGTCTCGGTCACCGCGTAACGCCCGGCGACCAGGCGTCCGGTCCCGGTTTCGGCGGACATACGAGAACGCTACGCCCGGGGACGGGTCGGCGTCCTCCCCGCTCAGGCCGGGTTCGCCGGCTCCTCCGGGTCGCTGCGCGCCTCGAGGTCGTCGGCGACCTGCTGGGTCTCCATCTCGACGGCGATGTCGCGCGGCTGGGGGGCGTCGGGCTCGGTCGGCGGTGTCGTCATGACCGGCAGCCTGCCCCGGATCGCGCCGGCGCGCTCCCTAGACTCCGGCGACCGTGAGCGTCACCCGGCTGCTGGTCGCCAACCGCGGCGAGGTCGCCGTCCGCGTGCTGCGGACCGCGGCCGCGCTGGGCCTGTCCACCGTGGCGGTGGCTCCCGAGGACGACGCCGGGAGCCTGCACGTGCGCCGCGCCGACGACGCCGTCCGGCTGCCCGGCACCGGCCCGGCCGCCTACCTCGACGTCGCCGCGGTGGTCGGCGCGGCCGTGCGCGCCGGTGCCGACGGCCTGCACCCGGGCTGGGGGTTCCTCGCCGAGAGCCCGCGGCTGGCCCGAGCCTGCGCCGACGCCGGGCTCACCTTCGTCGGCCCGGACGCCGGCGTGCTGGCGCTCTTCGGCGACAAGACCCGTGCCCGCGACCGCGCGGCCGGGCTCGGCGTGCCGGTGCTCGCCGCCACCGGCGCCGACCCCGGCCCCGACGAGGCCGCGGCCTTCCTGGCCGGCGGCCCGGTGATGGTCAAGGCACTCGCCGGGGGCGGCGGGCGCGGCATGCGGCCCGTGCACGACGCCGCCGCGCTGCCCGCGGCCCTGGAGCGCTGCCGGTCGGAGGCGCGGGCGGCCTTCGGCGTCGGCGCCGTCCACCTCGAGCGGCTGCTCACCGGTGCCCGGCACGTCGAGGTGCAGGTGGCCGGCGACGGCGCCGAGATCGTGGTCCTCGGCGACCGGGACTGCTCGCTGCAGCGGCGCCGGCAGAAGCTGGTCGAGGTGGCGCCCGCGCCGGCGCTCGGCGCCGACCTGCGCGGCCGCCTCGCCGCGTGGGCGACGGCGCTGTGCGGGTCGGCGGGCCTGCGCGGGCTGGCGACGGTGGAGTTCCTCGTCCGCGGCGACGAGGTCGCCTTCCTCGAGGTCAACCCGCGACTGCAGGTCGAGCACACCGTCACCGAGGAGGTCACCGGCCTCGACCTCGCGGAGGTGGGCATCCGGCTGGCCGAGGGCGCGACGCTGGCCGGCCTGGGGCTGCAGACCCCGCCGCCGGTCCGCGGCGCCGCCGTCCAGGCGCGGGTCAACGCCGAGACCCTGCTCCCCGACGGCACCGTGCGGCCGGGCACCGGGGTGCTCGAGCGGTTCGTCCCGCCGACCGGGCGCGGCGTGCGGGTGGACACCGCCGCGGTGCCCGGCACCGAGATCGGCCCCCGCTACGACTCACTGCTGGCCAAGGTCGTCGTGCACGACCGCGACCTCCCGCGGGCGCTGGCCGGCGCCGCCCGGGCGCTGGCCGAGCTCGACGTCGCCGGCGTGCCCACCACCGCCGGCCTGCTCGCCGCGCTGGTCGCCCTGCCCGAGGTCGCCGAGGGGCGGGCGGACACCGACCTGGTCGACGCGCGCCTGGCCGAGCTGGTGCCCGAGCCGGCCCCGGAGCACCCCACCGGGCCCGCCGTCGACGGCGTCCTGCCGGTCACCGCACCGCTGTCGGGGGCGGTGGTCGAGGTCGCCGCAGCCGAGGGCGACGCCGTCGCCGCCGGGGCCACGCTGCTGGTGCTCGAGGCCATGAAGATGGAGCACGTGGTGGCCGCGCCGGTCGCCGGCGTGGTCACCGGCCTGACGGCGCGGGTGGGTGACGTCGTCACCGCGGGGACCGTGCTCGGCGGGGTCCTCGCCGGCGAGGTCGACGACGCCGCCGGCAGGCCGGGCGAGGACGACCCGGACGCGGTCCGCCCCGAGCTCGCCGAGCTGCACGAGCGGCGGGCCGCCACCCTCGACGCGGCCCGGCCCGACGTGGTCGCCCGCCGGCACGACGCCGGGCGGATGACCGCGCGGGAGACGGTGGCCGCGCTGGTCGACGAGGGCACCTTCGTCGAGTACGGGCAGCTGGGCATCGCCGCGCAGCGGGCGCGCCGGTCGCTGGCGGAGCTGGTCGCCCGCACCCCCGGCGACGGGATGGTCACCGGCATCGGCGAGGTCGGCGGCGTCCCCTGCGCGGTGCTGGTCTACGACTACACCGTGCTGGCCGGCACCCAGGGCCGCACCAACCACCGCAAGACCGACCGGCTGCTCGAGGTCGCCGCCGAGCGCGGGCTGCCGGTGGTGCTCGTGGCCGAGGGCGGCGGCGGGCGGCCCGGCGACACCGACGGCGGTGGCTTCTCCCGGCTCGACGTCCCGACGTTCACCACGATGGCGCGCCTCGCCGGGAGGGTGCCCACGGTCGCCGTCGTCTCCGGGTACTGCTTCGCCGGCAACGCCGCGCTGGTGGGCTGCTGCGACGTCGTCGTCGCCACCGAGGACAGCAGCATCGGCATGGGCGGCCCGGCGATGATCGAGGCCGGCGGCCTCGGCGTCGTCGCTCCCGGCGACGTGGGGCCGACGGCGGTGCAGGCGGCCAACGGCGTGGTCGACGTCGTGGTCGCCGACGACGCCGCCGCGGTCGCCGCCGCCCGGCGCGCGGTCGGGCTGCTGGCCGGGCGGGTCGAGCCGGGGGAGGCCGCCGACCAGCGGTCGCTGCGGACGGCGCTGCCGGCCAACCGGGTGCGCAGCTACGACGTGCGGCCGGTGGTCACCACGCTCGCCGACGCCGGCAGCGTGCTGGAGCTGCGCCCCGCGTTCGGCCGCGGGATCGTCACCGCCCTCGCCCGGCTGGGCGGGCGGCCGGTGGGGTTCCTGGCCAACGACCCGCGGCACCTCGGCGGCGCGATCGACGGCGAGTCGGCGGACAAGGCGGCGGCGTTCCTGCGGCTGTGCGGGTCGGCCGGGCTGCCGGTGGTGTCGCTGGTCGACACCCCCGGCTTCATGGTCGGCCCGGAGTCCGAGCGCACCGGCACCGTGCGGCGCTTCGGCGGGCTCTACGTCGCCGGGGCGCAGCTGCCGGTGCCGCTGCTCGCGGTGGTGCTGCGCAAGGCCTACGGCCTGGGGGCGATGGCGATGCTCGGCGGCGACCTGCAGGCCCCGCTGCTCACGCTGGCCTGGCCGACCGGCGAGTTCGGGCCGATGAGCCTGGAGGGCGCCGTCCGGCTCGGGGCGCGGCGCGAGCTGGAGGCGCTGCCGGCCGACGCCCGCGAGGCCCGGTTCGCCGAGCTGGTCGCGCAGTCCTACGCGCAGGGGCGGGCGCTCAACGTCGCGTCGGCGTTCGAGGTGGACGACGTCGTGGACCCGGCCGACACCCGCGAGGTGCTAGTGCGCGCGCTGGCCGGGCTCGCCGGGTGACGCTCAGCCGCCCTCGCCCAGGCGGCGCTGCAGCACCTCGTGCTCGCGGCGCAGCACGACCTGGGTGACCAGGTCGCGCACGGCCGCCTCGGCCTGCCGGCCGATGAGCGGGGCGTCGACCTTCGCGTCGCCGGTGACCGTGGCGCGGGTCCCGCCGTCCGCGGGCGTCAGCCGCCGGGCGCAGGTGACCCGGGCCTCGCGGCCCATGATCTCGGCGCGCAGGTCGAGGTCGCCGCGGTAGCCGCCGTCGCCGTCGGGGCGCCAGGTGGTGACCTGCGAGACCGGCACGGTGCTGCCGACGAAGCGGGCGAAGACCGGCGGGATGCCCGTCGTGGGCGCCGACAGCCGCATCCGCGTGGTGGTGCCGGCTCCCTCCGTGCGGCTCGACACCTCCTGCACCTGCGCCTCCAGGGCCTGGGCGACCTCGCGCAGGAGGGACTCGTCGGTGAGGACGGCGAGGACGCGCTCGGGGTCGGCGGGGTAGGTGGTGGTGACGTCGATGGGCACGGCTCATCCTCGTCCGGGCGGACCCGCGCCCGCTCGCCGGGGTCACACTGCCGCGGTGGACGAGGTGGTGATCCGGCCGGCGGAGCCGGGGGACGCGGCGGCGGTCGCCGCGGTGCAGGCGCGCGCGGGGCGGGCGGCCTGGTCGTCCTTCCTCGGCGACGTCCTGGCCGAGCCCGACGTGCCGCTGTGGCGGGAGCGGGTGACCGCGCCGGGGTTCCTGGTGGCCGAGCGCGGCGGCGCCGTCGTCGGCTTCGCGCGGGCCGACGACGCCACCGGCGAGGTGACGCTGCTCTACGTGGACCCCGTCGAGCAGGGGAGGGGCACGGGGCGCGCGCTGCTGGCCGCCGTCCTCGACCGCCTCCGCCGGGCCGGGTGGGACCGCGCCCGGCTGCGCACCGAGGAGCGCAACACCGGTCCGCGGGCGTTCTACGAGCGGGCCGGCTGGCGCCCGACGGGTGAGGTGCTCGAGCGCGAGTGGGCCGGCCACCGGCTGCGCGAGGTCTGGTACGCCACCGACCTGCGCCGGTAGCGCGCCCGGGTCAGGGAGTGGCCGGCGCGGGCTCGGCCGGGGTGCAGGGCACGGGCTCGCCGGTCACGGGGTCGGTCGCCGGCGGGGGCGGCGGGGTGGCCGCCGGGTCCGCGGGCGCGGGCACCTCGCACGCCGGCTCGGTGGGCTCGGCCGTCGGCGCCGGAGCGGGCTCGGGCGCCGGCGCCGGCGCCGGAGCGGGCTGGGGCGCCGGCGTCGGCTCGGGTGTCGGCTCGGGGGTCGGCTCCGGCGTGGGTTCCGGGGTGGGCTCGGGCGTGGGTTCCGGCGTCGGCTCCGGTGTCGGCTCGGGGGTCGGCTCCGGCGTGGGTTCCGGGGTGGGCTCGGGCGTGGGTTCCGGGGTGGGCTCGGGCGTGGGTTCCGGCGTGGGCTCCGGCGTGGGTTCCGGGGTCGGATCGGGCGTCGGCGGCGGTGTGGTCGGCGGCGGTGTGGTCGGCGGCGGTGTGGTCGGCGGCGGTGTGGTCGGCGGCGTGGTGGTCGGCGGCGTGGTGGGTGGCGCCGGCGTGGTGGACGGCGGCGGTGTGGTGGACGGCGTCGTCGACCCCGTGGGTGTGGTGGACGGTGCCGCAGTCGACGGTGCCGTGGTCGACGGTGCCGTGGTCGACGGTGCCGTGGTCGACGGTGCCGTGGTCGACGGTGCCGTGGTGGACGGTGCCGTGGTGGACGGTGCCGTGGTGGACGGTGCCGTGGTGGACGGTGCCGTGGTGGACGGCGCGGTGGTCGACGGCGCGGTGGTCGACGGCGCGGTGGTCGACGGCGCGGTGGTCGACGGCGTGGTCGACGGTGCCGCGGTGGACGGCGCAGCGGTCGGCGACGGCGGCGACGTGGTGTAGGTCCCGGTCGAGGGCGCGGCCGCCGGCGTGCTCGGGAGACCGGCCGCGGGAGCGGTCGTCGTCCCGGCGGTCGCCTCGGCGCGCAGGTACCGGTCCAGGTCCTCGGTGAACGGCGGGAACGGGTCCTGGGGCACCAGGGCCGCCCAGTCGACCACCGGCGCCTCCGGCGGCGCGGGTGCCCACCCCTCCTCGAACCCGGGGGCGAGCACGCCGATGCTCGGCAGGGCGAGCGGCCCGGCGCCAGATGCCGGCTCGGGCGTGGGGCGGTAGACGTCGCCGGCCGGCGCGGTGTCCTCTCCGCCCCGTTCCGCGCCGGGGACGGCCGACGTCGCGGACAGGGCCGCCGCCACCCCGAGCGCACAGGCGCTCGCTCCGACAGCCGGGATGAGGCGGGCCGAGCGGATCCCTCGCCGTGACCTGTCCACTGCGCTCCCCCCTGAGCTGCCGGACGACCGGGTGGGACATGGTGACCCGGACGGTTCCGCCCCGTCTACGGGAGCCCGCGCGTCGAGTCCGCTGCTCCCGCCACGGGGTGGCCGCTCAGCCCCGGTTGCGGCGGGCGATCTCGGTGCTCAGCGCCGTGGCGAAGGCCGTCCACGCGGCGTAGGGGAGCAGCGCCAGCCCGGCCGTCCGGTCGATCCGCGCCGACCGCCGGGCGAGGTCGGCGGTCGAGACGGCGAGCAGTGCCGCCTCCGCCGCTGCCGGCCACGGCCGGCGGGCGCGGAAGAACGCCCACGGCCACCCGGCGTTGAGCACCAGGTTGACCGCGAAGGCGCCCGACCAGCTCCGCCGGTCGGTGGCGGCCCGCCGCAGCGTGCGGGTCCCCGCCACGGCGACCAGCGCGTACAGCGCCGTCCACACGATCCCGAACACCGGGCCGGGCGGTTGCCAGCGCGGCGTGTCCAGCCGCCGGTACCAGTCCGAGCCGACGTCGGTGCCCGCCGTGCCCACCAGCGCGGTGAGCACGACGGGCACGGCGGAGGAGACCAGGGGGGAGGGGCGGCGCACGTCCCGAGGATGTCCCTCGCGGTCCCGGCCGGCACGGCGGTCAGACCGGTACGGCCTCCCGGGCGGCGGGGGCCGGTGCGTCCGGCCGGGCCCGGCGGGCGCGGGCCGCGCCGGCGCCGAGCAGGAGCAGGCCGGCCAGGCACCAGGCGGTGAGCACGAGCAGCGCGGAGCCCGCCCCGGCGCCGTCGAACCACGAGGTGGCGCGCAGCAGGGTCCCGGTCGCCCCCGGCGGCAGCCACTGGCCCACCGTGCCCCAGGCGCCCGGCAGCAGCTCCGGCGCGCCGGCCAGACCGGACAGCGGGTTGCCCAGCAGGACCGTCGTCGCCGCGCCCAGTGCGAGTCCCGGCGTGCCCAGCAGGTCGTGCAGGCCCAGCAGCACCAGGGCGGTCGCCGCGATGCCGAACGCCACGACGGCCGACGTCGTCCACCACCCGGCCTCGACCGCGCCGAGCCAGGTGCCCAGCACGGTCGCGGTGACCATGCCGCCGGCCACCGCCGCGGCGAGCGCCGCGGCGACCTGCCGGGCGCGGCCGCGCACCAGTCGCGAGGTCAGGGCGGCGGTGACGATGCCGCCCAGCGCGAGGGGCAGCGCGGCGGCGGCCAGCCCGGCTCCGCGCGGGTCCGCCTCGGGCGCGGGGACGACGTCCTCCACCGGCACGGGTGTCCCGGTCGCCGCCCCGAGGCCGGTGGCGACCTGGCGCAGGGAGTTCGCGACGGTCGGGGAGGCGGCCGAGGCGACGAGCAGACGCGGCCCGCCGGCGTCGACGACCACCGCGCCGTACACCTCGCGGTCCTCGATGGCCGCCCGGGCGGCGGGCTCGCCGTCGAGCGGACGGACGTCGTAGGCGCCGGGCGCCGCGGCGTCGAGGGCTGCGGTCACCTGCTCCGTGGCGGCCGGGGGCCCGGCGACGGCGAGCGGCAGGTCGTGCGGCGCCGACCGGACGGCCGGCCACGCGAAGGCGGTGAGGACGACGGTGAGCAGGACGGCGACGACGGCGACGGCGGCGGTCGCGGACGTGGCGGACCTGCGGGCGGGAGGCGGTGGTGCGGACGTGGACATGGGGACCGCTCCTGTAAAACGAAGGACCGTTCGCTTACCTGGCCGAGTGTGCTCCGGAGTCCCGCACTCGTCAAGAACGGTCGTTCGTTTTACTCTGGAGGCATGCCCCGCGTCCCCGAGTCCCACCTCGCCGCCCGCCGCGACCAGATCCTCGACGCGGCCACCGCCCGGTTCGCGGCCAACGGCTTCCAGGCCACCGGGATGGCCGACGTCATCGCGGCCTCCGGGATGTCGGCCGGCGCGGTCTACCGGTACTTCCGCAGCAAGGACGAGCTCATCGCGGCCATCGTCGACCGGATCCTCGGGGAGGCGGCGGTCCGGTTCGAGGCGCTCCTCGAGGAGGACGCCGCACCCGACCCGGTCGACGCGGTGGCCGCCGCGGTCCGGATGGTGGCCGACGTCGCCGCACGCGAGCCGGTCGACGTCACGCGGGTCGCCGTCCAGGCGTGGGGGGAGGCGCTGCGCAACCCCGCGGTGCACGCCGTCGTCGACCGGGCCTACCGCACCATCCGTGGGTACTTCGTCGAGGTCGCCCGGCGGGGGCAGGCGGCCGGGCGGCTGCCGGCCGGCGCCGACCCGCTGCACCTGGGCGCGGCGATGTTCTCCACGGTGATCGGCTTCCTCCTGCAGCGGCTGCTGCTCGGCGACGTCGACCCCGCCGCCTACGCCGAGGCGCTGCGGGCGGTCCGGGACGGCGCCCCGGTCGCGAGCGGGTGAGGCGGACCGGTCAGGGCCGCCAGCGGTGCAGGCCGGTGAGCCGCCGGACCGCCGTGGCCGTCACCCGGTAGGGGAGCCGTCCCAGCACGGCGGCCAGGCGGGCGTCGGGGCCGACCGGCACCCGGAACGGCGGGCGGTCCGCCGCCAGGGCGCGGGCGACGGCCCGGGCCACCTCGCGCGGGTCGCGGGAGCGCGGGAGGTGCTCGTCCTGCACGAACCGCTCGACCGCCTCCAGGAGGCCGCGGTACGCACTGTCCGGCGCGGTGACGCGCGGCGTCGTCGACCAGATGGCGGTGTCGTAGTTGCCCGGCTCCACCAGGACCACCCGTACGCCGAAGGGCTCCACCTCGTAGGCCAGTGACTCGGCCCAGCCCTCGAGCGCCCACTTGGACGCGCAGTACAGCGACAGGCCCGGGTTGCCGTAGCGCGCCGAGTCGCTGGAGACGAACAGCAGCCGCCCGGCCCGCTGCCGCCGCATGACCGGCAGCACCAGCTTGGCCA
Source organism: Geodermatophilus sp. SYSU D00696 (assembly GCF_054050235.1). Classification (NCBI taxonomy): domain Bacteria; kingdom Bacillati; phylum Actinomycetota; class Actinomycetes; order Geodermatophilales; family Geodermatophilaceae; genus Geodermatophilus; species Geodermatophilus sp. SYSU D00696. The sequence goes on along the minus strand of NZ_JBJGYY010000017.1, from coordinate 77,930 downwards.
GCCGCATGCCGCCGAGCAGGTTGGTGTCGAGGACCCGCTGCCACTCGCCCTCGTCGGTGTCCTCGAAGGCGCCGCCCGAGGCGGTGCCGGCGTTGCCCACCAGCGCGTCGAGCCGCCCGCCGGTCAGCTCGAGGGTCTCCTCGACCGCCCGTTTGGCCGAGTCCGGGTCGGTGACGTCGAGCGCGACCACGTCGAGCGGGTCGAGGCCGGCCTCCCGTGCCCGGGCGTCGAGCGCCGTCCGCCGCTGCGGGTCGCGCATCGAGGCCACGACCTGCCACCCGCGGCCGGCCAGCTCGACGGCGGTCTCCAGGCCGAGGCCGGAGGAGCTGCCGGTGATCAGGACGGAGGGGTGCGCTCGGGCCACGCTCCTCCGATCGGCGGGCGGACGCCGCGACCGGACGTCCCTGCGGTCGGGTGGGACGGGTGTGCCTGGTGCTCAGTGCGCGGCACCGGCCGGGGCGCGGGCCGCCGTCCGCGCGGCCCACCGGGCGACCGGCCACGCCAGCGCGGTCGTGACGGCGGCCAGGGCGGCGACCCCGAGGACCGCCGTCCGCAGCCCGGCGGCGTCGGCCAGCACGCCGACGACGACCGGCCCCAGCAGGAAGCCCAGGTACGCGGTCGTCGCGACGGCGGAGGTCGCCCGCCCGCGCACCTCCGGCCGGACTCCCCGCAGCGACTCCCGCAGCAGGGTGGGGAAGAGCACCGAGGTCCCGGCCGCAGCCAGCGCCAGGCCGGCCAGGGCGGCGGCCACCGTGGTCGACCGGGCCAGCGCCACCGACCCGGCGGTGGCGGCGAGCGCGCCCGCGGTGAGCAGCAGCCAGGCGGGCAGGCGGGGGGAGGTCCCGGCCGCGAAACGGGTCAGGGCCGCCACCGTGGCGAACACCGCCGGCGCGGCCGCGGTCAGGCCGTCGGGCACCGCCAGCTCGTCGGCGAGGAACACCGCACCCCAGCTCTGGTGGGCGTTCTCCACCGCGAAGCCCAGTGCCCCGACCAGCCCGACGGCGACCAGCGGCAGGACCCACGCCCGCCCGCCCGGACCGCCCGAGGACGGGTCGGTGGGCCCGAGGCCGGCCGTCGGTCCCACCGGCCACAGCGACGCCCCGGCTCCCGCGGCGGCGACGACGACCAGCCCGAACGCCACGGCCACCGGCAACCCGGCCGCCACGATCGCGCCGGTGGCCAGGCTGGAGACCACCACCGCGGCCGAGAACACCCCGTGCGCCCGGGTCAGCACCGGCCGGTCCGCGGTCCGCTCGGCCGCTCCGGCCACCGCGTTGATCCCGACGTCGGCCGCGCCCGACGCCGCGCCGAGCGCCAGCAGCAGCACCGCCAGCGACGTCCCGCTGCGGGCGGCCGCGGCCACCGCGACCCCGCACACGGCCATGAGCACGAGGGCGAGCGCCACCACCCGGCCGCCGCGGCGGTCGACCGCGCGGCCGGTCAGCAGCATCGCGGGCAGGGCGCCGGCGCCGATGCAGAGCAGGGCCCGGCCCAGGTCCCCCTCGTCCACCCCGGCGGCGTCCCGCACCGCCGGCAGGGCGGCTCCCCAGGTGCCCCACAGCGCGCCGAAGGCCGCGAAGGACAGGTACGCCGGTCGACTGGCCGTCATTGCTCGTAACGTTACACACGCTAGGCTCCGGCGGTGTCGCGCAGGACCACGATGCCCGATGTCGCCCGCGCCGCCGGCGTCTCGGTGATGACGGTCAGCTACACCTACAACCGGCCCGACCGGGTCGCCGCGGCGACCCGCGAGCGGGTGCTGGCGGCGGCCGCGCGGCTCGGCTACCCCGGCCCGGACGCGGCCGCCCGCAACCTCCGCCGGGGCCGCACCGGCAACCTCGGCGTCGTGCTGGGCGAGCACCTCGCCTACGCGTTCTCCGACCCGCAGGCCACGGCGTTCCTCGCCGGGATCGCCGACGTCTGCACCGACCACGGGCTGGGGCTCACGCTCATCCCCGTCTCGGGGGCACCCAGCGACGTGGACCGGGTCCGGCAGGCCGCGGTCGACGGCTTCGTCGTGTGGACCACGGCGGACGACGACCCGGTTCTGGGGGCGGTCGCCGCGTCGGGGCTGCCGGTCGCCGTGCACGGGGGGCCGGCGGTCGAGGGGCTGCACCTGGTGACCGTCGACGACCGCGCCGCCGCCGCGGCCGTCGGCGCGGTCGGGGTCCGGTCGGCGACCCGGCCCGCGGTGCTGTCGTTCCCGGTCGACCGCCGCCGGGAGCCGCACGTCGCCTCCGGCCCGGATCCGGCGTCGGCGGCCTTCCCGGTCACGCGCGCCCGGCTCGCCGGCTACCGCGACGCGGTCACCGCCGCCGGGCTGGACTGGGCCGCCGTCCCGGTCGTGGTCCTCGCGCGCAACGACGGCGCCGAGGCCGAGCGGGCGCTCGGCCGGATCCCGCCCGGCACCGACGCCGTGCTGGCCATGAGCGACGAGTTGGCCCTGGCGGTGCTGCGCGCGACCCCGCTCGCGGTGCCGCGCGAGCTCGCCGTCACCGGCTGGGACGACGGGCCGGGCGCGGCCGCGGCCGGGCTCACGACCGTCGCCCAGTCGCTGCAGGACCAGGGCCGCCGCTGCGCCCGGCTGGTCCTCGGCGACCCGCCGGGGCCCGAGCCGTCGTGGGCGGTCGTCGAGCGGCGCAGCACCCGCTGACCGCCTTGTCGCGGGCGCCCGCGGGGCGCAGCCTGGCGGCATGGAACGCAGCGGGAGCACCACCGGCAGCGTCGTCCGGTGGGACGCGGACGCCGGTGGTGCCGTCATCGAGCTGGCCGACCCGCCGGGGGAGTGCTGGGCCGAGGCCTCCGTGGTGACCGGCGGCCCGCTGCGGGCGGGGCAGGTCGTGCACGTCGACTGGACCGAGCCCGGCGCCCACGGGCTGCCGTTCCGGGCGCTCCACGTCCGGCTGCGGACCGACCTGCAGTCCACGCCCGGCGGCTGAGCGACGAGCCCCGGGGACGGGGAGCCCTGGGACGTGCGGCAGCCGTCCCGGGACCTCCGGCACGCCTTTGGGGTCGCGTGCCGCTCTACCGTGCCGACGTGCCGGCGAGCGACGTGCCAGACGCGGCGGACGGGCGGGAGTCGGAGGCCGTCCCGTCCCCGCCGGTCCCCGACGGCGATGCCCCGAGCCGCTGGGGTGCCGAGCCGCCCTGGCTGCGCCGTGTCCTGCTGCTGGCGCTGCTCGCCGTCGCCGCCTACCAGGTGGCGGGCTGGGCGTTCACCCACCTGCGTGGCTTCCTGGGTCTGGTGTTCCTCGCCTGGATGTTCTCGATCAGCATCGAGCCGGCCGTGCACGCCCTGACCCGGCGGGGGCTGCGCCGCGGGGCCGCCACCGGCCTGGTCATGCTGGGCGTGGTGCTCGTCGGGGTCGGCCTGGTGGCCGCGTTCGGCACCCTGCTGGTCGACCAGCTCGCGGGTCTGGTGAGCTCGCTGCCCGAGGTCGTCCGCGACGTGGTGGAGGCGGCCAACGGGACGTTCGGTACCACGCTGCAGGCCGACGACGTCGTCGACTCCCTGCAGCTCACCCCCGAGCGGGTCCAGCAGGTCGTGCAGGACCTCACGCCCGGCGTCGTCGGGTTCGTGACCTCGGTGATCGGGGCGGTCTTCCAGGCGCTGACGTTCCTGCTGTTCGCCTACTACATGTCCGCCGAGGCACCTGCCCTGCGGGACACCGTCTCCCGCCGGTTCCCGCCCCGGCAGCAGCGGGTCATCGCGACCGTCTGGGACATCGCGGTGGAGAAGACCGGCGGGTACGTGTTCTCCCGGTTGCTGCTCGCCCTGCTCAGCGCCTTCGTCACGGCCGTCTTCCTGCTGCTCCTGGGGGTGCCGTTCTGGCTGCCGCTCGCGCTCTGGACCGGGCTGGTCTCGCAGTTCATCCCCACCGTGGGGACCTATCTCGCGATCGGCCTGCCTGCCGTCGTGGCACTCGCCGGCCAGCCGTCGGACGCGCTGTGGGTCGTGGTGTTCGGCGCCGCGTACCAGCAGGTGGAGAACTACCTGGTGGGACCGAGGATCACCGCGCGCACGGTGCACGTGCACCCGGCGGTCGCCCTCGGCTCGGTCATCGTCGGCGCGAGCCTGCTGGGGGGCATGGGTGCGCTGGTCGCCATCCCGGTCGTCGCTGCGTTCCAGGCGGTGATCGACACCTACGGGCACCGTTACGAGCTCGTCGCCGACGACGGCCCGGGGGAGCCGGGCCCCGTCGCCCGTCGCCGGTGGCGGGGGTTGTTCCGCCAGCCGCGGTGAGCCGGCAGTGGGTGCGCGGAGACGCACCGCTCCAGGCGGGCCGACCGGAGGCCCCCGCCGCCGTGCTGCGGGGTGGACCGGGACCCGCGGGTCAGTTGCCGCGCCGGCGACGGCGGGATCGCACCTGCGCACGGAGGACGCGGGACCGGGTCACCAGCAGCACGACGAGCACCAGGCCGGCCACCGTGCCCAGCCGGTTGACGTCGACCGCCGGCTGCCAGGTCACCTCCCCGTTCCTGATCACGTACACCCCGGCCGGACGGGCTCCCAGGCCGAACCCCGCGCCCTGCCCCTCCTGTCCGGAGTCGTCGTGCCCGGCGCCGCCTCCACCGCCTCCACCGATGCTGGCAGCGGGGATCACGGTGACGCCGTCCTTCTCGTAGGGCTCGGCGAACACCCGCTTCACGGTGATCGCGTCCCGTGCTCCGTTGACGATCGCACCGACGTCCATGGGCCCTCCTCGACCGTGGTGTCCGGGCTGGGGCCGTCGAGTCTCGACGGGGCGCCGGGGTCCGGGCACGGGCGCACTGCCCGGAGGGGCAGGGGCCAACGGCCCCTGTCACCGGGTGCGGGTCACCGGGCCGCCGGGGTCTGCCGCCGGGTGGGCGGCCAGGCGTCGAGGGCAGCCACCTCGCCGAGACCCCAGGTCACCACGGGGAACGCCACGGTGGACCACAGCAGCTCCTCGCTGGTGCCCACCCAGACGGTGGCGATCCCGAGGACCAGTCCGGCCGCACCCGTCGTCAGGGCGACCCGGTTGTTCGTCCGCGACCGCCGGACGGCCCGGCCGGGGACCAGGGCCGCCGCGACGCCGAGCACCAGGACCACTGCCCCCGTGCCCCGTGGGTCGCGCAGCAGCGGGAGGTCGTCGCCGACCAGGTGGGCGACGTAGGCGAGGACGGCCGCGGCGACCAGCAGGGTGGCGAGGGCGTCCCTCCACGTGGGTCTCACAGCGCTCCTCCTCGAGCGTGTCCGTCCGGGCGGCGCCGTCGGCCGGGCCGCTCAGCGACGCCGGCCCCAGCGGAACCAGGCGAGGGGACCGACCCAGTTGACGGCGATGACCGCCGCCCAGACGGCCTTCCGGCCGTGCACCTGGTCGGGGCGGCGGCGGGCGAGGTCGGTCCAGGCCGCGACCGCCAGGGACAGCTGGACCGAGCCGAGGGCCAGCAGCACCCCCTTCCGGCGGGGGCTCAGGTCGGCCCAGCGGAGTGATCGGTGCGACCGCGTCGCCGGGTCGGCTGCCGGGCGGCGTGCTCGGGCGCTGCGGCCGGTGGACGTCATGACGGACCTCCTCGGGACCTGAGCGGGCACGTGCGGGTCCCGTGCCGTCGATGGTCGGGCGGCGGCGGCGCGGCGTGGAGAGTCCGAGAGCACCGCCGGGCCGGGCCGTCGGTCCCGCGCGCCCGCCGGCCGCCGAGCAGGCGGTGCGTCCCTGCCACGCGGGACGTTCGGCACTCCGGTCCGGTGGTCCCCCGCGCTGGACTGGGTGCTCCGACAGCGGGAGGAGAGGTCATGCAGGCGCTCGTCTACCACGGTCCCGGCAAGCGGTCGTGGGAGGTCGTCCCCGATCCGCGCATCGAGGACGCCGAGGACGCCGTCGTGCGCGTGGACGGCTTCACCATCTGCGGCACCGACCTGCACATCCTCAAGGGCGACGTGCCCGAGGTGGCCCCGGGGACGATCCTCGGCCACGAGGCGGTCGGCACCGTCACGGAGGTGGGCCCCGGGGTGCGGACCGTCCGTCCCGGCGACCGGGTGCTCGTCTCGTGCATCACCGCCTGCGGCCGGTGTCGCTACTGCCGGGAGGCCCGGTACGGACAGTGCCGGAGCGCGGGCTGGATCCTCGGGCACACCACCCACGGCGTGCAGGCCGAGGCAGTACGCATCCCGTTCGCCGACAGCTCGGTGCACCGGCTGCCCGAGGGGGTCGCCGACGAGGCGGCGCTGATGCTGGCCGACATCCTGCCCACCTCCTACGAGGTCGGCGCGCTCAACGGCGGGGTGCGGCCGGGGGACACCGTGGTCATCGTGGGCGCGGGCCCGATCGGGCTGGCCGTGATCATGACCGCCGGCTTCTACACCCCGCAGCGGATCGTCGTCGTCGACCCGGTCGAGGCGCGCCGGGCCGCGGCCACCGAGCTCGGTGCCGACCTCGTCCTCTCGCCCGACGACGACGTCGTCGGCACCGTGCGGGAGCTGACCGGCGGGCTGGGCGCCGACGTCGGCATGGAGGCCGTCGGCATCCCGGCGACCTTCGACCTCGCCGTGGACGTGGTCCGGCCCGGCGGGCGGGTGGCCAACATCGGCGTGCACGGCAAGCCGACGACGCTGCACCTCGAGGACCTGTGGATCCGTGACGTCACCATCACCACCGGCCTGGTCGACACGAACACCACGCCGATGCTGCTGCGGATGCTGCAGGCCGGGAAGCTCGACGCCGGCCGCATCGTCACGCACCGCTTCGGTTTCGACGAGGTGCCCGCGGCCTACGACCTGTTCGCCGACCCGGTCGCCTCCGGTGCGCTGAAAGTCGCGGTCCACCGGTGAGCGGGACGGTGCAGGAGCACCCGGTCGTGGACGGCCCGGGGTACGGGATGTCGGTCGAGGTCGACCTCCCGTTCGACGAGGCGCTCACGCGGACCAGGGCCGCGCTGGCCGGTCAGGGGTTCGGCGTGCTGACCGAGATCGACGTCGCGGCGACCCTGCGGACGAAGCTCGGCGTGGAGGTGCCGCCGCAGCTGATCCTGGGCGCCTGCAACCCGCCGCTGGCCCACCGGGCGCTGGAGGCCGAGCCGGACGTCGGCCTGCTGCTGCCCTGCAACGTCGTCGTCCGGGTCGACGAGCACGGCGCCACCCGGGTCTCGGCGATGGACCCCGACGTCATGGTCGGGCTGACCGGCCGGGATGCGCTGGCCCCCGTCGCCGCCGAGGCGCGGGACCGGCTCGCGAGCGCGCTCGGCGAGGTCGCCGACGCGGCCCCGAGGGCCTGAGACGGTCCCGCGCCGGGCGCCGCCCGTACGTGGTGGTCCACGCCGAGGTCTCGCCGGTCGGCGTCACCGGCGGGTCCCGGTCGACGCGGGCCGCCGCCACGCCGCGGCCGGGACCTCGCACCCGAGACGGAGGGAGTGTCCCGTGCGTCCCACGCGGTTGACCCCGGGTGAGCTGGCGACCCTGTGGGTCGACGAGCCGGCCGTCCCGTTCCACATCGCCCTGGCCGGGGAGTTCGACGGCGCCCCGTTCCGGCGCGGCGGCGACACCCTGGACCTCGAGCGGGTCCGGTCAGCGCTCGTGCGCCGGGTCGCGCGGGTGCCGGCGCTGCGGCGCCGGGTGGTGCGGACCCGCTCCGGACGCGGCCGGCCGTACTGGGCCGACGATCCGGCCTTCGACGCCGGCAGGCACGTCACCGGGGTCCGCCTGCCGGCCGGGGAGCCGTTCCCGCACTGGTGCGCCGGGGCGGTCCTGCGCCCCCTGGCCCACGACCGGCCGCTGTGGCGCGCCGAGGTCGTGGACGGCCTGCCCGACGGGCGGTTCGGGGTGCTGGTCGTGGTGCACCACGTCGTCGCGGGCGGCCTCGCCGGTGTGGCCCTCGCTGCGGCCCTGCTCGACGGCGGACCGGAGCAGTCCGCGGAGAACCCCGGACCGGCGCGGAACCTCCCGGGTCCCGCGGTCGCCGGTGCCGGACCGCCGCGGCCCCTCCTCGACCGGGTGCGCCGCCGCCGACGGCAACTGGCCGACGCCGCGGCCGACCTCCGTACCCGCGCGCCGGTCACCTCGCTGTCGCGCGGGGTCGGCCCGGGGCGCCGGCTGGCCGTCGTGCGGCTCCCGCTGCCCGACCTGCGCGAGGCCGGGCACCGGCTCGGGGTGAGCCTCAACGACCTCCTGCTGACCGCGGTCACCGGTGGGCTGCGGGACCTGCTCACCGGCCGCGGCGACGACGTCGACGGCCTGGTGCTGCGTGCCTCGGTGCCGGTCGGTGCGCGCGGCGCCGGTCAGCCGGACGGCCTGCTGGTCGTCGGCCTGCCGGTCGGCGAGGCCGATCCGCTGCGCTGCCTGGCCGCCGTCCACGCCGACACGGCCCGGCGCAAGGAGCGGCTGCGCGCCGGCGGCGGCGACGTCCTCGACCTCCTGCAACTGCCCCTGCCCCTGGCGCGGCCGGCGGTGCGGTGGATGCGGCGCGTCGCCGGTGGGCGGGTCAACCTGTTCGTCACGGACGTGCCCGGCCCCGATCGACCGCTGTGGCTGGCCGGAGCCCAGCTGCTGGACGCCGTGCCGGTGGCACCGCTCGCCGCCGGGGTGCCCGTGGGCGTCGCTGCGCTGTCCTACACCGGCACCCTCTCCGTCGGCATCACCGCCGACGCCGCCGTCGACGACGTCGACGTGCTCGCCACGGGTGTGCAGCGGTCGGCCACCGCGCTCGTCGAGGCGGCCCGGTCCGGCGTCCGCCTGCCGTCCGTGCCGGCCGGTGGCGCCGCCCCGCGCGCCGCCCGGCGAGTCGTCGAGAACAGCGTCGTCGTCGACCGCGCACCCACGGAGGTGTTCGCGTTCATGACCGATCCCCACCAGGAGCTGGGGTGGAACCGGCAGCTGCTCGCGGTCGAGCAGCTCGACGAGGGGCCGGTCGGCGTCGGCTCACGGTTCCGGATGCGGTTCGGGCACGGCGTCGGCGACAGCACCGTCACCTACACCGGCTTCGACCCGCCGCGGTCCTGGGCCGCGCACAGCATGTCGCCCCGGCTGGACGTCCACGCCGAGGGCCGCGTGGAGGCGGCCGGATCCGGTGCGCGGCTGGTCGTGCGCACCGATGTGCGGCCGCGCGGGCCGCTGCGTCCGCTGACCCCGCTGCTGCGCCGCTACGTGCACCGGACGTGGGACCGGCACCTGGCCGCCGTCAGGGCCCGGCTGGAGCAGCCGGCGGCCGCTCCCGCCGGCCGCCGACCGGCCCAGCCGTGAGAGCTGCACTGCGTGGCCACCGCGGTCGACGCCGACCGCACGGTGCAGGCCTACCGGCGGCGCGGCCGGCCGCCGCCGGCCTCACCGTGCCCGTGCGGCGTGGTCCCGGGCAGGTCGGCCGGCGACTGCGCCGCCGGCCGGAACGCGACGAACGGGTGGGTCCGGACGAACCCGCGCACCGCGGCGTCGTCGCGCAGGTCGCCCCAGCCGAGGACGCTGCTGACCAGGCGCAGCCGGTGCGGGTGCGCGCGGCGGAACCGCACGGCGACGTCGAACGCCTCCTCGTCGGTGAGGAAGCGCTGCTGCGGGGTGAACGCGGCCCCGCCCGGCTGCACCGTCGTGGCGGGGTGCGCCCGCAGGTTGCGGTACCAGTCGGTCTGCGGTCCCCAGGCGGCGCAGATCGCGGCCTCGCCGGTGGCCTGGTCGTGGTGCAGGACCATCGCGACGGTCTGGTGCGGCCGGCCGGTCCTGCGGCCGAGGTGGGTGAAGGCGAGGAAGGTGCGGCCCACCGCCGGCCCGGCGCCGTGCCGGTAGGCCGCCAGCGGCAACCGGAACACCGCCCGCGCGAGCCGGCCGGGCCGGTGTCGCAGGCCGAGCAGCGGCCGGCCGCGATCGACACGGCGGGACGTCCCTGTCGTGGTCATGGCCGTCCCTCCGACGCACGTCGCGCTCTCGCCTGGGGCCACGGAACTCCCCGGCCACCGGACCGGACCAGTGACGATGGTCCTGCGGGCCCGGGCCCGTGCGGCGCCAGGGCCCGGGCGCCGTGGGACGAACGGCACTGACCCGCGCGGAGGCGTGTGGGCGAGGGTGGCCGCATGACGTCGGGAGGGACACCGGGAGGAGCCGGTCCGGCGGCCCTGTCTCCGGTGCTGCAGGCGATCCTCGACCAGCCGCGGGTCCACCGGGAGCACGAGCGGTTCTACTCGTCCTCCCCGCTGGAGACGGCGCTGCGGCTGCAGCGGCACGCCCGCACGCTGCAGGCCCTGGGTGATCGGTGGGCCACCGCCGTACCCACGCCGCGGCGGGGCGTGGTCGGTCCCTACCTGGGGGCCGACGACCTCAACAGCGAGGCGGCGATCGCCCTGGACGGGGCGCTGTTCCTCGAGGGGGAGGGGCGGCCGGCGGAGATCACCGCGATGATCGCCGGGATCCGCGCCGACGCCGAGGGCTTCGTCGCCGGGGGGCGCTGGCTGGCCACCGCGATGGAAGCCGCCTGGCAGGGTGCCGCGGCGGTCCTGGACGTGGACGGACTGGCTGACGTGCTGGGCGAGCGGAACCGGATCATCAGCAACGACTGGCTCGCGGCGCACGTGCAGTCGCTGCTCGGGCAGATGCTGGCCCGTGCGGCGGACATGCTCGAGGCTCTGGACCTCACCCCCGGCGCGCTGCGCGCCGACCTGGCCGGCGCGCGGGTCACCCCCCGTCGGGTGCACTCGGCGGCCGAGGTGATCTCCCGCGCGGCCGACCTGTGTTGTGAGTCCTCGCGGCTGGTCCACGACAACGAGCGTCGCTGGCGGGTCTTCCGGGACCGGGTGGCGGAGGTGGCGCGGGCGGTGGAGGCCGGCGCCGCCCTGCCGGCGCAGGGGAGCGCCCACGTCGTGCCGCAGGACGGGTAGCCGTCCTCCGAGAGCCGTCCTCCGCGTGCCCGCCCGCCGGCGTGCGGCCCGCGAGGGTCCCCCGTTGGTCCCGGGGTGGGCCGCCGACCGAGGTCCTCCGGTCGCCCGGGCGAGGTCGGCGGGCCGTCTCACCGCCGTGCACGGACGGTGCGCTCAGGTGCCGCGGCCGTTGCGCCGCCGGGTCAGCGGCACGCGGAGGCTGCCGCGCGGGTCCAGCTGGTGGTCCTGGTCGCGGACCCGCAGCGGCAGCACGGCCGCCCGTCGGAGGTCACCGCCGACGACGACCTCGCCGTGGGTGATGTCCACCTCGACCTCGGGGTGGTCCCGGTACCGCAGCCGGAACCGCATGCCGGCGAGCGCGTCCGGCAGGTACGGGTCCAGCCCCAGCGCGTCCCCGCGCGTCTCCAGCCCGGTGAACGCCCGCTGCAGCAGGTCCACGGTGCCGGCCATGGCCCCGAGGTGGATGCCCTCGCCGGTCGTGCCGCCCTGCACGTCGGCGACGTCGCTCTCCAGCGCCTCCAGCCAGTGGGCCCACGCCCGGCGCCGGTCCCCCCGCGCCAGCACCCACGCGTGCACCACCTTCGACAGCGTCGAGCCGTGGCAGGTGCGGTCGAGGTAGTAGCGGATGGTGCGGGGGATGGTCTGCCGGTCGTGGGGGTAGCCGAGCCGGTCCAGGACCGCGTAGAACTCGTCGGCCGTCAGGAGCTGGAACAGCATGAGGACGTCGGCCTGCTTGGACAGCTTGTAGCGGTTGGTCGAGTCGCCCTCGGCCTCGAGGATCCGGTCGAGCCGGCTGATGTCGCCGTAGCGGCGGCGGTAGCCGTCCCAGTCGAACTCCTCGAGCCGGTCGTAGTCGCGGAACTGGCTGAGCACCCCGTCGTCGTGCCAGCACAGCCGCAGCTTCCGGGAGACGTGCTCCCACCGTTCGAGGTCGGCCCGGCCCAGGCCCAGCTGGTCGAGCAGCTCCGCCTGCCGCCGCGGGGCGAGCAGGGCGAGGCAGTCCTGCGCCCGCGCCAGCGTCCAGGCGGTCATGACGTTGGTGTAGGCGTTGTCGTCGAGCCCGGGCCGGTCCCGCCACGGCAGCGCGTCGTGGTACTCGTCGGGTCCCATCACGCCGCAGACGTCGTAGCGGTCGTCGCTGCGGTCGTAGGTGGCGAGGTCGGCGAAGAACGCCGCGACGTCCAGGAGGAGCTCCGCGCCGTGGGCGTCGAGGAAGCCGGTGTCGGCGGTCGCCTCGTGGAAGCGCCAGGTGTTGTAGGCGACGGCCAGTCCGATGTGCCGCTGCAGCGCCGAGTCGTCGGGCAGCCAGTGGCCCGACCGCGGGTTGAGGTGCAGCGTCTGCGACTCCTCCCGGCCGGTCGAGCCGCTCTGCCAGGGGAACATCGCGCCGCGCCGTCCGGCCGCCCGCGCGGCGGCGCGGGCGGCCGGCAGCCGGCGCCAGCGGTACAGCAGCATCGCGCGGGCGACCTCGGGCAGGCGCAGGGTGAGGAAGGGCAGCACGAACAGCTCGTCCCAGAAGACGTGCCCGCGGTAGGCCTCGCCGTGCAGGCCCCGCGCGGGGATGCCCACGTCGAGGTCGATGCTGTGCGGCGAGACCGTCTGCAGCAGGTGGAACACGTGCAGCCGCAGCACCAGCGAGGCGCGCGGTGGCCTGTCGATGACGACGTCGCACCGGTCCCACAGGCGCCGCCAGGCCTGCTCGTGACGGGTCAGCACCTCGTCGAAGCGGGGGGCGCGGACGACCGCGTCCAGCGCCGCGGCGCCCGGCTCGTCGATCGCCCGGTCCCGCGAGGTGCACAGCGCGGCGACCTTCTCGACGGTCACGACCCGGCCGGGGGCGACGTCGAGGACGAGCTCCGCGCCGGCGTAGACGTCGCCGTCGACGACGGGGACGACCGGGACGTCCCACGGCTCGCCGTCCACGAGCACCCGGTGCCGGGCGGCCAGCCCGACCCGGACGTGGGACGTGCTCGTCTCCGTGGTCAGCCGCAGCACGCAGTCGTCGTCCACGGCGGCCTCCCGGGGCACCAGGTGCCGCCCGCTCAGGTGCCGGTAGCGCGCCACGCCGGCGTTCTCCACCCGGCCGTCGAGGCCGGACCGGACGACGACCCGCCCCTCCCAGTTCTCCGCCACGACCGTGGTGTCCAGCGCGGCCAGGAAGGGGTCGGCCATCGACACCAGCCGGCGCTGGGCCACCCGGGTGGTCCGGCCCTGCCCGTCGGTGACCCGGTAGCGCCGGGTGAGCACGCCACGGCGCAGGTCGAGCTCCTGCACGTGGGCGGAGACGGTCCCGGTCTCCGGTCCGAGGTCCGGTCCGTCGGCGATCCGCAGGGTCAGTGACTGCCAGTCGGGCAGGTTGACGATGCTCTCGTTCTCGACGCGCCGACCGTCGACCTCGTCGACCAGCCGGTTGGACACCCCCGCCGCGTACGTCCCGGGGTAGTGGCAGCCGCCGGCGCGCGCCTCGGGGGCGGCGCCGCGGGTGGCGAACCGGCCGTTGCCCAGCGTGCACAGCGCCTCGCGGAGCGGCTCTCGTGCCGGGTCCAGGCCCTCGTAGCGCAGCAGCCAGCCGGTCACCGGGGGACTCCTGGGGCGTCGGCCTGCGCCGCCGCCTCGCGCAGCCACGCGGCGACCTCGTCGTCGACCTCGGCGGGGTCGTGCACCTCCAGGTGGTGCACCCAGTGGCGCGGCGAGGGGTGCACGACCTGCTTCCACCGCGGCGACGGGTCGCACCGCCCCAGGGCCACCGACAGCACCACCTCCGACGTGGGCCCCCGCAGGTACCGGCCGGGCCGCCAGGGCCAGGCGAAGCCGCGCCGTCCCCGCAGCGCGACCTGGCTGCGCGACACGCGCACGTCGCAGTCCGGGAGGAGCGCACGCACCCGGCCGTACACGGCCGCCCCCACGGAGGAGCCCGTGGAGAAGTCCTCCGGCGTCACGGCACCGCCCCGCCCGGCCGGCCGGCGGTCAGACCGGGGTACGGGCGAGCTCGTTCCACCGGTCGAGCAACCGGTCGACCCGGCGCATCGCCTCCACCACCCGTTGCCGGGCCGCCGGCGTGTCCTCGGCCCGCCGGGCCCGTCGCGCCTCGCCGAGCTCGAGACGGGCCAGATCCAGCTGCAGCAGCAGGCCCTCGTCGACATCGGGGTGCAGGACGTCCATGGCGACCTCCCACTGCCTTCCGGACCGGCGGTCGGCGTCGAGCCCTCATCGTCGGCCGACCGCGGGTCCTCCGGCACGGCCGGAGGACCGGTCACCGGGAGGACCTCCGACCCCGGTGGGACTCGCTGCCCGGACCGGTCCGGGAGGGCCGGTCGGAGCGGCGCCGGCCGCGGCGACCAGCTCGGCGAGGCCGGTCTCGATGCCGCGTGCGAGGGTCCAGACGTCGGCCGCGGACTCGCGGTCGCCGGGGACGCCGAAGGCGAGCCGGTCCCGGTAGCTGAAGACCGCCACCCCGGTGCGCAGCCGCGAGGCGATGGGCACGTAGGGGATGATCTCCAGCAGCTCGCGACCGAGCGCGTAGAGCGGCTGCCGCGGGCCCGGCACGTCGGTCGTCACGGTCACCACCGAGCGCTGCGGCAGGTGCGCGGCGAGCCGCACCGGCGAGGCGACGGCCGGGAAGGCCTCCAGTCCCGCGATCCGGAGCAGCGCGACCCCGGCCTCCACCTCGTGCTCGGCCTTGAGCCGGGTCATCCCCCCGCGGACGGCGAGGAGGCGCTCGACCGGGTCGGCGAGGTCGACGGGCAGCTCGGCGAGCATCAGCGAGATGCGGTTGTCGCGGATGGCCTCCTCGCCTGGAGCGCGCACGTTCACCGGCACCAGGGTCCGCACCAGGTGCGGCACGGGCCGCTCGCCGCGGCTGAGCAGCAGCGTCCGGAAGCCCGTGCTGACCGCCGCCAGGACCACGTCGTTGAACGTCCCGCCGAGCGCGTGCCGGACCGCCGAGACGTCCGCCACCGAGCCACGGGCGAAGGCGAACCGCCGGTGCGCCGAGACGGGACCCGACAGCGACGAGCGGGGCGCCGGCAGCAGCGCGCCGGCCAGCGCCCGGACCCCCCGGACCGTGGTGCCCACCTGCCGGGCCAGCTCCGCCGGACGGCGGGCCACCGAGGCCAGGGCCCGTGCCTGGTCCAGCGGCAGCCGGGCCAGCCGCGTGACCGCCTGCGCGGCCAGGACCGCCGCCGACGGCTCCAGCCGCGGGCGCCAGTCGTCGGGTACCGCCGGCCCGCGCTCGGGCGTGGGATCGAGGATGAGGCGGTAGAGGTCGGTGCCCGAGATCCCGTCCACCATGCAGTGGTGGACCTTGGACACCAGTGCCCACCGGTCCCCGGACAACCCCTCGACCAGCCAGCACTCCCACAGCGGGTGGGCGCGGTCCAGCCGGCTGGACACGAGCCGGCCCATGAGCGTGGCCAGCTCGGCGTCCCCGCCAGGAGCGGGCAGCGCGGTCCGCCGCACGTGGTAGGAGAGGTCGAAGGCCGGGTCGTCGACCCACACCGGCGGTCCGAGGTCGAGGGGGACCTGGCGGGCCTTCTGCCGGTACCGCGGGATGAGCGGCAACCGCCCGGCCAGCGCGGACTCGAACTCGCCCGGTGCCGGCGCCGGTCCCTCGAAGACGGCGATCGACGCGATCGCCAGCGAGACGCCCGGCTCCTCGTCCTCACCCTGCAGGAAGGCCGCGTCGAGCGGGCTCATGCGCTCCATCGGTCCGCCCGGTCCCGTCGGCTCCTCACGGCGCCAGGTGCGCGGGTTCGCCGGTGGCCTGCTCGACGTCCTCGGTGGCGGTCTGCAGCAGACGGTGGGCCAGCTCGGCCAGCGCACGGGCGGCCGCGATCTCGTCGCCGATCTCGGGGACGTCCCGGTCGGCGGGGGCCAGCCGGGCGGAGCCGACCCCGACCAGCCGTTCGGTGTCGCGGGTCTGCAGGTGCGCCACGGCCTGCGTCCGGCCGTCGTGCTCGCCGATGTCGATGCGCACCGTCCAGGTCTTCGTCGCGTCCACGTCGGCCTCCTCGTCGTCGTCCGTGGTGCCACCGACGGTGCGGGCGCGCCGCGCCGGGCGACGCGGCCGGAAGGCCGTACCGCGCGGGACCTCCGGCCCGGGTCACCGGCCGCGGACGGCCGTCGGCCGTGCCGGGGTGCGGTCACAGGTGCCGGACGGCCCCGGCGGCGGGGACCTCCGGTGGCTGCCCGGAGCCGGATGCCCGGTGCAGGCTCGGCGGTGTCACCGGCCCGGAGGTGACCCGGACCGGTTCGTCGGCCTGCTCGTGCTCGGGGGGCTCCTGCTGGTCCGCCTGGCCCGGCAGCAGGAGCGGCCCGCGCCGCCGTCACCGGGGCAGCTGCTGGCGGAGCGGTACGCCCGTGGTGACATCGAGGAGGAGTACCGGCGCCGGCTGGCCACCCCGGCCGACACCGACGCGCTCAGCCGCTGAGGCGGTGCCGGGGGGCACGAGCGGCACGGCGGCGACCCTCAGCTCCGCGTCCTGACCGCAGGCCCTTGTGCGCCGCGTCGGCCAGCAGCACCCCGGGCACGGCGAGCAGGGCGACGCCGAGACCCAGCACCGGTGGCAGGGCCTGCCCGAGCAGGTCGGCCACCGGCGGGACGGCGAGCACCGCCGCGAGCAGCAGCAGCTCCACGCCGACGGCCCACACCAGCAGCGGGTTGCCGCGCGGGTCGAGCCGCCAGAACGGCCGGGTGGCGCTGCGGCAGGCCCAGGCGTTGGCCGCCTGGCCCAGGACGACGGCGGCGAACGCCGCGCCGCTGGCCGAGGCGAGCACGCCCGCCGGGACGTCCTCGCCGAAGGACCAGCCGGCACCGGTCAGGACGACCAGGAACGCGAGCATCGAGACCGCGGCCTCCACCGGGCCGAGCACGCCGAAGGCGCGGCGCACCACCGCCGCGTCCACCAGCCGCCGGCGCGGGGGCGGACCGTCGAGCACCCGCGCCGAGGCCGGCTCGGCACCCAGCGCCAGGGCCGGCCCCTGGTCGGTGACGATGTCGAGGCAGAGGATCTGCAGCACGCTCAGCGCGAGGGGGATCCCGCCGGCGCTGACGGTGAAGACGACGAACGGCGTCAGCTCGGCGACGTTGTCGGACAGGTGGTAGGTGAGGAACCGCCGGATGTTGGCGAACGTGGCCCGGCCCTGGCGCACCGCGGCCACGATCGTGGCGAAGTGGTCGTCGAGCAGGACCAGGTCGGCGGCCTGGCGGGCGACGTCGGTGCCGCTCGCGCCCATGGCCACCCCGATGTCGGCCGCCCGCAGCGCCGGCCCGTCGTTCACGCCGTCGCCGGTCATCGCCACCACGTGGCCGCGGGCGCGCAGCGCCTGCGCGATGCGCAGCTTGTCCTCGGGCGCGACCCGGCAGACGACCGTGCCGTCGGAGTCGAGCAGCTCACCCAGCGCGGCGGGGTCGGCCGGCAGGTCCTTCCCCTCCACGACGACGCTGCCCGGGCGGGACAGCCCGATCTCCGCCGCGATCGCCGCGGCGGTGGCACCCGAGTCGCCGGTGACCATGGCGACGGCGATCCCGGCCCGGCGGCACTCGGCCAGCGCGCGGTCCACGTCGGGACGGGGCGGGTCCTCGATGCCGACGAGCCCGAGCAGCTCGAGGTCGCGCTCGGCCGCGTCGGCGTCGGCCGGCAGGTCGACGGTGCGGCGCGCGACCGCGAGCACCCGCAGCCCGCGGGCGGCGAGGTCGTGCGCCGCCGCGGAGGCGTCCGCCGCCACGGCGGGGCAGCGTTGGAGGACGCTCTCGGGCGCGCCCTTGACCAACAGCCGGCCCTCGGCCCAGACCGACATCCGCCGGCGCCGCGGGTCGAAGGGGAACCGGCGACCGCCCTCGGGCGCCCCGGTCACCGCGCCGGCCGCCCCGAGTCGCCGGGCCAGCGCGTCCAGCGCCGCCTCCATCGGGTCGCCGACCGCCGTCCACGACCCGCCGTCCTCCCGGACGTGCCCGGTGGAGCAGCGCACCGCCGTCGTGGCGAGGGTGCGGGCGGTGTCCAGCGCGGCCGGTGCGCCGTCGACCTCGGCCGTCGGCTCGTAGCCGACCCCGCGGACGGCGACCGGCCCCTGCGGCGTCCACACCTCGACGACGGCCATCCGGTTCTGGGTGAGCGTGCCGGTCTTGTCCGTGCAGATGAACGTGGTCGAACCCAGCGTCTCCACCGACTCCAGCCGGCGGACCAGGGCGTCCTGCCGGGCGAGCAACTGCCCGCTGCGGGCCAGCGACAGGGTCACGGTGGGCAGCAGGCCCTCGGGTACCAGCGCCACGGTGACGCCGACGGCGAAGAGGAAGCCCTCGCCGAGCGGCAGCCCGATCAGGAACCCCGCGCCGAAACAGGCCGCGCCCAGGCCCAGCGCGGCCACGGTGACGAACCGGACGACCCGGTCGAGCTCCTTCGTGAGCGGGGTCTTCGCCCGCTCCACCGTCCGCGTCATCGTGGCGATCGAGGCCAGCCGGGTGTCCCCGGCGACGGCGACGACCTCGGCCGACGCCTCCCCCTCGACGACGAAGCAGCCGGCGTACACCGGGTCCCCGGCGTCCTTGTCGACCGGCACGCTCTCCCCGGTCAGCGTGGCCTCGTCGACCCGCAGGCCGTGGACGTCGACCAGCCGCAGGTCCGCGGCGATCCGGTCCCCGGCCTCCTGCAGCACCAGGTCGCCGACCACCAGGTCGACCGCGTCGACCTCCTGCCGCCGACCGTCCCGCACGACGGTGACGCGGTGCGGCACCAGGTCGCGCAGCGCCTCGGCCGCCTTGTCGGCGCGGTACTCCTGCACGAACGCGAAGACGCCGTTGAGGACGACCACCACCACGATCGCGACCGCCAGCTGCGGCATGCCGCCGACCAGCGCGAGGACCGCGGCGCCCCACAGCAGCAGCGCGAAGAAGTGCACCATCTGCCCGACGAGCAGCCGGACGGGGGAGGGCGGCCGCTCCACCGGCAGCCGGTTGCCGCCCGCCGGGCGCCGCCGCGCGGCCTCGGCACCCGACAGCCCGGTGCGGGCCGGTGCGGTCGTCGTCATCGCGGTCTCCGGGGCTCTCGCGGGGCACCCAGCGTCGCGGGGCCGGTCCCGCACCGGCGTCGTCCGTACGTCCCTGATCGACGGCGACCTTCGGCCCTCCGGGAGCGGCGCCGGGGTCCCCACCATGGCGGGCATGACCGGGACGCGGACCCGCCCGCCCTCCACCGCCGGGCGCCGCAGCGCCGCCGTCGCCGCCGTCCTGGCCAACGGGGTCCTGCTGCTGCTCGTCCACGTGTGGCCGGGATGGGAGGTCGTGCCCTTCCTGACCGGCGAGACGACCCGGGTCCTGCCCTACGTCGACGCCGCGCTCGTCGCCGGCATCGCGGTCGCCCTCCTTCAGCTGGTTCGGCCCGGGGGCGCGGCGGTCCCGGCGGGGTCGCTCGTGACGACGGCGTTCGGCCTGGCGGCCACGGTGCGGGTGCTGCAGGTCTTCCCGTTCGACCTGGGTCCCGGCTGGGAGGTCGTCGTGCGCGTCGTGCTGTGGCTCGGTGTCGCCGGCGGCGTCGTCGGACTGCTGGCCGCGTTCGTCGCGCTGTCCCGCCGGCGGACGGTCTCCCGGTAGGCCCCTGCCAGGGGGCCGGTGGTGACCTCTCGCGTGCCCGCCGGGGCCCTACGGCCCTGCCCCGGCGGAACCGGACTCCACCAGCCTCGACCCGTGCCGTACCACCCGACCGCCGGCCGTCCCCGGCGGTGACCGCCACCGTCCCGGCCCGGGCCCCGGGGCAGGTCGGCACCCCCGTCGGGCTCCGGCCGGCCAGGGCGCTGCTGCGGGACGGCACCCCGGTCGTGCTGGGCCCGTTGACCCCCGCCGACGGCCCGGAGCTGCTCGCCCTGCACGAGGGTCTGGCCGAGCGGGACCGGTGGCTGCGCTTCGCCACCCTGCACCCGGCCGACCTGCCGGGGTACGTGCGGCGCAGCCTCGATCCGGCCGGCGGGAACCTGACGCTGGGTGCACGGGTGCGCGGGCGACTGGCCGGCGTGGTCCAGCTGTTCCCCCTCGGCGACGGCGCCGCGGAGATCGCCGTCGTCGTGGACGGTCACGAGCGCCTGGCCGGGGTGGCGACCGCCCTGCTGGAGCAGGTGGCGGCCGAGGCGACCCGGCTCGGGATCGGCCGGCTGGTCGCCCAGGTGCTCGCCGAGAACGGACCGATGCTCCGGGTGCTCGCCGACCTGGGCCTGGCGGTACGCCGGCGTGCCCAGGGCACCGACGTCCTCGTCGAGGTGACGCTGGACGCCGGTGCCCGCTACCTGGAGGCGGCCGAGGAGCGGCACCGGCAGGCGGCCGCCGCCGGCCTGCAGGCGGTCCTCCGGCCGCGCGCGATCGCGGTGGTCGGTGCCGGTCGCGGCGCCGGGTCGGTCGGGCGGGCGGTCCTGCGGGAGCTGCGGGCGGCCGGGTTCCCGGGACCGGTGACGGCGGTCAACCCCGCGTGCGGCGAGCTGGAGGGGTTCCCGTGCGTGCCCTCGGTCGCCGAGCTGCCGGGGCCGGTCGACCTGGCCGTGGTCTGCGTCCCCGCCGGGGCGGTGCCGGCGGTCGCTGCGGCGTGCGGGGTGCACGGGGTGCGTGCCCTGCTCGTGCTCAGCGGCGGGCTCAGCGCGGTCCCCGGCCTGGCGGGCGAGGTCCTCGACACCGCCGACCGGTACGGCATGCGCGTCGTCGGTCCCAACAGCGTCGGCGTCGTCGCCCCGGGCGACCCGTCCCGGCTGGCCGCCTGCTTCGGCGGGTCGGTCCCGCCCGCCGGCGACGTCGGGCTGGTCGCCCAGTCCGGCGGCGTGGTGATCGCCGGCGGTCAGGTGCTGGGCCGGCTGGGCCTGGGCGTCTCGGCCGCCGTGTCGATCGGCGACGCCTGGGACGTCGGTGCCCGCGACGTCCTGGCCTGGTGCGACGAGGACCCGGGCACGGCGGCGGTCGTGCTGTACGCCGAGTCCGAGCCCGACCTGCGCGGCCTGGTGCGGACCGCGGCGCACCTGGCCCGCCGGGTGCCGGTGCTCGGGCTGCGGACCGCCACGTCGCCGGCCGGAGCCCGCGCGGCGGCCTCGCACACCGCGCGCTCGGCCACCCCCGCCCGGGTGCGGGAGGCCGCGTGGGCCGCGGCCGGGGTGCAGGTCGTGCCGGACCTGACCACGCTGGCGGCGGCCACGGCGCACCTGCGCGGGCGTCCGCCGCTGCGCCCGGGCACCGTCGCGGTGCTGACCAACCTCGGCGGCGCCGGGGTGCTGACCGCGGACGCGTGCGTCGCGGCCGGACTGCCGGTCGACCCGCTGCCGCCCGCGCTGCAGCAGCGGCTGCGGGAGGCGCTGCCGCCCCTGGCCGTCCCGGCCAACCCGGTCGACACCGGCGCCGCCGTGTCACCCGGGCAGTTCGGCGCCGCGCTGGGCTGCCTGCTCGACGACCCCGCCGTCGCGGCGGTCGTCACCGTCACCGCACCGACCGGGGTCGGGGACCCCGGCCCGGGCGTGGCCGTGGCGGTCGCGGCGGCCGGCGACGACGCGGTCGCGGTGGTCGACGTACGGCCCGGGCGGCCGACCTCGCTGGAGCGGCTCGACCCGGCGGGAACCGGAGGGGGCCCGGCGCTGGTGTCGGTGAACGAGCCGGCCGTGGCGGCCGCGGTGCTGGCGGCCGCCGCCGGGCGGGCGGCCTGGCTGGCCGCGCCGCCGGTCGGGTCCGTGCCCGAGGGGGCCGACGTGCGGGCGGCCCGGGCGGTCGCCGCCGCGGTCCTGGACCGCAGCCCGGCAGGGGACTGGCTGGACCCGGACGCCGTCGCCGCGCTCCTCGCCGCGGCCGGCGTGCCCCTGGTCCCCACGCGCGCGGCCGGGACCCCGGGGGCGGCGGCCGCCGCGGCCCGCGAGCTGGCGTGCCCGGTGGCGGTGAAGGGCCGGGTCCGCGGGGTGGTGCACAAGGCCGACGCCGGGCTCGTGCGCCTGCCGGTGGACGACCCCGACGAGGTGCGGCGCGTCGTCGGCGGCTGGGCGGCGGCCGCGGGTGCGGACTGGCTCGGCGCCGTGGTGCAGCCGTTCGTCCCGCCCGGCGACGAGCTGCTGGTCGGCGCGGTCCGCGACGCGGCCGCCGGTCCGGTGGTCGTCGTCGGCCCGGGTGGGCGGGCCGCCGATGCGCTGGGGGGCCGCGTGCACCGGCTGGCGCCGCTGGACGCCCGGGGTGCCGAGCAGGCGGTCGACGCGACCGGGCTGTTCGCCACGGCGCACGGCCGCACGCTCGACCGTGCCGCCGTCGCCGACCGGCTGCACCGGGTGGCCTGGCTGGCAGACGCCGTCCCGGAGCTGGCCGAGCTGGACGTCAACCCGCTGGTGGTGGGTCCTCGCGGGGCGCAGGCGCTCGACGTGCGGGTGCGCGTCGCCCCGGACGGGTCGTGACCGGCGCCGTCCTCCGCGCCAGCGCGGAGGACCTGGGGATGCGCGCCCTCGGCCGCGGCGGCGTGCCGATGCAGTTCGGCGCGGTGCTCGTCCTCGCCCCGGGAGCCGAGGACGAGGAACTCGCCCGCGTCGTCGCCGACCGGCTCGGCGGGGTGCGGCGGCTGCGGCAGCGGCTGGTCCGGGTGCCTCCGGGCGCCGGCCGCCCGGTCTGGGTGGACGAGCCGGCCCCGGACGCGGCGGCGCACGTCCGCGCCGCCGCGTGCCCGGCGCCCGGGGACCAGCAGGCCCTCCTCGACCTCGCCACGGACCTGGTGGCCGGTCCCCTGCCGGAGGACCGGCCCGGCTGGGCCGCCGTCGTCGTCCCGGACCTGCCCGGGGGGCGCAGCGCGGTGGTCGTCGTGCTGTCGCACGTGCTCGCCGACGGGATCGGCGGGCTGGCCCTGCTGGCCTCCCTCGCCGACGGCGGGCCGCCGCCCGACCGCACACCGCCCGGGCCGCGGCCGCCCTACCGGTCCCTCGTGGCCGACGCCTGGCGCCGGCGCGGCCGGGCGCTGGCCCGGGGGCGGGACGTGGTCCGGCTGGCGCGGGATGCGGGTCGGTCGGCCGGCGGCCTGCACCCGGCCCGGGCCGCGCCGTGCAGCCTGCTGGCGCCCACCGGGCACCGGCGGCGGACGGCGGCGGTGCAGGTGCCGCTCGAGCCGCTGCGGGCGGCGGCCCACCGGGCCGGGGGCACGGTGAACGACGCGCTCCTGGTCGCGGTCGCCGGGGCGCTGGGCGGGCTGCTGGAGAGCCGCGGCGAGTGGGTGGACCCCGTGGCGGTCACCGTCGTCGTCACCGGGCGGCGGGCGGCGGGGGTCACCGCGCTGGGCAACGCCACCACCCCGCTGGTGGTCGCCGTGCCGGTCGCGGGGGACCCCCAGGAGCGGCTGCGCCGGTTCGCCGGCACGGTCCGCCGGGCTCGCGACGCCGCCACCGGCCCGCCGCTGACCGCGCTGATGGGGTCGGCGTTCGCGCTGCTCGCGGCGAGCGGCGCCTACCGCTGGTGGCTCCGCCGCCAGCACCGCTTCCACACCCTGGTCAGCAACGTGCCGGGGCCGCCGACGCCGCTGACCCTCGCCGGGCGGCGGGTCGAGCAGGTGCTGCCGGTGGCCTCCGGCGAGGCCGGGGACGTCACCGTCTCCTTCGACGCGCTGTCCTACGCCGGCACCCTGACCGTCACCGCCGTCGTCGACCCCGACCGGGTGCCCGACCTGCCGGTCCTGACCGCGGCGCTGCGGGCCCAGCTCACCGCGCTGGTCGGTCCCCCGTCGGCAGGGTGACGCTGAGGGACACCAGCACGGCCCCGTGCCAGTCCCGGCCGGCGAGCTCGACGTCGACGGTGTCCCCGCCGTCGTCGGTGACGGTCAGGGTGCCGAACTGCCCGGGGCCGGGGAACGCGCCCTCGCTGTAGGGGCCGCCCTTCACGGTGCCGGGGGAGTCCAGCGCCGCGGCGTGCAGCAGCGGGAAGCCGGCACCGCCGGCGGTGCTGTGGTCGGTGTTCGTGCCGTCGTCGATCGCGACCATGTGCGCGTCGCCGCTGACCATGACCAGGTCGTCGACGCCGGCGGCGGCGAGGGTGTCGGCGATCCGCCGGCGCTCGCCGGCGTAGCCGCCCCAGTCGTCGCGGCCGGGCTCGTCCGGGGCCACCCACGGCTCCGGGTTCACCCACACCACCGCGGCGTGCGACCGGCTGGCGCTCACCAGCTCCTCCTCCAGCCAGGCCAGCTGCCGCGCGCCGAGCATCGAGTCGTCGGTCCGCGCCGAGCGGGTGTCGGTCACCACCACCCGGACCCGGCCGACGGTGAAGGCGTGGTGGATCGCGCCGCCGCCGCCCTCGACGAGGTCGTGGTGCGGGACGAGGGCCCGATAGGCGGCACGGGCGGCGTCGCGGGTGGGGGAGGCGAAGTCGGCGTTCTCCGAGCCGTAGTCGTGGTCGCTCCAGACGTAGTCCACCGGCACCGAGCGGTACAGCGCCGCCTGCGCGGGGGAGGTCAGCACCCGGCTGTAGCGGTCGGCGAACGCCGCGGCGTCGCCGGTCCGGACGTCGGAGTAGTGCAGGTCGCCCATGTGCACGAACAGCAGCGGGTCGACCGCCCGGATGGCGTCGAACACCGCGCCGCTGGAGCCGGTGCGGGCGCAGGAGGCCAGCGCGAGCGTGAACGACGCCGGGCCCTCCGGCATGGTCGTGAACCGCCCGGTGCCGCGGGTGCCGTCGGGGTCGCCGTCCACCTCGACGGCCCACCGGTACGCGGTGTCCGGGGCCAGGCCGTCGACGGCCAGCCGCACGACCCCGTCGGCCGACGGGGGGACCGCGGCGGAGCGGACCGGGGGCCCGCCGTCGACGGGCTCGGCCACCAGCCGGGCCTCCCGGGCGTCCGCCCGGTCGAGCAGCGCCACGACCCGGGCGCTGCTGGTGGTGACCCCGCCGGACCAGGCCCAGACGACGGACTCGACCGGCAGCGCGAGCTCCGCCGACCGCGGGTGCAGGGGTCCGAAGAGCCGGTCGTGCACCTCGGCGGCGGCGCCGGTGGTGCCGGCGAGCAGCAGGGCGGTGACCATCGCCAGCGTGACCACCGAGCGCATCGTGCGGCGGTGCTGCCAGGCCAGCCAGAAGCCGACCGCCGGCACCAGGAAGGCCACCCCGATCAGCACGCTCACCCACGGCTGGTAGGTGGTGGCGGCGAAGACGGCCAGCCCGGTGCCGGCGACGGCGGCCAGCGCCGCGCCGACCGCCTGCCACCGCAGCGCGACCAGCAGCGCCACCGCGGCCAGGCCGAGGAGCCCCAGCTGCAGCCACCGGCTGAGGGAGGGCCCGATCGCCGTGCCCTCGGGGCTGGTCGGCAGGCCCTCGACCAGCGCCAGCGTGGTGAACAGCGTGAGCATCGCGGTCAGCCAGCCGCGCGCGAACCGGCGGACGGCGGTCTCCTCGTCCGGCCGCAGCCGCAGCAGGCCCGGCCCGGCGGCGACGTCGGACGGTGCCTCCCACGGGCAGCCGGCGCACCCGCGGTGCCACCGGGTCCGCTCCAGCGTCCACCAGGCCGCCAGGACGACCGCGGCGCCCACCAGCACCCCCGCGGCGGCGTCCGAGGGCCATGCCGAGCGGCTGCGGACCACGTCGACGACGACGAACCCGAGCGCTGCGGCGGTGACGACGAGGGTCGCCAGGGCCGGGCCGCGGCGGCGGGTGCGGGCGTACACGGCGAGCGGCAGGAACCCGGCGAGCAGGGTCGCCTGCACCACCGGCGCGCTGGGCAGCGACCCGGTCAGCCCGGCCAGCGGGCCGTCCGGCGGGTAGGCCCGCTCCAGCCGGTCGGCCACGACGGCCTGCGCGACCAGGACGGCGGCCGTGACACCGAGCAGGCCGAGCGCGAACGCCGCGCAGCGCCGGCCGACGAGAGCGACCAGCACGGCCAGGGCGACCGCGACGGGCACGCTGCCCAGCAGGTCCCACGGCAGCAGCGGGTCGCTGCGGCGGGCGACCTCGTCGTCGATCTCGGCGAGCAGTTGCGGCGCGCCGGCCGTGGTGAAGACGAGCTGCACGGCGGCGGCCGCGGTCAGCACCGCCGTCCAGCCGAGCAGCAGCACCCCGCGGCGCGAGCCGTCCCCGGGCCGCTGCCCCAGGGGCGTGCCGGCCAGCAGCGGGCGCAGCCGGACCGGCGGTTCGGGCCAGGTGACGAGCGCGACGGCGGCGCAGGTGGCCACGGCGCCCAGCCCGGCGACGAGGAGCAGCAGCAGCGCGTAGAGCCAGGCCGTCCCGGCGAACATGCCCACGTCCGGGGCGTAGTTCTTGGTCGCGCCGCGGGCGCCGTAGACGGTCAGGCCGCCGGCGGTGAGGGCGAGCAGCAGGTAGTGCACCCGCGGCCGCAGCCCGGCGGCGAGCGCGGTGTCCGGCGGCGCGCCGGTCCGCACGAAGGCGGCGACGGCGCGGGCGCGCAGCTCGGTCTCGCGGTCGCGGCCGCGCCGGCGGCGCCCGTGCAGGGCGTCGCGGAGCAGGACGACGCCGGAGACGAGCAGGCCGGCGCCCATGATCGCCGGGACGAAGATCTGCGCGCGGTCGACGTCGGCGTCGTCCCACCAGTCCTCGCGGACCCGCCGGGGGTTCACGACGGCTCCCCGTCCGGGTGCAGCACCACGGTGCCGGTGTCGCCGTCGACGGTGACGGTGCGCCCGTCGAGCACCGCGGTGGCGCCGGGCAGGTTGAGCACGGCCGGCAGGCCGAGCTCGCGGGCGACGATCGCCGCGTGCGACAGCGGCCCGCCGCGCTCGACGACGATCGCCCCGGCCCGCAGGAAGACCGGGGACCACCCGGCGTCGGTGGCCGCGGCCACGAGCACCTCGCCCTCGGCCAGCAGCTCCGGGCGCGGCTCGGCGAGCACGCGGGCCCGGCCGGTGTGCCGCCCCGGACTCGCCGCCCAGCCGGACAGGTGGTCGCCCTGCGGAGCCGCGGCCGGGGCGGGCGCGGGCACGCCGGTCCAGCGCAGCGGCGGGGGCGGGTCGGTGGCGCGCTGGTCGAGCCACCGGCGGCGGCGGGCCAGCTCGGCCGGTGGCGGGGGAGCGCCGCCCAGGGCCGGGCGCAGCTCGGCCTCGCGCAGCAGGTCGACGTCGGCCGGCCGGGCCAGCACCCCGGTCGCGGTCAGCCGGCGGCCGATCTCCAGGTGCACCCGGCGGACCTCGCCGCCGAGGGCGAGGACGGCGGCCTTGACGTCCTCGCGCCGGGCCAGGCCCGCCGTCGCGTCGGCGATCTCCCGGCGCAGCACGTGCATGCGGACGTCGACGACCTGGCCGGTGAGCACGCGCACCCGCCGCCACCGTGAACGGCCGCGCAGGTCCTCCTCGAGCGCGGCGCGGGCGGCGTCCCGCTCGTCCCGGCGCGACGGCGGGGCGGGGACCGCCGCCTGCCCGGTCTCGGCCCAGGTGGGCCCGGCGAACACCGACCGCGACGCCGCCGGTGACCGGTCCCGGCGGGTCCCTGCTCCGGTGGTGACGCGCTGGGCCGCGGCGGCCGCCGGCTGCTCGCCCAGGTGCCCGGCGAGCCGGGCCTGCAGCTCCGAGTACGCGGCGACGGCGGCGGAGGCGACGGCGAGCTCGACGGTCATCGCCCGGGCGCCGAGGTCGACCAGGCGGCGGCGGTAGGCCAGCAGGCCGCCGTCGTCGAGGTCCCCGACCGCGGGCGGGTCGGCGAGCACCGCGTCGACCGCGCCCACGACGACGCCCGCCTCGACCGCCGCGCGGCGGCGCGCGGTGCCGGCGCGCAGCTGCAGCCGGGCGGTGCGCCACCACGGGGCCCGCCGTCCCTCCCGGCCCCCCGGGGCGGAGGCACCGGAGACCGGCGCGCCGAGGTACTGCCGCTCCAGCTCGGCCTCGGAGCCGCCGGGCACCGCCCGCGCCGCGGCCCGCATGAGGTCCAGGTCGAGCGCGGCCCGGCCGCGGACCCGGCGCACCAGCTCGTGCGGGCCGGTCCGGTCGGCCGGCAGCCCCCAGAGCCGGCCGAGGACCTCCCGCAGCGCCTCCTCGACGAGGAAGGAGGCGACGTCCCACACCAGCGGCGGCAGCAGGCCCGGCAGGGTCTCCCCGATGCCCTCGGTGGTGAGCTCCGCGTCGTCGGGCTCGGTGTCGCAGCCGTCGTCGGCCCGCGCGGGACCGGTGGTGATCGGACGGGCCTGCACCAGCCAGGTCCGCGTGCCGTCCCACGCCCACTCGACGTCCTGGGAGCGGCCCTCGGCCTCCTCCACCCGCAGCGCCAGCGTGGCCGCCTCCCGGACCGCCGCGGGGAGGCCGGGGTCGGGGTCGCCGGTGCGCGGCAGCAGGAAGACCTCCGGGGTCCGCTCGCCGGAGACCAGGGACTCGCCCAGCCCCTGCACCGCCTCCACCCGCACCCGGTCGGGAGCGCCGCCGGGGTCGACGGTGAACACGACCCCCGCCGACCGGGCGGGCACCATCCGCATGAGCACCGCGGGCATCGCGACGTCGTCGTCGGGGATGCCCCACGCGCGGCGGTAGGCCACGGGAGCCGGGTGCCACAGCGAGGCCCAGGTCAGCCGGACCGCGTCGAGGACCGCCTCCGGGTCGACGTCGAGCGAGGAGCGGTACTGGCCGGCGAACGACGCGGCGGCCATGTCCTCGACGGTCGCCGACGAGCGCACCGCCAGGGGGCGGCCGGCCGCGACCTCGCGGGCCGCCGCGACGACGGCGCCGGCGAGGTCCGCCGGCACCGGTACCGCGGCGAAGGCGGCGTCGACCTCGTCGGCCGGTACCGGTGTCCCGCTGCGGAGCCGGTCGAGGAGCGGTGCCAGGTCGGGGGAGTCGGCCACGGTGCGGTAGGCGTCGGCGGTCACCACCGCGGTCGGCGGGACGGGGGTGCCGCGCTGCACGAGGCGGTCCAGCGACGCGCCCTTGCCGCCCAGCTGGGCCGGTGGCGCGGGCGAGCCCGCGGTGAGCCGGAGGACGGCGGTGGTGGCCGGTGCCCGGCCCGTCGCGGTGGTCACGGGCGCCCGACCGGCGTCCCGGTCAGCTCCGCCCGGTAGGCGGCGACACAGCGGTCGGCGAGCCGCTCCACGGGCTCACCGGTGGACGCCGACTGCCG
The DNA here is from genome assembly GCF_054050235.1 of Geodermatophilus sp. SYSU D00696. Classification (NCBI taxonomy): domain Bacteria; kingdom Bacillati; phylum Actinomycetota; class Actinomycetes; order Geodermatophilales; family Geodermatophilaceae; genus Geodermatophilus; species Geodermatophilus sp. SYSU D00696. The sequence goes on along the minus strand of NZ_JBJGYY010000017.1, from coordinate 49,102 downwards.
GTGCAGCCAGGCCGCGAGGTCCGGCCGCAGCGCCACCGCCGAGCGTCCTCGGGTCCGCGCCCCGAGGGCGGCGAGCTGGACGAGCAGCACGGCGCCGAGGAGCAGCACGAGGTCGGTGTCGGCGCCGCGCAGCGCGTCGACGAGGGCGACGGCGACGCCCAGCAGCGCCACCAGCTGGAGGACGACGGTCCAGGGCACGACGGGCCTCCGGCGGATCGGGAACAGGTGGCTCGACGCTAGGGAGCGGCGGGCGGACCGGCCCCGGTCGACCGGCCCGCGCGACCAGGGACCTTCGGCGCTCCCGGACCGGACGGCCGGTCAGCCGGGCGTCCCGGCGCTCACCGCCGGGACGGGCAGCGGCACGACGAGCACCGGGCAGCCGGCGTGGTGCACGAGCGCGGAGGTGACCGAGCGCAGCGGCCGGCCGAGCACCCCGTGCCGCCGGTGGCCGACCACGAGGAGCTCGGCGGTGAGTCCGGCGGCCAGGAGGGTGTCGGCCGCGCGCCCGTGGCGGACGACCGGGCGGACCGGGACGCCCGGCCAGCGGTCGCGGACCGGTTGCGCGCCGGTCAGCAGGTCCTCGAGCAGGAGCTCGCCCCGGCGCTGCGCCGCGGCGTCGTCGGCCGGGTGGTCCCCGGCCGGTCGGGGCAGCAGGGACCCGCGTGACCAGCTGTGCACCGCGAGCACCCCGGTGCCGCGGAGAGCCGCCGCGCGCAGCGCCTCGGCGAGCACCGCCTCGGACCCCGGCCCGCCGTCGAGGCCGGCGACCACGCCGCTGCGGCCGCCGCCGGACCAGCGGCTGCGCAGCGGCACGACGGCGACCGGGCACGGCGCCGCGCGCAGCACGGCCGCCACGGCCGACCCCAGCAGCAGGTCGCGGGCACCGCCCGAGCCGGAGGAGCCGAGGTACAGCACCTGGGCGCCGGCGCCGGCGGCGGCCAGCACCTCGACCGGGTCACCGTCGACGAGCCGGGGTTCGACCGGCAGCCCGGGGTGGGCGCGGCGCAGGTCCGCCGTCACCGCGTCCAGCGCCAGGCCCCCGGCGGTGCGGAGCACCTCGACGGCGTCGAGGACCCGGGCGGGTGCCGGCCGCCGGCCCGGGACCCAGGGGACGACGAGCAGCAGCCGGAGCGGAACCCCGCGGCCGGCGGCCTCGCGCGCCGCCAGGGAGGCGGCGGCGAGCGCGTCGCGGGACCCGTCGACGCCGGCGACGACGGGACGGGGATCGACCTCGCCGGGCACCGTCAGGCCCAGGGCGCGTCGAGCCGGTCGATGGTGTCGTCGACCGGACGGCGGCCGGTCGGGGGCACGGGCTCGGCGCTGACCGGCGCCCAGCCGAGCCGGACCAGCAGCTGCGGCATCCCGGCCGGTCCGGGTGTGGCCGGCGCGCAGAGCTCGGCCAGCCGGGCCCGCGTGCCCGGCACCTCGAGGGGCTGGCTCACCGGGTCGGTGGCCAGGCCGATCGCGGTGGCGGTCAGCAGCACCGCGCTGAGCGCCTCGCCGGCGCGCAGCTGGTCGGCCGGCCCGTCGCCGGGGGTGGTGAGCACGGCCAGGACCGTGCCGTCGGCCTCGCCGGTGCCCAGCCGGCTCTCCTCGAGGCTCCCGTCGGCGAAGCGCCGGACCGGTACGGCCGCCTGCGGCCCGGCGGCCCCGGCGGAGGCGGGGACGTTGGCGGCCGGGACGCCCTCGACGGCGCCGCGGGTCCGCCCGGTCCAGGCCGCGACCTCCTGGGCCAGGCCCGGGGTGAGCGCCTGCTCCAGCGCCGCCGTCTCGACCAGCCGGACCACCCGCCACTGCCTGCCGGAGTCCAGCGCGGTCAGCCGGGCACCCTCCGCCGCGGCGGCCGCGGCCAGGTCGGCGAGCAGCTCCGGCGGGACCGGCCAGGTCGAGAAGACCCGCCGGTCACTGCGGCGGGTCTCGATCGCCCGGGCGAGCACCAGCTCGTCCGGCCGCGGCTCGGCGGCGGAGACCTCGACCGCGGCGAGGTGCGCCGGGTGCGCCCGGTCGGGCAGCCGGTGGACGGTCGCCGCCAGGCCGGCCGCGCGCAGCGCGACGCGGAGGTGGTGCAGCGCGGCACCGCAGCTGACGAGCAGGTCACGGCCCTCCGGGTCGGTGGCCGGCAGGTGCCGGGACGGGTCGGCGAACAGGTGCACCGACGTCCGGCCGACGCGCCAGCGCCAGGGCTGGGAGTTGTGCACCGACGGTGCACGGTTGGCCAGCGCGATGGCGGCGCGGGCCGTGGTGCGGTCGAGCGGCTGGGGGCTCACGGCTCCTCCTGGGACGGGGACGGCGGGACCGGGGTCGGGGTCATCGCCGGGCGAGTGGCCGGGCGGTGTGCTCGGTGGTGCGGGTGGCCGCGATCTCGCCGAGGACCCAGGTGACGACGACGGCGGCGATGAAGACGGCCAGCAGGGCCTCGCTGGTCCCCGACCACACGGTGGCGATCCCGAGCGCCAGGGCGACGACGCCGGTGGCGAGGGCGGCGCGGTGCACCGGGCCGGCGGGGGCGAACGCGGCGCGGCCGGTGACGGCGACCGCCGCCAGTCCCAGGACCAGGCCGACGGTGCCCATGCCCCGGGGGTCCTGCAGGAACGGCATCTCGCCGCGGATCAGGTAGCCGACGTAGGGGACGACGATCGCGGCGACGAGGACGGTGGCGATCGTGTTGCGGGTCGTGGACGTCATGACTGGCCTCCCGTGGCGCGGACCCGCGCTGGTGCGGGCTCCCTGCCGTCGAGCCTCGGCCCCGCGCTCCGCGTCGGCGGAGGGTCGGAGAGCACCACCGGGGCGGGTCCTGGGTCCCGCGTCCACCGGGAGCGCCCGTCCTCCGTCGCGACACGCCGGGCCCTGCGGCGCGACACGCCGGGTCCTGCGGCGCGACACACCGGGCCCTCGACCGCGACGCGCCGGTCTCGGAGGGGAATTCACGCAGCGACCCGGTGACAGCCGGGGCCACCGTGCTCCAACCTGGGCCGATCCGGACCCGGGGACATCTGAGCGCGCGGATGGGGCGGGTGAGTGGCCGTGGCGGACCTGACGATCGAACGGGCGGCCGGGCGCCGCGACGACGACCCCGCCCCCCACCTCCCGGCTCCGCGGACGCCGTCCGCTCTGCCGTGGCCACCCTCCGGCGGGGTCGCGCTCGCCCGCCTGCTCGCCCTGGCCCGGCTCACCACCCCCCAGGCCCTCGAGCTGGCGGCGGCCGTGCTGGAGGAGGCGGCGCAGCTGCCGGTGCCCGCGGGCGGGACCGCCGCAGGGAGCCGCGGCGGGCTCGACCGGGCCGTGGTCGGGGCCGACGGGCGCGTGGTCCTCCACCCCGCCACGACGCCGACCGCACCCGCGGTCGCAGCGGTCCTCGCCGACGTCGCGGCCGCCGCCCGGTCCCGCGCCGGCTCGGACGACCCGGCCGCGGACCCGCTCCTGGCCGCGCTCGACGCCGCGGTGGCCGACCTCCCCGACGCCGGCGTCCCCGCCGTGACGGGGCGGCTGACCGAGACCGTCGCCGCCGTCGACCGCGACGCCGCCCGCGCCGAGCTCGGTGCGCTCGCGCGGGCCATCGGCGCGGGGGGGCCGACGGGGGCGGCGCCGTCGAGGGGCGGGACCGGGCCGGCCGGCGCGCCCGACACCCGAGCCCGCCCGGTCAGGCGGGAGGGGTCCCGGACCGCGCGGCGGATCGGCGCGTGGCTGCTGTCGGCGGTGGTCCTGGCCGCGGTCGTCACGGTGGAGGTCGTCGTGCTGCGCGACGACATCGCCGCCGACGTCGAGGTGCTCCTGGACGCCGGCCGCAGCGGTGAGGAGCCGACCGCCGCGGAACCCGAACCCGACGGCGTCGAGATCCCACCGCCCGCCCCGGCGGCGGCCGGCAGCGTGGCCGGGGTCGACCTGCGCCGCCTCGCCGGGTGCGAGCCGGGCGCGCCCTGCACCGTGCGGGTGCAGGTGCGGCTCGTCCCGGGAGCCGCTGACCAGCAGGTGACCTGGTCCTACCTGCTCGCCGACCGCTGCACCGGCGCCACCTCCACCGCACCGGGCGGGACGGTCACCGTCCCGGCCGGGGGGACGCGGGCCGAGGCCGTCGGCGTCGTCGCCCTGCCGGCCCTGCCGGCGGTCGCGGTGCTGGCCGTCACCGACCTGCCCGCGGCAGCCGCCTCCGCGCCGCTGCCCGTGGGCTCCTGCCCACCCGAGCTCCGGACCCGCTGACCCGACGGGAGCGCCGCATGCCGTACTGGGTGCCCGCCGAGGGGCCGGTCGAGGAGGTCCGGAGCCGGCGGTGGAGCCGGCGCCAGCGCCGGGTGCTCTGGGCCGGCGCCGGGGATCCCGGCACGGAGCCCGACGGGCTGCCCGCCGAGGAGGGCGGCAGGCGGCGGCGGACCCGCGAGGAGCGCCGGGACCGCCGCAGCGCCCTGTTCGACCTGCTCGCCGTCGTCGCCGCGCTCGCCCTGGTCGGGCTGGGGCTGGTCAACCTCTACCTCATCGGCGACACCGAGCTGGCGCTGCGGCAGGGCGCGATCGCCGCTGGGGGCGTGCTGGCCCTCGCCGTGTTCTGGCGGGTGCGCGTCCGCTACCTCGGCGTGCTGGGGTGGGCGGCCTACGTCGCGGCCGTCGTCTTCCTGGTCGGCGTCCTCACCGTCGGGGTGACGGTCAAGGGCGCGACCCGGTGGTTCGTCCTCGGCTCGGTCACCTTCCAACCCTCCGAGCTGGCCAAGCTGGGGCTGCTGCTGGTCCTCGCCGCCGTCCTCGGCTCCGCCCGGCCGGCCTGGCGGCGGTTCTCCCTCGCCCTGTTGCTCGCGGCCGTGCCCATCGGGCTGACCCTGCTGCAGCCCGACCTCAGCACGACCGCCCTGCTCACCGTGCTCACCGCGTCGATGCTCGTCCTCGGCCGGGTGCCCGCGCGCTTCCTGCTGCCGCTCGGCGCCGCGGCCGTCATCGCGGCGCCGCTGATGATCAGCCTGCTGCAGCCCTACCAGCTGCAGCGCCTGGGCACCTTCCTGGTCGGCGCGCACGAGTCGCCGACCGGGTCGGGGTGGGCGCTGCGCCAGGCGCACATCGCGGTGGCCTCCGGCGGGCTCACCGGCCGGGCCGACGACCCGCTGCGCGAGCTGCGCGCCGAGTACCTGCCCGAGGGCCACACCGACCTCGCGCCGGCCAGCCTGGTCGGGCAGTGGGGGCTGGTCGCCGGCGCCGGGGTCGTGCTCGCCGTCGTCGTCCTCGTGTGGCGGCTCGCGCTGGCCAGCCGCCGGTCCCGCACGCCGCACGCCGCGCTCGTCGGCGGCGGGCTGGCCATCCTCATGGGCGTCGAGACCGTCGTCTCGGTGGGGGCCAACCTCGGGCTGCTGCCCCTGGCCGGCGTGCCGTTCCCGCTGCTCAGCTACGGGGGCACGGCGCTGGTCGTGCACCTCGCCGCGATCGGCGTCGTCCTCGGCGTGCGCCGGGACAGCGTGCGCCGGCGGCTGTGGGCCGAGCCGGTCCGGCGCAACCCGCGCCCGCGCCTGGTCCGGCTGGCCGCGGCTGCCGTCTCGCTCCTGCTCGTCGCCTTCGGGCTCTACGGCTGGCGGCTGCAGGTCACGCGGGGCGAGGAGCTCTCGCTCGCCGCCGAGGAGCAGATGACCCGCTGCATCCGGCTGCCCGCGCCCCGCGGCGCCATCACCGACCGGCACGACGTGCCGCTGGCCGTGGACGCCGCGGCCGCCGGCACCGGCGTGGACCGGGTGCTCGCGGTGCCCGCGCTGCTGCGCGACGACCCGGCGGCGGTCGAGCAGCTCGCCGGGCTGACCGGCCGCCCGCCCGCCGACCTGCGGGCGGAGCTCGACGCGGCCGACCCGACCACGCTGTCCCTGCCGGTGGCCGAGGTGCCGCGCGCCGTCGGCGACGCGGTCGTCGCCGCCGGCCTCCCCGGCGTGCTCGTCGTCCCGCAGCCCCGCCGCTGGTACCCCGAGGGGGCGCTGCTGGGCCCGGTCCTCGGCTTCGTCGGCGTGGCCACGCCCGAGGCCGAGGAGCGCTGGCCCGGCCTGCCCAACGGCGAGTTCGTCGGCCGGGCGGGACTGGAGCTGCAGTACGACGCGGTGCTGCGCGGCACCAACGGGCGCCAGTGCCTCTACGTCCACCCGACGGGCGTGCCGGTGGCGCTCGGCGAGCGGGTGGAGCCCGTGCCCGGGGCGGACCTGCGGCTCTCCCTCGACCTGGGCCTGCAGCGGCAGCTCGACAGCGGCCTGGCCGCCGCGCTGCGCGGCCAGCGCCCGGGGCGCATCGGCGCCGCCGTCGCGATGGACCCCCGCTCGGGGCAGGTCCTCGCCATCGCCAGCACGCCGTCGTTCGACAACAACCTCTACGGCCCGCCCGCCGACGCCGCCGCGCTCGAGGCGCTGGCGTCCGCGCCGGGGTCCCCGACGCTCGAGCACGTCACGCAGGCGGTCCTGCCGCCCGGGTCGACGTTCAAGATCGTCGTCGCCGCGGCCAACCAGGCCCGGCCGGTCTACGCCCCCGACCAGGTGATCCCGACCGGGGCGAGCTTCAGCTACGGCGGGCACGAGTTCGGGAACTGGCGGCCGATGGGACCGATGGACCTGTCCGAGTCGATCGCCATCTCCAACGACGTCTACTTCTACAAGCTCGCGGTCGGGCTCGGTCCCGAGGCGATGATCGACACCGCCCGGGCGCTCGGCGTGGGCCAGCGCACCGGCATCGACCTGCCCGGCGAGTCGGCCGGGTACCTGGGCACCCCGGAGTCCGTGGAGGCCGCGGGCGGCACCTGGTACGGCGGGTCCACGGTGATCCTGGGCATCGGCCAGGGCGAGATCACGGTGACGCCGCTGCAGAACGCCCGGTGGACCGCCGCCGTCGCCACCGGGAACCTGGTCACCCCGCGCCTGGGCATGGCCGTCGGTACGCAGGGGTCCTTCACGGCCGTGCCCGCGCCGGCGCCCACGCCGGTGCCGTTCGCCGCCGAGCTGGGACCGGTCCGCGAGGGGATGCGGGAGGCCGTCACCAGCGGCACCGCGATCCGGCTCTCCAGCTTGCCCGGGCTCGTCGGCGCCAAGACCGGCACCGCGCAGGACGGCGGCCTGCCCGCGGACGAGTACGACAACTGGATCACCACCGCCGCCCCCATGGACGCCCCGGAGATCGTCGTGACGGCGGTGGTGCAGGGGCCGGGGACGGGGGCGAACAACACCAAGGACCTGGTGTCCGCGGCGCTGCGCCACTACCTCGACAACCGGGACGCCGTCCTCGCCACCGGCCCGGTGCAGGTCCCCTGACCGTCAGCGGCGGCCGTAGGCGGTCAGCAGCGCCCGGTTGCGCAGCGCCCGCGCGGCGCCGTCGGCCACGCAGGTCAGCGGCTCCTCGGCCTGCTTGACCGGCAGGCCGAGCGCCCGCTCGAGCTCCTGCGCCAAGCCGGGGACCAGCGAGGAGCCGCCGAAGACGAGCACGCCCTCGCCCATCACGTCGGCGATCGCCTGCGGCGGGAGGTCGTCCAGGCAGGGGGTCAGGGTCCGGAGGACGTCGTCGACCACCGGGCGCAGGGCCTCGGCGACCTCGGCCGCCGGGATCGTGGCCAGCCGCGGCCGGCCGGAGACGCCGTCGCGGCCCTGCACGACGAGCGGCTCGTCCCCGGCCGAGCTGAGCCGGGTCTTGAGCGCCTCCGCCTCGAGGTCGCCGACGAGGAGCTGGTGCTGCTCGCGCAGGAACCGGACGACGGCCAGCGTCATGTCCTCGCCGCCGGTCTTGCTGGTCCGGGAGGCGAGCACGCCGCCGTAGCAGAAGGCGACCGCCTCGGACCGGCCGCCGCCGACGTCGACGACCATGTGCACCCGCCGTTCCAGCGGGTCGATGCCGCAGCCGACGGCGCCCGCGACCGCCTCGTCGATCGCGGTCACCGGCCGGATGCCCGCCTCCTCGGCGGCCTCGAGCAGCGCGCGGTGCTCCAGGGCGCTGGAGCCGACGGGCACGGTGACAACGGCCCGGACGGGCAGCCGCCACAGCCGCTGTCCCGCCGCGTGCAGGACCGCGCGCAGGTAGGTGCGGGCGGTCTCGAGGTCGGTGACCACGCCGTCGTCGAGGGGGCGCACCGCGGCGTAGCGGGACGGTGCGCGGCCGAGCAGGTCGGCGGCCTCGCGGCCGACGGCGAGCACGCGTTCCCGGCGGCCGCTGCCCCGGCGCACCAGCATCACGGTCGGCTCGTCGTAGAGGATGCCGCGGCGCACGTCGCTGACCACGGTGGTGGCGGTGCCGAGATCGATGCCGAGTTCCACGCGGTACCTCCTGACCGCCAGGGTGCCCCGCCAGTCTGGTGGCGCGGTCCGTGCCCGGTCCAGATCCCCGGGCGCGTCGCCGCGCGTCCCCGCCCGTGTCGTCCGGAGGTCCCGGCCGGGGGCGACCTCCGACCCTGCCCGGAGCGGCGCAGCGGTCCCGAGCATGGGGGCATGACGGAGGAGCACCCGTGACCGGGACCGCCGCGACCGACCGGGGAGGACCCGCCTTCGGACCACCCGTGGAGCGGGACGGGGCCACGGTGATCGCCGTGACGGGGTCGACGAGCCACACCGCGAGCGCCGGGGACGGCCATGGCGGGCGCCGCCCGGCCGCCGAGATGACCGGGATCCGGCCGTTGGGCGCCTTCGAGGTCCGGGACGGCCGGGTGCGCTGGCACCCCGTCGTCGACGTCACCCGGGTCGTCACCACCGCCGAGGTCGTCCTCGGCGCCGTCGCGGTCGCGTCCCGCCTCGCGGGCCGGCCGTCCCCGGCGGTCGCTCGGGTGACCATGGGCCCCGGCGGCTGGGTGAGCATGAAGGGCGGGGCCGTGGCGGTGCGCCCGGCCCGGCGTCTGTGGCGCCGGTCCCGGCCCCCGGCGCACGTCCGGCGGCCGTGGTGGGCCCGGCTGCTCGCCGCCAGCGCCCTCGAGCGGCTGGTCGGCTGAGGACGCCGGTGGTCCGGGTCCGCAACCGCCTGGTGAACCCGGTCGTGCGCGCGCTCTCCCGCGGCCCGGCCCACCGGTTGCTCGGCCGGCACCTGGTCGTGCTCGGCTACACCGGGCGGCGGACCGGCCGGCGGTACGAGCTGCCGGTGATGACCGCGCCCGACGGCGCGGACCTCGTCGTCCTCGTCGGCGGCGCGGCCGGCAAGACGTGGTGGCGGAACCTGGCGGAGGGCCCCGTCGACATCACCGTGCGGCGGGACGGGCAGGACGAGCCCCGCCGCGCCCGGCTGCTGCTCCCCGGCAGTCCCGGCAGGGACGACGCGGTCGCCGCCTACCGGTCGGCCTTCCCGCGGGTGACCGTCGCGCCGGCCGACCCGCTGGTGGTGCTCGAGACGGGCCGGTCCGGCTGAGCCGGCGCGGCCGGGGGACGTGCGGCACGGGCGCCGGGACCTCCGGCCCTACGGACCCGGTGGCCCGGGCACGGACGCTCCCGGGGTGAGCACCCCGATCCCCGTGGCGCCCGCGGGGTCCCGGATGTCCGGTCGCCGGCGCTTCCGGCGCCGGTGGCTGGTGGTCGTCACCGCGGGGGAGGCCGCCGGGTTCCTCGTCCCGGTGCTGGCGGTCCTCTCCGGGGCGGCGGACACCTCCGGCGCCGCGGGCCTGGCGGTGCTGCTCGCCGCCGGCGCGGCCGAGGGCGCGCTGCTGGGTGCCGCCCAGGCGTCCGTGCTGGCGCGGGAGCTCCCCGGGCTGTCCCGGCGGGACTGGGTCCTGCGCACCGCAGCGGCCGCGGTGCTCGCGTGGGTGGTCGGGACCGGACCGAGCGGCTGGGCCGCCTCCGTCCTCGACCGGCCGGCCTGGGTGCAGGCCCCGCTCGCGGTGCTGGCCGCCGCCGTGCTGCTCGGCTCGATCGGCGTCGCCCAGTGGACGGTGCTGCGCCGGCACGTGCCGCACGCCGGGCGCTGGATCGGCTGGACCGCGGCCGCCTGGCTGGCCGGCCTGGCCGTCTTCGCGGGGATCACGACGCCGCTGTGGCAACCGGGACAGGCGCCCGTGCTGGTCGCGGCCATCGGCGTCGTCGGCGGCCTGGCGATGGCGCTGACGATGGCCGCCGTGACCGGCCACGGCGCCGTCCGGCTGCTGGCCGGCGCCGGCCGAGGGTGACGAGGTGGCCGGTGGTCCGGGGCGCTCTCGCGGTGCCGGGCGCCACCGGGTAGGGAGAGGGGAGCGATGCCGAGCCGGAACGCCGACGACCAGGTGGAGGAGCACGGAGTGGACCAGCAGCAGTGGACAGCGGTCGTGGAGGCGGCGACCCGCGCGCCGTCGATCCACAACACGCAGCCGTGGTCGTTCCGCGCGGACGGCGACCGGCTGGCGGTGCGCACCGATCCGGACCGGGCGCTGCGCGCCCTCGACCCCAGCGGCCGGCAGCGGATCGTCAGCTGCGGCGTGGCGGTCGAGTTCGCCGCCATAGCGCTGGCCGCGGCCGGCCGCACCGCCGACGTCGAGACGCTGCCCGACCCCGCCGACCCGGACCTGCTGGCCGTCGTCGCGGTGACCGGCGAGCACGAGCCGACGGAGCACGACCGGGCGCTGGGGAGCGCGATCGCCGCGCGGCACACCGAGCGGGCTCCGTTCCTGCCCCGGGCGGTGCCCGCGGAGCTCGTCGACCGGCTGCAGGCGACCGCGGGCGGGTTCCGGGTCTGGTCGAAGGCGATCACCGAGTCGGAGGAGGAGGTCGCCACCGTCTTCCTCATCTCCCGGGCGGAGGAGATCGAGCAGGGCGAGCCGGAGTACCTCGAGGAGCTGCGGCGGTGGATGCGCACCGACCCGGCGGCCGTCGACGGCATCCCGGTCGGGGCGGTCCCGGCGGACGACCCGTCGACGCGGGCGTCGAACTGGCTCATCCGCGACTTCGTCGTCGGGTCGCGGCCGGGCGGCCCGGTGTCGCACGACCGGGACCCGGACGCGCCGCCGCCGGAGGTGGAGCGCCCGACCGTCGTCCTCATGGGCACCGACGGCGACGACCGCGGGGCGTGGCTGACCGCCGGCCGCGCGCTCGGCCGGGTGCTGCTGGAGGCGACCGCGGAGGGGCTGGCCGCCTCGCCGCTCACCCAGGCCCTGGACTGGCCGGCCACGCGGACGCAGCTGCGCTCCCGCCTGTCGCTCACGGGGTACCCGCAGATGCTGCTGCGGCTGGGCTACCCGGGGAGCGACCGGACGCCGTCCACCAACCGCCGCCCGGTCGCCGACGTCCTGACCTTCGGCTGACCGCCCCCCCGACAGCACCGCTCCCGTGCCCGTCGCTCAGAAGGGCGGTGGGTCGTCGGCGGGGTCGGCGGATGGCGGAAGTGGCCTGGCGTCGTCCGGTGGTGGGTCGGGCGCTGCCGCTGCCGGGGGTGGGCGTACGCCCGGTGGGTGGGTGGTGCGGGTGATGCCGGAGGGTGTGGTGACCGTCAGGGTCCCGTCGGAGCCCATGACGAAGCGCCAGCCGCGGGCGAAGGTCTTGAGCCGGTGGTGGGAGCGGCACAGGCAGCACAGGTTGGCGCAGTCGGTGGCCCCGCCGTCGGCGTGGGGGAGGACGTGGTCGGCGTCGGCCCAGCCGACCCGCTGGCCGCAGGTGGGGAACCGGCAGGTGCGGTCGCGGGTGCGCACGAAGGCCTGCTGTGCCGCGGTGGGGGTGTAGCGGTCGACCGGGTCGGGCCGGTCCAGCACCGGGCACCCGCAGTCCGGCTCGTCGGCGCCGTCGGGGTGCCGGTCGCAGCCTGTGCGTGCCAGCCGGCGCAGCCGGTCCAGCGTGCCGGTGGCGCGCAGGGTGCCGTCGGCGTCGGTGAGCGCCACCGTCACCGACCCGCCGTCGGGCGCCCGCACCCCGAGGGCGTCCAGTTGGGCCAGCAGCTCGCGCAGGTGCGCGGCGGTGATGGGCAGCCCGTTGACCTGCCCGGCCTCCGCCGAGCGGCCGGCGAGGGCGGCGAGGGTGGCGATGATGGTCAGCTGCGCGGTCACCGCCGGGTGGTCGGTCTGCCACGGGCGCTGGAGCAGGTCGGCGAGCACCGCGCAGCGCAGCTCGCCGATCGGCCGGGGATCGCCGTCGGCCTTGAGCATCCGGGCGAGTGAGTCGACGAGCGCGTGGCAGGCCGTGGCGACCTCGGCGGGCAGCTCGGCGGCCAGCGTGGCCATCCCCTCCAGCGGGGAGGGGTCGACCCGCACGTCGGCGCGCCGCTTCGCCTGCTCCTTCCGCCGGCCGACGGCGTCGGCGTCGAGGTCGAGCAGCAGTGCCAGGGCCCGCTGCTTGAGCCGGCCCACGGTCAGCCCGGTGGCCGCGGGCAGCAGCGCCGCCTCGATCCGGCGGGCGATCCCCGCCGGGGCGTGCTCGAGGACATCGACCAGCGCCCGGGCGCGGGCCTCGTCCAGGTCACCGGCGGCCAGCGCCGCCCAGGTGGCGGGCAGGCGCTCCCGGTAGGTCCAGGCCCGGTGGGCCAGGTGGTTGGCGGTGCCCCGGCCGCAGTTGAGCACCACCGCCAGCTCGGCGGTGAAGAACTCCGACACCCCGGGCAGCTCGGTGTCGGGCTGCCACGACTGGGCACCCGGCGTGCCCGGCCGCGGATCGTCGTCATCGGGCGAGTCGTCGGCCAGCCCGAGCACCAGCTCCGCCTCGTAGGCGGCGGTCATCGCCTTCAGGGCCGCGACCCGCTGCAGCTCGGCGGCCTTCTGCTCGCGGGACAACAACGCCACCGGCAGCCGGCGGAACGGCGCGGGCGTCGCGATCACCGCGGCGAGCAGCGCCTGCTCCACCGGCGACCGGTACTCCGCGACCTCCTCCACGACACCGAACCTACGGCGGGGGTACGACAGAACCCGCAGGTCGGAGCCGTGTCATCGCAGACGAGTTGCCGATACGGGAGCCGGCGCCGCAGGTCGGGCCGGTGCGTTGGGCCCAGCGGCTCAGGGTCCTTCGGCGGTGACCGACGGGGCCCCGGGCTGCCTAGCGTCGGCCTGCCACCGCACCCCGGTGGCCGCGGGAACGGCTCCGGGAGGCCTCGCCTCCACGGCGAGGACGAGGAGCGGCACGTGAGGACGAGACTCCGCCGGTTGCCCGGGCTGGTCGCCGCCGTCGCGGCCGCGGTCGCCACGGTCGGGCTGGTCTGGCGCCCCACGGGGCAACCGGTCCCGGTGGTGACCCCGCGGGGGCAGCCGGCGGAGCTGGCGGGCAGCGGGCTGTACGCCCACGACACCGTCTTCACCGCGGCCGGCAACACCGCCGTCGACGCGGTCGTGCTGGCCTTCGGCGTGCCCCTGGTGATCACCACGTGGCTGCAGCACCGGAAGCGGTCACCGCGCGGGTCCCTCCTGCTCACCGGCGCGTTCGGGTACCTGCTCTACGTCTACGCGAACTACGCGCTGGGAGTCGCCTACAACCCGCTGTTCCTGGCGTACGTGACGCTGGTGGCGACGGCGCTGGCCGGTCTCGCCTCCGCCGTCGCGACCACCGACCGGGCCGTCCTGCGCCGCCTGGCCGCGGACCCCGGCGTGCCGCACCGCGCCCTGTCGTGGTTCCTGCTGACCGCGGCCGTCGTCACCGCCGTCGTGTGGCTGCAGCCCCTGCTGGCCGCGCTGGCGAGCGGCGGCACCCCCGCCCTCCTCGACGTCTACACGACGATGGTGACCTCCGCCCTCGACCTGTCGGTCATCGCGCCGTCCGCGGCGCTGGCCGGCCTGCTGGTCCGCCGCCGCGACCCGCTGGGCTACCTGGTCGCCACCCCGCTGCTGGTCCTGATCGTGCTGCTGCTGCCCACCATCGCCCTGAGCACGGCCCTGCAGGCCGCGGCGGGGATCACCTTCACCGCCGCGGAGGTCGTCGGCCCGATCGCCGGCTTCGGGGTCCTCGGCGCCGTCGGTCTCCGGCTGCTCACCCGGCTGCTGCGCGCCGTGCCGTCCGGTCCCCCCGTCGACACCGAGCAGAGCGAGGTCCCCGGTGCGCCCGTCCACGTCTGACCGGCCGCGCACGCCGTCGCGGCCACCGGGCGCCTTCACCCGCCGGCTGGCCGCCGCCGGCCTGCCGGCCGAGCCGGCGTCGGCGGAGCCGGTGACCGAGGCCGACCTGGCCGGGCTGCCCTCCGCCGCCGTCCGCTACGTGCAGGCGATGGGCGTGGTCGGCGAGCCGCGCACCCGCTCGCTGCGCGCCCACTGGAGCGGCCGCTTCCGCCGCCGCGCCGACGGGCCGTGGCTGCCCTGCGACGCGTGGCAGCTCAACACCGCCGATCCGGTGGCGCGGCTGTACCGGATGCGGCTGCTGGTCGGCCGCGTCCTGCCGATGTGGGGGTGGGACACCTACCGGGACGGCACCGGGCGGATGCTCGGCAAGGCCCTCGGCCTGGTCACCGTGGCCGACGGGTCGGGGCCGGAGTTCGACACCGGCGAGCTGGTGACCTGGCTCGACGACGCGGTGCTCCTGGCACCGGCGATGCTGCTGCACCCCCGCACCCGGTGGGAGGACCTCGGCGAGGACCGCTTCGGGGTGTCGGTGACCGACGCCGGGCGCACCGTCGGCGCGGTGGTCGCCCTCGACGGCGACGGCCGGCCCGCGTCCGTGTGGACGGCGGATCGCTGGGCCGACCTGCCCGGCGGGCCGGTGCGCACGCCGTGGAGCACCCCGGTGGACGGGTGGACCGTCGTCGACGGCCGGCTCCGCATGACCCGCGGCTCGGCCGTCTGGCACCTGCCCGAGGGCGACCTCTGCTACGGCGAGATGACGCTGCACGGCCTCGACCTCGACGTCCCGCCGAGGAGGTGAGGGCCGTGCTCCGAGGACTCCTGCTCGCCGGCGCCGGGGCCGCCGGCCTGGAACTCCTGCACCGCCACCGGGACTGGGGCGCCACTCGCGCGGAGGCCGGCGCGGTGCTGCCCGGCGACGAGCTCGTCCCCGGGCCGGCCGGCCAGACGACCCTCGCCGTGACCGTGGCCGCGCCCGCCGAGGAGGTGTGGGCGTGGCTGGTGCAGATGGGCCAGGACCGCGGCGGCATGTACAGCCACGACTGGCTGGAGAACGCCCTCGGCCTCGACATCCACACCACCGACGAGATCCGCGAGGAGTGGCAGCACCTGGCTCCTGGCGACCGGGTCGTCGTCGTCCGCGAGGGCTGGGGCCCGCTGCCGGACGGCTACGCCTTCCGCGTCGTGCGGGTGGAGCCACCCCGGGCGCTCGTCCTGCGCCAGGCGCCGCCCGAGCACCCGTGGAACGGCGTGTGGTCCTTCCACGTCCTCCCGGGCGACGCGGGGGGCTGCCGGTTGCTGGCGCGGTCCCGTACGGAGGTCGACCCCCGGCTCGGCGCCCGGGTCGCCGGCCGGGTGCTGGAGCCGGTGACCCTGGTGATGACCCGGCGGATGCTGCACGGCATCCGCGAGCGGGCGGAGCGCCGCGCCGGCCGGACGGCGGCCCTGCCCGCGGGCGGCCCCGCGTGACCCCGCTGCTGCGCCGTCCGGCGAGCCTGGCGGTGGACGTCCCCGCGGCCGTCCGCGCGGGGGAGCCCCTCACGGTGACCGTCCGCGCCGCCGACGGCCGTCCCGTGCCCGGCGGGACCGTCGAGCTGGTGCGGGACACCGCCCTCACCCGCACCCGGCGTCAATGGGGCGGCGCCGCCACCGCCGTGGCGGAGCGGGCGACCGCCGTCGTCGCCCGTGCCGACCTCGACGCCGCCGGCCGGGCCCTGCTGGCCGTCCCGGACGGCGAGGCCACCGTGGCCGCGTACCTCGTACAGCGCGACCACACCGTGCGGGCGCTGGCCCGCACCGCCTCGGGCGGCGACGGGGAGGGGTCCGCCGCGGTGCGCGTGACCTCCTGCGGGGCTCCGGACCGCGCCGGCAGGGCGCGACCGGAGGTCACCGGCGCGGACGCCGTCGACCTCGCGTTCACGGGGCTCTCCGGCCACGACCTGCACCCCGGGACCGTGCTGACCGGCACCGTGGTCGCGACCGCCCGGACGACCCTCGCCCTCCGCGGGGTCCGCGTCGAGCTGGTCCTGGCCGAGCGCGTGCCGGCCCGGCCGGGGGAGCAGGTGGAGGAGGACCGCACCGCGGCCACCGCCGTCGCCACCGTGCCGGTGGCCGGCACGGTGAGGGCGCGGCCCGGCGAGCAGCTGCGCTGGACCTTCCGGGTGCAGGCGCCCGACCCCCTCCCTGCGCCGTCGGCGAGCACCCCGGAGTACACGCTCCGGTGGCTGCTGCGCGCCGTCGCCGACCGGCCGCTGCGGCGCGACCCCTCGGTCACCGTGGAGCTGCGCGGGGCGACCGCCTCCTGATCCCACCCGGACCAGGACGAAGGTCCCCGGCGGCGGGGACGTCGGCCCGCGTCCGGCCGCCCGCGGACGGCGCAGTCTCGGGTCAGCGTCCGGCGGGTGTCCGGGCAGGAGCGGAGGCGCGACGGTGACGACGGAGCAGACGAGGGACCACGCGGCGCGGCCCGGACGGGTGGTCGTCGGCGTGGACGGCTCGCCCGGGGCGCGGGTGGCGCTCGCCTGGGCCCTCGCGGTGGCCGCCCGCGACGGCGCGCCGCTGGAGGTGGTCAGCGCCTACCCCGTGGACTTCTACTGGGCGGACCCCTACCTGCTCGACACCGAGCGGCTCGACGCCATCCGGGCGGACACCGAGGACCGCGTGCGCCACCTCCTCGCCGACGTGCGCCTGGACCCGGCCGTCGCGGCCGTCCCCGGCACCGCGGAGGTCCGCGCGGACGTCGTGGTGGCCGGCGGGGCCCCGCTCGACCACCTGGTGGCCCGGGCCGAGGGCGCGGACCTGCTGGTCGTCGGGAGCCGCGGCCGCGGCGGCGTGCGCAGCACCCTGCTCGGCTCGGTCGCCCTGCACTGCGTGGCGCACGCGCCCTGCCCGGTCGTCGTGGTGCACCCCGGCGCCGTCCAGCCGCCGCCGCGCGTGGTGGTCGGGGTCGACGACTCCGCGGTGTCGCGCGTCGCGCTGCGCCGCGCGGCGGAGGAGGCCCGCCGCCTGGGCGCGACGCTCGAGGTCGTGGCCGCCTACCGGCCGGAGGCCTACTGGAGCGACCTCTACGCCGTCACCGCCCCGCCGGCCTCGGAGACCGAGGAGCACGCCCGCGCCCGGGTCGGCTCGATCGTCGCGGAGGTGCTGGGGACGGGGGCGGCGGCCGACGTCCGCGTCGTGCAGGGAGCGCCGGGGGAGGCCCTCGTCGAGCGGGCCGACGGCGCCGCGCTGCTCGTCGTCGGCAGCCGCAGCCGCAGCCGGGTCATGGGGATGGTCCTGGGCTCGGTGGCCCTGCACTGCGCGGTGCACGCGCCCGGCCCGGTCATGGTCGTGCACCCGGACCCGGTCGCCGCGGAGGCGGCTGAGGCGACCGCCGCGGCGGTGACGGCTCCCGCCGGCTGAGCGTCCCCGGTCAGGGGCGGCTCCCGCGGACGGGCCCCCGTCCTCCCGTGGCCGCCCCTGACCCGCGGGCGCCGGCCGGACGCGCCGGGATCCCGACGACGAGCGTGAGGGCGGCGCCCAGCGCGGCCCCCAGCGCCGCGCCGCCCACGACGTCGAGCGGGGCGTGCGCGCCCAGGTAGACCCGGGCCGCGCTGTTGAGCACCGCCAGGACCAGCACGACCGCCCGCCAGCGCGGCCGCAGGTAGGGCCACAGCACGACCACGACGCCGAAGGCGATGACCGCGTGGCCGGAGGGATAGGCGATCCCGGCCGACGGCACGTCGCGCAGCAGCGCGTCGGGGATGGTGCTGCCGGGCCGGCTGCGCTGCACGAGCCCCTTCACCACCTCCCCGTGCCCGAGCAGCTTGAGCGGCACCAGGGCGCACAGCGCCACCGCCAGCCGCCACTGCCGCAGCAGGAGGGCCGGGACGGCGACCAGCAGCGGCATCCCGAGGACGCCGACGAGCTGGACCACCCACAGCACCGGCTCCCAGGACGACGGCCAGCCGTTGACCCAGCGGAAGACCGCGGCCTCCGTGTCGCCCACGTCGCCCGAGGACACGGCCACCGAGCACAGCACCGTCACCGCCACGGCTCCCACCAGCAGGACCGCGTACGCCCGGGGGCGCTGCACCGGCCCGCTAGCCACCGGCCGGGCCCTCCGGGCGACGCGCCGGCCGGTCGAGCAGCAGGCCGATCACGCACGGCGCCCACGTGGTGAGCGACCGGGTGACCAGGACGGCGGCGCAGGCGGCCGCCACCGGGACCCCGAGGGCGCCGAGCAGCAGCAGGAGCGACGCCTCGGGGGCGCCGGGCAGGCCGGTGACGGGCAGGGCGATCCACACCAGGCGCAGGGCGGCGTAGCCGCCGGCGGCGGCGAGCACGGGGACCCCGCCGCCGGCCGCCTGCACCGCGGCCGACAGGACGGTCGCCTCGAGCGCGACGGCCAGCGCGATCCAGCCCAGCACCGCCATCCGGTCCCGAGGGGACGGCGGCGGCTGCCGGGACGGCGGGGCGTCGGTGTCGTCGTTGCCGCGGCGGGCGGTCAGCTGACCGGCCACGGCCAGCAGCCACGCCGCCGCGCCGGTGGAGGCGGCCGCCAGGACCGCGGTCGGGGTCCGCCACGCCGGGATCGACCCGTCGAGGACGGCGAGCGCGATCAGCAGCACCGCCGCCGCGGCCGCCCCCACCGGACCGGCGCGCCCGATCCGGACCGTCGCCGCGTCCGCGGTCGCCGGCAGCAGCCCGGCCCGCTCGAGCAGTCGCGCGCGGGCGCGGCGCTCCCCGTCCCGGCCGTGCACCAGTCCCACGTTCCGGGCGACCAGCGTGACGACGAGCGCCCGGCCGACCGACACCTGCCGGTCGGCGGCGTACCGGACGGCGGTCGCGCGGGCGAGGGCCGCCGCGGTGGCCAGGAGGCCAGCGCCGCCCACCCAGCGCCACCCCTGCGGCCCGCCGCTGGTGACGGTGGCAGCGATGCCCGCGACGAGCACCGGTCCGGTGAGGGCGAGGGCGCAGCCGAGGGCCACCAGCACCCGGGCCACGGGTCCCGCCGGGGGGAACACCGGGCGGTCCGGATCGGGCAGGTCCAGCCGGGCGCGGACGGCGGCGCGCAGCGCGACGCGGCGGGACGGGTCGTCGCGCAGCCGCTGCCGCGTCTCCGACGAGAGCGCCAGCGGCGTCAGCGAGGGCAGCGCCGCCGCGACGGCCTCCTCGCCGAGGACGTCGACCGCCGCGGCCACCAGCTCGACCGGGTCGGCGGGGGTACCGGGCGCAGCGGCCAGCGAGGCCAGCAGCTCGGCGACGTCGACGGCGGTCTCGTCGTCGGTGGCGCCGGTCCGGGCGTTGCCGAAGTCGACCAGCCACGGCCGGCCCTCCGGGTCGACCAGCACGCTGGAGGCCACCAGGTCGCGGTGCGCCACCCGCGCGGCGTGCATCCGGGCGACCTCGCCCCACACCTCCCGGAGCAGGCCGGGGGTCCGCTCCGCCGGTGCGAGCTCGTCGAGCGGCCGGCCCTCGACGTACTGCTGCACGACCACCGCGTCCCCGTCCCCGCCGCGGGCCAGCATCACCGACGGCACCCGCACCCCGCGGCGCTCGGCCGTCAGCGCGGCGACGGCCTCGTGCTCGGCCTGGTACCCGAGCGGTTCGAGCGCGTCGGCGTCCTTCACGTCACCGGCGACGAACTGGCGCCACATCCGGTGCAGCCGGTCCCGCTCGTGCCGGTCGGGCTCCAGGTACTTCACGTAGAGCCGGTGGCCCTCGCCGTCGACGGCCTGGAACGGCTGCGAACTGCGGGCCCGCACCGGAGCGGCGACCACCCCGGTCACCGGCAGTCCGAACCGTCGCAGCAGCGCCTCGACCCGGCCGGGCGGCACCTCCCGCGAGGGCACCCCGAACACCCAGTGCACCAGCGACCCGATCGCCCAGCCCAGGGCCACGCCGCCCACCACGTCGAGGGGCAGGTGGGCGCCCACGTACACGCGGGCGAGCGCGACCGTCCAGGCCAGCGTCCAGGCCACCCGCCGTCCCCGCCGGCTGAGGTACGGAGCCGCGGCGGTGGCCAGGGCCGCGGCCACCGCCGAGTGGCCGGAGACGAAACCCGCCCCGCCGATGGGGGCCTCGTGCAGCACCGCGCCGACCGGCAGGCCGCCCGGCCGCTCCCGGCCGACCAGGGCCTTCACCAGGTCGGCGCACACGTAGGCGAGCAGGCCGGACACCAGCAGGTCGCGGGCCGCCCGGAACCGGCGCCGCAGGACGGCGAGCAGCGCCAGCGCCGGGACGGCGAGGACGTTGCCCAGCTGCATGACCACCCAGACCACCGGCAGCACGACGGCCGGCAGGTCGTTGAACAGCCGGAACAGGTCCCGCTCGAGGGGCGGGAGCCGACCGCGCTGGGCGATGAGCACGCCGGTGCCGAGGACGACGAGGCCGAGTGCCACGCGGACCAGGTCGGTCGGCATCCGCTCGGGGGACCGGCGCCCCGGGGCGGCCGGGGGACCGGCGGCGTGCGACGCCTGCTCCTCGGGCGCGGTGCGGCTGGTCACCGGGCCAGTCCAGCGCTCTGCCGGGTCGGCGGGCAGGGTCCTCCGACCCTGCGCCCGGTGCCGCCCGGCCCGGGACACGGACCGGCCGGAGGGCCAGTCTCGGGGGGTGACCCCCGGAGGACCGTCCGCCGTGGACGGGGAGCACCCCGGGACCTCCTCCCCACCGGTCGCCGTCGTCCGGCCACGCCGCCCGTCCTGGCCCGGGGGGACGAACCGGCGGCGTCCCTCGGGCCGCGACCGCACGCTGCCCCGGCGCGTCCCCACCGCGGTCCGGGCGTGGTCGGCGGTGGTCGCCGCCGCCGTCGTGCTGCTGGTGCTGGCCGACCGTCCCGGCGGGCTGCTGGGGCTGGACCGGGCGGTCGCCGAGCTGGCGGGCCCGCCGGAGCGCCACCCCCGCGCGGCGGACCTCGCGCGCATCGGCGCCGTGCTCGGCTACCGCTGCCTTTGGGTCCCCACGGCCCTGGTGCTGGTGTGGACGGCGCGGTGGCGGCACCTGCTCGTGTACCTGGGCACGATCTCGGTCGTCGCCGCGGTCGCGCAGCTGGCCGTCGGCCAGGGCGTCCTCGTGCGCGCCGTCCGCGCCGAGGTCACCGGGACCCCGGCCGCCGTGGAGTTCTCCGCCTGGCCGGTCGTGGTCCTGGCCACGGTCTCCGTGGCCACCCTGTACGTGCTCACGCCGTCGGGCCAGGTCCGGCGGTGGGGCTGGGTCGCCGTCGCGGCCCTGCTGACCACCGCCGTGGTGCCGCGTGTCTCCCTCGGTCTCGACGGCGCCTCGATGGCCGTCGGCGCCGTCCTGCTCGGGGTGGGCACCGCGGCTCTGGTGTGCACGGTGCTGGCTCCCGAGGACGCCCTCCCCGTCACCTGGCGCCGGCGCGTGGCCGCCCACCTGACGCTCGACGAGGCCCGCACCGCCCGGGTCCGCGCCGCCGTGCTCGAGCAGCTCGGTGTCGAGGTCCTCGCCGTCGAGCCGTTCCGGCTCGACGGGTCGGCCGGCTCCACGCCGTGCCGGCTGGTCCTGGTCTCCGGCCCGCCCGACGCGGTGTTCGGCAAGCTCTACTCGACCACCCACCTGCGCTCGGACCGCTGGTACAAGGTCCTGCGGGTGCTCCGGTACGGCCGGCTCGAGGACGAGGCACCGTTCTCCTCGGTGCGCCGGCTGGTCGAGCACGAGGACTACATGCTGCGGCTGCTCCGCGACGGCGGGGTCCGGGTGCCCGAGCCCATGGGCGTGGTCGAGGTGGTGCCCGGCCGCGAGTACCTGCTGGTGACCGAGCTGGTGCCCCGCACCGTCGAGATCCGGCGCTCGCGGATGGGCGACGCCGTCCTCGACGACGCGCTGCGCCAGGTGCGGATGCTGTGGTCGGCCGGCGCGGCGCACCGCGACCTCAAGCCCTCCAACGTCCTCGTCCAGGACGACGAGCGCGTGGTGCTCGTCGACGTCTCGTTCGGCGAGCTGCGGCCCAGCCGCTGGCGCCAGGCGGCCGACCTCGCCGCCGTGCTGCTCGACTGCGCGCTCGTCGCGGGACCGGAGCGGGTGCTCCAGCGGGCCCGGCGGCAGTTCTCCGACGAGGAGCTGGCCGAGGCGGTGGCCACCGTCTCCTCGCTCACCCTCCCCACCCAGCTGCGCCGGTTGCTGGCCGACGACGGGCGGGACCTGGCCGGCCACCTCCGGGAGGCGTTGCCGCCGCACCCGCGGATCCGGGTGCAGCGGTGGAGCGCCCGGCGCGTGCTGCTGACCGCGGCCACCGTCGGCGGGGCGGTCCTGACCGTCGTGCTGGTCCTGCTCAACCTGCGCGCGGGCGGCCTGCTGTGAGCGCCGGCCAGGCCACGGTCACCGCCGTTCCCGGTGCCGCGCAGCGGACGTCGTCGTCCGGCCTGACCGCCGCCCAGGTCGCCGAGCAGGTCGCGGCCGGGCGGGTCAACGCGGTGACGACGCGGACCAGCCGCACCGTCGGGCAGATCGTCCGGGCCAACGTCCTCACGTTCTTCAACGGCCTGCTGGCCGTGCTGTGGGTGACGATGGTGCTCGCCGGCCGGTGGCAGAACGCCCTGTTCGGCGGGGTGGTCGTCGTCAACTCCGTCATCGGCATCGTGCAGGAGCTGCGCGCCAAGAGGGCGCTGGACCGCCTGGCCCTCCTCCAGACCCCGCGAGCCCGGCCCGTGCGGGACGGCTCCGAGCGCGAGGTCCCGGTGGCGGAGGTGGTCCTCGACGACCTGCTGGTGCTGCGGGCCGGCGACCAGGTGCCGGTCGACGGCGTCGTGCGCTCCACCCGCGGCCTGGCCGTCGACGAGTCGCTGCTCACCGGTGAGGCCGACGCCGTGGCCAAGGAGTCCGGCGACCCGGTGCTCTCCGGCTCCATCGTGGTGGCCGGCAGCGGGCGGGTGCAGGCCACCGCCGTCGGCGACGACGCCTACGCCGCCCGGCTGGCCGCGCAGGCGCGGGTGTTCACCCGCACCCGCTCCGAGCTGGTCGAGGGGACCACCCGGCTGCTGCGCTGGATCGCCGTCGGGCTGCTCGTGGTCGGCCCCGCGGTGCTGTGGAGCCAGTTCCGGTCCCCGGACAACGAGGGCTGGCGGGACGCGGTCACCGGCACCGTCGGCGCGCTGGTCGGCATGGTCCCCGAGGGTCTGGTCCTGCTGACCACGCTGGCCTTCCTCCTCGGCGCCGCGGGCCTGGCCCGGAGGCAGACCCTCGTGCAGGAGCTGCCCGCCGTCGAGGGGCTGGCCCGCGTCGACGTCGTCTGCCTGGACAAGACCGGCACGCTCACCCACGGCGACGTCCGCTTCGACCGGCTGGAGCGGCTGCGGGAGGACCCCGCGGCGGAGGGGGCACTGGCCCTGCTCGCCGCCGCCGACGCCGGCAATGCCACCGCCCGCGCCCTGGCCGACGCCTTCCCGCACGCCGGCGGCCAGGAGGCGGTCGACGCGGTGCCCTTCGACTCGGCCCGGAAGTGGTCGGCCGTGCGGACCGGCGCGGGGGCGACCTGGGTGCTCGGCGCGCCGGAGCTGGTGCTGCCCGCGCCGGCCGGGCCCGCCGACGCCGCGGCCCGCGACCGCGCCGACCGGCTGGCCGCGGAGGGCCGCCGGGTGCTGCTGCTGGCCCGCGCGCCCGCGCCGTGGACGGCGCGCTCCGGTATCGCCCAGCTGCCCGCCGGGCTGGTCCCGGTGGCGCTCGTGCTCCTCGCCGAGCGGATCCGCGACGACGCCGCCGAGGTGCTGCGCTTCTTCGCCGAGCAGGACGTCGCGCTCAAGGTCCTCTCCGGCGACAACCCGCGGACCGTCGGTGCGGTCGCGGCCGCGGTCGGGCTCCCCGGGGTCACGGGGGCGGCGGACGCCGTCGACGCCCGGACGCTGCCCGAGGACCCCGACGCGCTGGCCGACGTCCTGGAGTCCACGGCGGTCCTCGGCCGGGTCACCCCGCAGCAGAAGCGGGCGGTGGTGCGGGCGCTGCAGCGCCGCGGGCACGTGGTGGCGATGACCGGCGACGGCGTCAACGACGCGCTCGCCCTCAAGGACGCCGACATCGGGGTGGCGATGGGCAACGGCTCGCCGGCCACCCGGGCGGTCGCCCAGCTCGTCCTCCTCGACGGGCGCTTCGCCGCGCTGCCGCACGCCGTGGCCGAGGGCCGCCGGGTGATCGCGAACATCGAGCGGGCGGCCAACCTGTTCCTGGTCAAGAACGTCTACAGCCTGGTGCTCGCGCTCGTCACCGTCGTCACGCTGGCCGCCTACCCGCTCGAGCCGGTGCAGCTGACCCTGGTGTCGGCGGTGACCATCGGCGTCCCGGGTCTCGTGCTCGCGGTCGCACCCAACCGGCGCCGCTACCAGCCGGGCTTCCTGCGCCGGGTGCTGGCCTTCTCCGTGCCCGTCGGCGTGGTCACCGGCGGGGTCTCCTACGGCGCGTACGCGCTGGCCCGGGCGCTCGAGCCCGGGGGCGGGGTGGCCGCGGCCCGCACCGCGGCGCTGCTCGCGGTGCTGACCACCGGGCTGTGGACGGTGCTCGTCCTGGCCCGGCCGCTGACCCCGGGGCGGGTGGCCCTGGTGGCGGCGATGGCCGGGGTGGTCGTGGCCGTCCTCGCCGTGCCGGTGCTGCGGGAGGACGTCCTGCTGCTGGCGATGTCCCCGACGGTGGTGCTGGCCGGGGCGGGGCTGGGCGTCGCCGGCGCGGTGCTGGTGGAGGTCGTCGCCCGGATGCCGGGGGCCCGGGCCGAGCGGGCGTGACCGGTCAGGTCACGGCAGGCCCGGCCGGCCGTCCCCGGCGCGGGGCACCGGGATGCCGGCCGTGCCGCCCCGGGTGGCCGGCCGGGCGGGCGGGACGACGCCGACCTCGCGGCGCGGACCGGGGACCGCCCAGTGCTGGCGGCGGGTGCGCACGACGGCCGTCCAGCACAGCAGGGCCGGCGTCGCGGTGACGGCGGCGACCGCCGTCGTCGTCAGCGCGGTGCCCGCCGTCGCGCCGGCGTCCCCGTACAGCACCGCCGACCAGGCCGTCGCCGCCCCCGCCGCGCCGACCAGCGCCAGGCAGCCGGAGACGGCGAACGCGGCCGGGCCCGCCCACCGCGCCCCGCGCAGCAGGCCCGCTCCGGTCGCCGCCGCGGCGGGCAGCAGCAGGACGAGGTCCGCGACGGCCACCGCCCACCGGAGCGCGGGCCCGTCGAGGTGCTCCGTGGTCGGGGCGCCCGGGACGGCCGCCGGCCAGGCCGGCAGGTACGGGCCGGCGACGGCCGGGACGACGGCGGCCAGCAGCAGGGCGCCGATGAGCCGGCGGCTGCGCCGGTCGAAGGCCGCGGTCGCCGGCGGCACCGCCCACCAGGAGCCGAGGGCCACGGCGGCGCAGAGCGCCAGCACGGCCCCCGACAGCGGCAGGGGCGCCGCGTCGGGGCCGGGGGTGCCGCCGCCGTCGGGGCCCCGGGCGAGCCCGGCGACCAGGTACCCGGCGGTCAGGTACCCGGCCGCCAGTGAGGTGCCGAGGGTCAGCAGCGGCCCGGCGGGGGAGCGCCGGCGGACCAGCACCGCGGCCAGCAGGGTCAGCGGCGCGACGGCGACCAGGCAGACCAGCTCGGTGCCACCGGTCGGCAGCGGCGCGAGGACGGCGAGGCCCGCGACCGCGACCGCGAGGACCGCCGTCGCCGGGGCCAGCCGGCGGGCGCAAGCGGCGCCGACCAGCCCGGGACCGGCGGCCGCGCGCAGGGGAGCCCGGGTCACCTCGGGTCGCGCCACAGGCCGGCGTCGCCGGTCGCCGGCAGGCCCCCGCCGACGGCGGTGAGCTCGGTGGCCACCTCCCGTGCCCACCGGTCGATCGCCGCCCAGTCGCGGTGGTCGCCGGGGTGCTGCCCGACGGCGCGGTAGAACAGCCGGCCCCACAGCGGCACGCCCTCGACGTACACGACCCCGGCGAAGAGCCGGTGGGACCGGGCCCGGAGGCCGCGGGGCAGCCCCTGCCCGATGCGGGCGAGCTCCTGCCGGGCGAGCCACCGGGTGACCGCGCCGCGCGGGACGATGCCCGCGACGCTGAAGCACCAGACCGGCGGGGGAGCGCTCGCCGCGACCAGGCGCGCCAGCAGGTCCCGGGCGTCGGGCAGCCACGCCATGTCGTGGACGGCGCTGCCCACCACGACGGCGTCGTACCCGGTGGGGTCGACGTCCGGGCCGGCGGGTCGCAGGTCCACGGCGTGCCCCGCCTCGGTGAGTCGTGCGGCCACCCGCTCGGCCACCCCGCGGGTGGACCCGCCGGCGGTCGCGTAGGCGAGCAGGACCCGGAGGGAGGTGTCGTCCATGGGGAGACCGTGCCGCCGGGACCGGGGAGCGGGCAGGGCCGGAGGGCCCGTCCGCGGCGGGACGGACGGCGCGCACGTCACACCGGCCCGGGACCTTCGGCCCCGCGCGCCCGGGCCGGGTGGCCACCTAGCCTCTGGGGGAGGCCCGCCGGACGGCGGCGGCCGGGTGCCGGGAACGGCGGACGGGGAGGTCGCGGGTGGCCGACGACGGGCAGCAGGACCCGATCCGGGTGTTCCTGCTCGACGACCACGAGCTGGTGCGCCGCGGGGTGGCCGACGTGCTCGGGAGCGACCCGGGCATCAGCATCGTCGGGGAGGCGAAGAACGCCGCGGAGGCGATGGCCCGGGTGCCGGCGCTCAAGCCCGACGTCGCCGTCCTCGACGTCCGGCTGCCCGACGGCGACGGCGTGGCCGTCTGCCGCGAGCTCCGCAGCCGGATGCCCGACCTGCGCGTGATCATGCTGACCAGCTACAGCGACGACGAGGCGCTGTTCGAGGCGATCATGGCCGGCGCCTCGGGCTACCTGCTCAAGCAGATCCTGGGCGCCGACCTGGTGGGCGCGGTCCGCACCGTGGCCGCGGGTGGCTCGCTGCTCGACCCTGCGGCCACCACCGCGGTGCTCGAGCGGATGCGCCGGGCGGCGGAGCCCGCGGGGCCCCTGGCCAGGCTCAGCGAGCAGGAGCGCACGGTGCTGCAGCTCATCGGCGAGGGACTGACCAACCGGCAGATCGGTGAGCGCATGTTCCTGGCCGAGAAGACGGTGAAGAACTACGTGTCCCACCTGCTGGCCAAGCTGGGGCTCGAGCGGCGCACCCAGGCCGCGGTGCTGGCCACCGAGCTGCGGTCGGCCGCGCCCCGCCGCGACTGACCGGGCCCGGTCGGCCCGCTCAGGTCAGCGGGGCCCACCACCGCAGCCGGGTGCCGCCGTCGGGGAGCGCCTCGACGGCGAGGCCGCCACCCCGGCGGGTGGCCCGCTCCTCCAGGTTGCGCAGTCCGCTGCGGGCGGCGCGGGCGTCGATGCCCCGGCCGTCGTCGACCACCTCGAGCACCACCTCGTCGCCGACGTCGAGGGTGACGGTCACGTGCCGGGCGCCGGAGTGGCGGGCGGCGTTGCTCACCGCCTCCCGGGCCACGGCCACGACGTCGGTGGCCAGGTCCCCGGTGACGAGGGAGTCGACCGCGCCCGAGGTGCGGACCGTGGACTCCAGGTCGCCGGCGGTGCCGGCCACCGTGTCCAGGACGCGCCGGCGCAGGCCCGCCTCCTCGGAGGGGTCGGTGGTGTGCAGGTCGAAGATGCTCGTGCGGATGTCGCGGACGGTCTCGTCGAGCTGGGCGACCACCTCGCGGATCCGGCGCTGCGCCTGCGGGTCGCCCACCCGCGGCAGCACCGACTGCAGGCCGAGGCCCGCGGCGAACACCCGCTGGATGACGTGGTCGTGCAGGTCGCGGGCGATGCGGTCGCGGTCCTCGTAGACGTCGAGCTGCCGCGCCAGCCGCTGCTGGGCGGCGAGGTCGAGGGCGATCGCCGTCTGGTCGGCGAACGCCCCGACCAGACCCGCCACCGACGGGTCGAACGCCGGCGAGCCGGCCCGCCGGGCCGCGATCACCACCGCCGGCTCGGCGTGGGTCGACCGCAGGGGGACGGCGAGGCACGGTCCCCAGGCGACGTGCGCGTTGGGCCCGTCGTAGGCCACACCGGCCATGTCGAGCGTCACGATCCCCTCGGACCGGGACACGGCGTCCAGGACGGGGCTGGTGGCCGTGTCCAGCCGGCGGCCGGTGAGGTCCTCCAGCCCGTCGCCGACCTGCACCTCCACCTGGTAGCAGGAGCCGGCGTCCGGGCCGACCACGATCCACGCGGCCTCGGCGCCGGTCAGGGCGGCCACCCGCTCGGCGATCAGCCGCGGCGCCTGCCCGGCGGCGTCGGGGTCGAGCAGGGCGGCCCGCACGTCGGAGAGGGCCGTGGCCCACCGGCGCCGCTGCTCGGCCTCCTCGTAGAGCCGGGCGTTGTCGACGGCGACCCCGGCGGCGCCCGCCAGCGCGGTGAGCACGGCCTCGTCCTCGGCGGTGAACTCCCCGTGCCGCTTCTCGGTCATGTAGAGGTTGCCGAACACCGTCTCGCGGACGAGGACCGGGACGCCGAGGAAGCTGCGCATCTGCGGGTGCCCGGGTGGGAAGCCGACCGACGCCGGGTGCGCGCCCAGGTCGCTGATCCGCAGGGGGTAGGGCTCGGTGATCAGCTGGCCGAGCACGCCCTTGCCCTCGGGCAGCGAGCCCATGGCGGCCGCCTGCTCGGGGTCGATGCCCACGTGGATGAACGCGGCGAGACCGCCGTGCGGGGCGAGCACGCCGAGCGCGCCGTAGCGGGCGTCGACGAGGTCGCAGGCGGTCTCGACGATCCGCCGCAGGGTCGTCTCCAGGTCCAGACCGGTGGACACGGAGAGGAAGGCGTCCAGCAGCTGCTGGACCCGGGCCTGGTTGCGGGCCACGGCGGCCAGCCGGTCCTGCACCTCGCCGATGAGCTCGGTCAGGCGCATGCCCGCGAGGGAGGACTCGGCGGCCGGATCGGAGCCGCGCGCGGTACCGGTGGAGCTCATCGTGGTCCCTGCTGGCCGGCGGTGAGGCGTTGGCCCAGCCTGGCACGTCGGCGTCCGCGGGTGTAGGCCCCCCGGTGTGCCGGAACGGGCAGGTCCGGATCGGTCACGCGGGCCGGCGCGTGGTGGGCGCGGCGACCGGCAGGGTCCGCCAGCCGCGCACCACCGTCGCCTGCAGCACCACGTAGCCGCGGCCGTCCGCCGGCACCGGGTCGCCGGGCCACCCCGCGGCGTCCCACGCGCCGACGGCCGCCGGGTCGGTGACGGTGCGGGCGGGACCGACGACGGAGACCGCCCACCCGTGCTCGCCGTCGAACTGGTCCACGCACAGCACCACCACGCCACCGCGGTGGGGGAGCAGGTGGTCGTCCCCGGGGCGCGCCGGGACGGCGAGCCGGTCCCCGTCGACGACGTACCGGACCGGCACCACGGCCGGGAGGGCGTCCTTCGTGAAGGCCAGGTGCCCGACGCGGGCTCCGGCGACGAGCCGCCGGCACTCGTCGTCGCTCAGGTGCTGCCGGTGGCTGGTCACGTCCGTCCCTCCCGCGCCGCTCGGCCGGGCGCCCGCGCGCTCACGGTCCCAGCGGCGCGCCCGGCGCCGTCAGGGACCTCCGTCCCGGATCGCTGGGCCGGGTGGCCCGTCGCGCCCCTGGTACTGGGGACCTCGGACCCTGCCCCGCGAGCCCGCCCGGCGTGGGAGGGTCGGGCGGAGGGGATCGGTCGTGAGGAGGCCATGGGGTGGAGACGACGGCGCAGCAGAACGGCATCGTGGTCGGGGTCGACGGCTCGGCCTGCGCCCGCGAGGCGCTGGCGTGGGCCGGGCGGCTGGCTGCGCGGGCCGGCCTGCCGCTCACGGTGGTGCGGGCGTGGAGCATCCCGACCGCGCCCCGGCCGGCCACCTGGGAGCCCGGCTACGTGCCGCCGATGGCCGATTACGAGAAGGCCGTGGAGCAGGCGCTGGCCGACGACGTCGCCGCGGCCCGCGTGCCCGAGGGGACCGCGGTGACCTGCCGCGCGGTGCACGCCGCGCCGGCGGAGGCGGTGGTGGCCGCTTCCCGCGGCGCGGAGATGCTGGTGGTCGGCGTCCGCGGCTGGGGCGGCGCGCTCGGCCGGCTCGGGTCGCTCGCGCAGGCCGTGCTGCGCGAGGCCGCCTGCCCGGTCACCGTGGTGCGGTCGGGCACCACCCCGCGCATCGAGGGCGCCGGACAGCCGCTGGTCTGACCCGCCCTAGGCGAGGTTCAGCTGCCAGGACACCCCGAAGCGGTCGTTCACCCAGCCGAAGCGGCGGCTGAAGCCGTACCCGTCCACCGGCATCAGGACCGTGCCGCCGTCGGAGAGACCGGCGAACAGCCGGTCGAGCTCGTCGGCCGACGCGACGTCGACGAAGATCGAGAAGGACGGCGTGAAGCCGAAGTCGTGCACCGGGGGGCTGTCGAAGCAGCGGAACACCTGACCGGCGATGGAGAAGGTGGCCTGCTCCACCGTCCCCTCCGCGCCCTGGCCGCCCGGCCCCCACCGCGTGAGGCCCAGCACGCGCGCGTCGTCGAACAGCGACGTGTAGAGCTCGATGGCGCGCTCGGCGTCGCCGGTGAACATCAGGAAGGGCGTGACCTGCTCGGGCATGGCCGGAGGCTAGCCGCGGCCACCGACCGTCCCGGCCCCGTCAGCTCCGGGGGCCCGCGGGTTCCCGGCGTGGGGGCCGCGGAGCCGGCTCCTCGGCAGCCAGGGCGACCGCGATCTCGCGGGCCCACCCGCGGACGGCCTCCCAGTCCCGGAAGTCGCCGACCGGCGCCCGCATCGCGCTCGCCATCGCCCGCTCGCCGAAGCTCAGGCGGCCCGGGTCCAGCCGGCCCGGGAAGACGCGGCTCCCGCGCAGCGGGAGGAGATCGGTCAGCGTGGCGACGTCGTGGGGCTCCTCCGGCGGGAACGGCGGCGCGCCGATCGGCCCGCTGGAGAACAGCCACACCGGCCGTCGGCGCAGCTCCGCCACGGAGTGGACGGCCAGGTCGTGGGCCGGCCCGAGCCAACGGCCCGCGTACACGGCGCTGCCCAGCACCACCGCGTCCCAGAGCGCCGGGTCGGGGCGGGACTCGACCGGCACGGCGGCCGCGCTCAGCCCGGCCCCGCGCCCGGCCGGGCAGCCCGCGATCTCCTCGGCGAGCACCCCGGCGATCTCGGCCGTCGAGCCGTGGCGGCTGGCGACGGCCACCAGGACGCGGCGGCCGGTCACCGCCGGCCGCCCGGGGTGTCGGTCGTCGGCACCACCGCGACCGGGCAGGGCGGCCGGTGCACCACCGCGTGGGTGGTCGACCGCAGCCGGGCCGGGAGCCGGTGCGGCCGGGCGCCGACGACGAGCAGTTCCGCCGTCAGCGCCGCCGCGAGCAGGGCGCGGGCCGGGCGGTCGCGGACCACGGCCTCGCGGACGGGGACGTCGGGCTCCTTGTCCCGCCAGCCGGCGAGCGCCTCGGCCAGCACGCGCTGCTCGTCGGCGAGGACGCCGGCCCAGTCGCCCAGCGCGCTGGTGGACAGCAGCGCGGTCTCCAGCGCGACGTCCTGCCAGGCGTGCACGGCGAGCAGGTCCGTCGCCCGCATCGCGGCCTCGGCGAACGCGAAGGCGAGCACGGCGTCGTCGGCGGGCCCGCCGGCCACCGCCGCGACGACCGTGGTCCGCGGCCGGACCGCCACGGCCGTCGGCTCCGGGAGCAGCAGCACCGGGCACGGCGGTGCCGCGAGGACCTCCGCGGCGGTCGACCCGAGCAGCAGGCCCGAGACGCCGCCCACCCCCCGGCTGCCCAGGACGAGCAGCTCGGCGCCGCCGGCCGCGCGGGCCAGGACGTCGGCCGCGTCCCCGGGCACCACCGCCCAGCTGACGCGGTCGGCTCCGAGCACCTCCGCGGCGTCCCCGGCCGCGGTGCGCAGCGCCGACTCGGCGGCCGCGCGCAGCAGGCCGCCGGTGTCCGGGAACCCGGGGTCGTCCGTACCCGGGGACGGGGGCGCGGCCGCCGACCAGAGCAGCGCGTGGACCAGGCGCAGGGCGCAGCCGCGGCGGGCGGCCTCCTCGACGGCGACCGCGGCCGCCTCCCGCGCGGCGTCGGACCCGTCGATCCCGACGACGACGGTCCGCTCGGCCCGGGGCCGGGTCACGGCCGGCTCCCCGGGGACGTCGCCGCACTCGTGCGGGCCGGGTCGGTGCCGGTCGGGTCGGCGCCGGCCGGCAGCACGCGGACGGCCACGACGCCGCCGACGGTCCGGGCCAGCTCGGTCAGCGCCCGCTCCTCGGTGCCCTCCGGTCCCTCCGGCTCGCCGCGCAGCCGCTGGACGGTCGCCACCCCGTCGGTGACGGCGACCTGCCAGGCGTCGAGCTCCCCGGTGTAGCCCTCCACCAGCTGCAGCAGCTCGTCCCGGACGTCGTCGTCCGGGCGCACCAGCGTGCGCAGCAGGTCACGGCGGCTGACGATGCCGGCCAGCCGGCCGCCGTCGGTCACCGGGACGCTGCGCAGCCCCTGGTCGACGAAGAGCCGCGCGACGTCGGCGACGTCGGCGGTGACGTCGACCGACCGCACCCGTCGGGTCATCACGTCCCGCACCAGGCCGGGCGGCGGCTCCCCGCCACCGCCGCCGTCCCGGCGCAGGTGCAGCCGCGGGTCGGCGGGCAGCCGGTCGCGCAGCACGTCGGCCTCCGCGACGACGCCGACGAGCCGGTCGTCGTCCTCGACCACCGGCAGGGCGGCGAAGCCCCGCCCGGCCATCACCTCCGCGGCGTACCGCACCGCGGTGTGCGGGCCCACCGTCACCACGTCGCGGGTCATGACGTCTCGCACCTGCACGGCTCCTCCTCCGGTCGGTGTCCCGGACGCTAGGTCGGCCGGACGGGCCCGCCCAGGGTCGGCCGACGTCGTCGCGGGGGACGGAGGTCCCGGGACGGGAGGCCCCTCGCCTCCGGTCCGCGGGGCGCGGTCCGGCGGACGGTGGGGGGTGCCGCCCGGCACCGGTCCGGGCCCGACGTGAGGACCGCCGATGGACACGGCCCGGCAGCAGCACCGCGGCGACCCTCCGCCCGCGCCGGCCTGAGCCGGGCCGTGCGCGCCTGGGTCGTCGGCACGCCGGCGCCGGCCGACGACGGCCCGCTCGACCGGGTCGAGCGGGAGCTCCCCGACCCCGGCCCGGGGCAGGTGCGGGTCGCGGTCACCTGCTGCGGGGTGTGCCGCACCGACCTGCACCTGGCCGAGGGCGACCTCCCGCCGCGGCGGCCCGGTGTCGTCCCCGGGCACGAGGTGGTCGGGCGGGTCGACGCGCTCGGTCCCGGGGCGACCCGCTTCGTCGTCGGCGACCGGGTCGGCGTCCCGTGGCTGGGCCGCACCGACGGCTCCTGCCGGTTCTGCCGCCGCGGGGACGAGAACCTGTGCACCGACCCCCGGTTCACCGGCTGGGACCTCGACGGCGGCTACGCCGACGCCTGCCTGGTCGACGAGCGCTTCGCCCACCGGCTGCCCGAGGGACTCGACGACGAGCAGGCCGCGCCCCTGCTGTGCGCCGGGATCATCGGCTACCGCGCGCTGCGCTGCGCCGAGGTGCCGCCGGGCGGCCGGCTCGGGATCTACGGCTTCGGCGGCAGCGCGCACCTCACCGCGCAGGTCGCGCTCGCGCAGGGACTGCGGGTACACGTGCTCACCCGCGGGGCGGCCAACCGCCGGCTGGCGCGGGAGCTGGGGGTGGACTCGGTCGGCGACGCCATCGACGCCCCGCCCGAACCCCTCGACGGCGCGGTCCTGTTCGCACCCGCGGGCGAGCTGGTGCCCGGGGCGCTGCGGGCCCTCGACCGGGGCGGGACCCTCGCCGTCGCCGGGATCTGGCTGTCCGACGTGCCGGCCCTGTCCTACGCCGAGGAGCTGTTCCAGGAGCGACGGCTGCGCAGCGTCACCGCGAACACCCGGCGCGACGCCGAGGAGTTCCTCACCCTCGCCGGCCGGCTGGGCGTGCGGGCGACGACCACCGCCTACGACCTCGAGGACGCGCCGCGGGCCCTCGCCGACCTCGCGCACGGCCGCTTCGCCGGCGCCGCCGTCCTGCACGCGTGAGGGCCGTAGGTCCCGGTCCGCGGGACCCTCGCCCCCTGCGGTGGCGGCCCCGGCCGGGAGAGCGTAGGACCGGAACGACCGCACCCCTCCAGGAGGACCCCGACATGACCGCGCCCGACGCCGCCGGCGAGCACCCGCGCCGCGAGATGTCCGAGGACGAGAAGCTGATCGCGCAGTGGGAGGCCCGGCACGACGTCGCCGCCCGCGGTCACCGGCTCGACCCGCAGGCCGTCCAGGACTACCTGAGCCACGCCCGCGCCTCCGAGCGCGGGCGTCCCGCGGGGTCCGGCAAGGGAGCGTCACGGGCGCAGCGGGAGCCGGCCGGACCGGTCCCGTCGACGGGGTCCGCGCCGCCCCGGCGGTCCTGGTGGCGCCGGCTGCTCGGCCGGTCCTGACCGACGGAGGAGGGGCCGGGACGCGGCGCGTCCCGGCCCCTCCTCCGTACCGGCCCGGGGTCGGCGCGGCCGGGGTCAGCGGAGCCGGAACCGGGCCGCCCAGACCGGCTCGACCTCGGTCCACTCGCGCGCCCAGCGGCGCAGCCGTGCGCGGTCGAGGAGGGCGCGGACGGCGACGTGCAGCGTGACGGCGGCCGCGGCGACGAGCACGGCGGTGACGGTGCCGGCCACCGCCGTCGCCACCCGTGCGCCGGCCGGTGACAGCGGCGGGCGGGTGCGGCGCCCGTCGGGCTCGACCCAGATGGACACCGTCTCCCCGGCGCGGGTCCCCGCCGGGACGGGCACCTCGCCCTCGCGATCGCTGCCGTCCGGCCCGGTCCAGGCCGCCGGGGCGCCCGCCCCCACGCCGGGCACCGGCTCCGCGTCGGCCAGCAGCACGGCCGGCACGCGGTGGCGCTCCTCCTGCTGCTGCCGGACCTCGGCGGCGACGTCGGTGCCGACCGTGGTGGCCACGGTGAGCCCCACCGGCACGGCGAGCACGGCGAGCAGCGCGCACAGCAGCAGGGAGACCAGTTCGAGCCGGTCGTCCGGGCGGGCGGCGCGTCCCGTGCCACGCCGCAGCCGGGCCACGACCGGACCCGGGGTCGCGCTCACCGGGGCAGGGCGATGCCGGCCGGCCGCCGGGCGGCGCGGCGGCGGTCGGGTGGAGCCGGCGGGACGACCAGCACGGGGCAGCGGGCCCGGGTGGTGACGGCCTCGACGAGCGCGGTCCCGGCCGCCGAGCGCGGGCGGCCGACCACCAGCAGCCCCGCATCCAGGCAGCGGTCCACCAGCACCCTGGCCGGGTCTCCGGCCCGGACGTCGACCGACACCGGGATCCCCGGCCACCCGTCGCGGGCGCGGGCCACGTGCGCCTCGACGAGCCGCCGCCCGGCCGCGGTGACGGCCGCGGCGACCGGCGCCCACGGCTCGGCGAGGACACCGTCCACGCCCTGTCGCAGACCGTCCGCGCGACAGGCGTGGACGACGTGCAGCGAGGTGCCGCGCGTGCCCGCCTGGAGGGCCGCCGCGGCGAGCACGGCGGTGGTGCCGGCGGTCCCGTCCACCCCGGCCACCACGACCGGACCTCCGGGGACGCCCGGGGGCACGACCACGGACACCGGGCAGTCCGACGTCGTCACCAGTGCCCGGGTGACCGGACCCAGGCCGTCGGGACCGCCCCCGGTGCCGACGACTGTCGTGGCCGTGCCCGCGGCCTCGTCCCGCAGCACCCGGGCCGGAGGGCCGTCCCGCACGACCGTCCGCACGGGGAGCGCCGGGACCCGGGTCGCGAGGTCACGGCGGAGCGCGTCGAGGTGGGCGAGCGCCCGGGACCAGGGGCCGTGGTGGGCGCGTCCCGCGTCGGGGGCCTGCTCGACCGCTGTGACGAGGACCAGGGGGCGCAGTTCGCGGTGTGCGTCGTCCGCCGCGGCGAGCGCCACGTGCCGATCGCCGCGGGTGCCGTCGACCCCGGCCACGACCGCCGGCAGGCGGGCGGTCACACCCACGTCGTCCCCCCGCGGCCGTCGGGGACCGGGCGGGTCGGCGGACCGGGCCGGCCGCGGGCCGGGCGCTGGACGGGGGAGGCGCTGTTCTCGACCACCGTGCCGCGGGGACGGCGGGGGGTCGGTGAGGTGGCCGGTGCCCGGCCGATGCGCAGCACCGACTGGGGATGGGCGTCCCAGGTGAGCGCCGAGCGCAGCTGGGTGCGGGTGACGGGGACCTCGACGGCCTGGGTGAGCGGGCCGGCGACCCAGCCGCGGGCGGTGAGCTCCAGCAGCACCCGCTCGAGGGCCTCTCCGCAGCGCAGCCAGGCCAACGGGTCGTCACGGTGGGTGGCGAGCACGACGAGGGTCTGCTCGGTGCCGGAGCCGGTGTCCGGCGGGAGCAGGCCGGCGCCGGTGGTGTCGAAGTCGCGGACGGGCAGCTGGTCGTGCTGGCGGCCGTCGACGTGCGGGACGGCGCTGGTGGGCACGCCGTCGCCGGCGCGCGGCTCGCGGTTGGTCCACCGGCGCAGCTCGGCGCGGTAGGCGGGATCGGCGTTCTGGATGCGGTCGGCCTGCTGGACCAGGCGGGCGAGCAGGTGCACGTGGTCCTCGTGGCTGACCGGGACCAGGACGGTCTCCTCGGCGGCGGCCGCGGCGACCAGCACCCGGAGCAGGTCCTCGGGGAGCCGCTCGGGGTCGTAGCGGCGACGGTTGGTGCGGCGCCGGCGCACGGCGGGGGCGAGGGCGGCCAGCGCGGGGTCGGCCGGGCCGGCGACCGGGTGCAGCACCGCCATCAGGTCGGGGTCGACGGGGTCGGGCAGCCGGTCGACGCGGGCGGCGGTGCCGGCGGCGGCCAGCGCCACCCGGGCGTTGAGCAGCGCGGCGCCGATGCTCTGGGCCAGGGCGCGGCCGGCGGGGTCGAGGGTGGTCAGCTGCCGGGAGCGGTCGGCGGACAGCTCCAGCCGGTCGGGGTGCAGCCGGATCCGCCAGGGCTGGGTGTTGTGCACCGAGGGCGCCAGGACGGCGGCGTCGGCGGCCGCCTCGAGCAGCGGCAGCGACCTGGGGGCGGCGGTGCGGCGGGTCATGGCGCGACTCCTCCGGGCGGTGGTGCCCCGAGCGTCGTCCGTCCGAGGAGCCCCGTCCCGGGCCCGCGGTCCCCGGTGACAGCGACCAACGTCCCCGGTGCCAGTCGCCTTCGGCCGTGTCCGGCGAGCGGCCCGGGACGCGACGCTCGGGTCGGCCGCTCGCGCCGGGAAGACGCCCCGGGTCGCCGCGGCGGCAGGAGGAGGTGTGCCGTGAGCGAGCACGTGTCGCCGACGGCCCCGGCGGGGAGCCGGCCGCCCTACCCGGTGCGCGTCGACGGGCTGCTGGACGCGCGGCTGTCGCGCTGGCTGTGGCTGGTCAAGTGGCTGCTGCTGGTGCCGCACTACGTGGTGCTGGCGTTCCTGTGGGTGGCGGTCGTCGTCGTCACCGTCGTGGCGTTCTTCGCCGTCCTGGTCACCGGGCGGTATCCGCGGCCCCTGTTCGACTTCACCGTCGGCGTGCTGCGCTGGACCTGGCGGGTGCAGCACTACGGCTACATGGCGCTGGGCACCGACCGCTACCCGCCGTTCACCCTCGCCGACGTCCCCGGCCATCCGGCGCGTCTCGACGTGCCCTACCCCGAGCGGCTCTCCCGCGGGCTGGTGCTGGTGAAGTGGTGGCTGCTGGCGCTGCCGCACTACGTCGTGCTGGCGGTGTTCGTCGGCGGCGGCGTCTGGCTGGGCACGGGGTCCTGGGACGGGGACCGCGTCGGGGACGACGGCTGGGCCTTCGGTGGCCTGGTCGCCCTGCTGGTCTTCGTCGCCGGGGTGGTCCTGCTGTTCCGCGGGCGCTACCCCGTCCCGATCTACGACTTCGTGCTCGGCATGGACCGCTGGGCCTGGCGCGTGACCGCCTACGTGCTGCTGCTGACCGACGCCTACCCGCCGTTCCGGCTGGACCTGGGCGGCACGGACCCCGGGTCGGTGCCCGCCACGCCGCTGCCCGCCGCTCCGCCTCCGGCCGGCACCCCGGCGACGCCGGTGGCCGCCGCGCCGTCCGCGGAGGGCCGGTGGACCGCGGGGAGGGTCACGGCGGTCGTCCTCGGGTCGGCGCTGGTGCTCACCGCGACCGGTCCGCTGGTCGCCGGCAGCACGCTGCTCTGGGCCGACCGGGCCGAGCGCGACGCCGACGGCGTGCTGCTCATGCCCGCCGCGTCGGTGGACACCGGCCGCTACGCGGTGACGACCGAGGGGATGGTGTTCGAGGGCGACGGCCTGGACTGGGTGGTCGACGAGCTGCTCGGGACGGCGCGCCTGACGGTGACCCCCGACGACCCGGACGTCGAGCTGTTCCTGGGCGTGGCCCCGACCGCCGACGTCGACCGGTACCTGCGCGACGTGGGGCACGCGACGGCGGAGGAGCTGGACCCGGGTTGGGGGATCTGGGACGACCGGACGTGGGTGATCGACGACGTGCCGGGCGGGGCGCCCGCCGTCCCGCCGGGTGAGGCCGGCATCTGGACCGCCGAGGCCAGCGGCAGCGGCACCCAGGTGCTCGACTGGCGTCCCGACGAGGGGAACTGGACGGTCGTGCTCATGCGGGCCGACGGCGACGCCGGGGTGGCGGCCGTCGCCCGGGCCGGTGCCACGCTGCCCGGGCTCACCTGGTTCTCCGTCGGGCTGCTCGGGATCGGCGTGGTGCTGCTGGTGGTCGGCGGGCTGCTGATCGGTCTGGCCGTGCACGCGGCGCGGCCGCTGCCGCCGTCCGGGCCGGTCCCGGTGACCGGCCGGCCACCGGTGCCCAGCCCGCGCGGCACCGAGCCCGACCTGCCGGTGACCGGGCGGTCGGGGACCTGACCGCGCGCCACGACGCCCCCGCCGCGATCTCGCGGCGGGGGCGTCGTCGTGAGCGGCTACCGGCCGCGGGTCCCGGCGGCCAGGAGCGCGGCCAGGCTGCGGCCCCACCCGCGGGCGCGCTCCTCCTCGCCCTCGACCAGGGGCCCGGTGGTGCCGGCGACCGAGAAGTGCTCGGCGGGGGCGACCACCTCGGCGCCCAGCCGGCCGAGCAGCTTCTCCTCGGTGCGCGACGCGTGGTCCATGCGCGTGATCACCTTGTGGCCGTCGAGACGGGTGTCGAACGCCGCGGCGCGCACCCCGCCGGCCGGCGCCCGCACCGCCTCGAGCCACTCGCGCAGGCCGGTCGCGGTGTCGGGGACGACGGCACCGTGGTCGGACACCGCGCTGCCGCGGGTCGACGGGCGGGGCATGCCGAAGGCGTGGTTGGGACCGCCGACGACGAGCAGGGCCACGTCGGGCCCGATCTCGGCCGGCGCCTCCGCCGCGGCCACGGCGTCGGCGGGCACCGACTCCGACAGCCCGGCCGCGATCGCCTGCGCGATCGTGCGGGCGTCCCCGAACAGGGACTCGTAGACCACCAGGGCACGGGTCACGTGCTCTTCCTCCCTCTGACGTCGGGTGCTCGACGGCGCCGACGCTAGGGACGGCCGTGGTCCTGCCGGCACGGGCGGAGGGCCCGGGCGGACCGGGACGGAGGTCGCTGCCGGGTGCCGGGGGCGTGGCAGGGTGCCGGTGTGCTGCCGGCGACGATCGCGACGACGGACCACGACACGGGCGGCGAGCCGTTCCGGATCGTGGCCGACCCACCGGTGCCGATCCCGGGGACGACGGTCGCCGAGCGGCGGGCACGGGCGATCACCGACCCCGACGTCCAGCTGCTGCGGGCGGTGCTCTGCTCGGAGCCGCGCGGGCACGCCGACGTGTACGGCGGCTTCCTCGTGCCCCCGGACGACGACGGCGCCCACCTTCGCGTCCTGTTCTGGCACGAGGACGGCTTCTCCACCGCCTGCGGCCACGGCACCATCGCGCTCGGCGTGTGGGCCGTCGACACCGGACGGGTCGCCGCCCCGGACACCGGCAGCACCGACGTCGTCGTCGACGTGCCCTCGGGCCGGGTGACCGCGGTCGACTTCGTCGACGTGCCCAGCTGGGTGGTCGCCACCGAGGTGCCGGTGACCACCTCCCGCGGCGAGGCGACCGTGACCGTCGCCTACGGCGGGGCGATCCACGCGACACTGCCGGCCGCCGCGCTGGGCCTGTCGGTCACCCCGGAGCACCTCGGTGCGCTCATCGCCCTGGGACGCGAGGTCAAGCGGGCTCTCAGCGACAGCGAGCACGCCGTGCACCCGGACGACCCCCGGCAGGACGGGGTCCACGGGACCATCTGGTTCGACGAGCTGGGGGACGCCGAGGGGGAGGCCCGCCGGCGCAACGTCACCGTCTTCGCCGACGGCGAGGTCGACCGCTCCCCGTGCGGCTCGGGCACCTGCGCCCGGCTGGCCGCGCTCGACGCCGACGGCCTGCTGCCCGCGGGCACGGTGCTGCGGCACGAGTCGATCGTCGGCAGCACGTTCACCGGGACGGTGCTCGACCGGGTCGACGCCGGCGGGCGCCCCGCCGTCGTCCCGCAGGTCACCGGCACGGCCCACCGGACCGGGGAGCACGTGTTCTGCGTCGACCCGCACCACCCGCTGGTCCCCGCGTTCGTGCTGCGGTGAGGGTCCTCGACGCGGACGACGTCGCCGCCCTCGGCCCGGCGGCCGCGGTGCGGGCGGTCACGGAGGCGCTGCGCGGCGGGCTCGACCCCGCTGCCGACCCGGCCCGCATCCCGGTCGGCCTGGCGCGGGGGCAGTTCCTGCTGATGCCGTCGGAGGCGGCCGGCGCGGCCGGGGTGAAGGTGGCGACCGTCGCCCCGGGCAACCCGGCCCGCGGGTTGCCCCGCGTGCAGGCCGCCTACCTGCTGTTCGACGCGGGGACCCTCGCGCTGCGCGCGGTCCTCGACGGCACGGCGCTCACCACGCTGCGCACCCCCGCGGTCTCCGTCGCCGCCGCCCTCCCGCGGCTGACCGACCGCCCCCTGCGGGTCGCGGTGCTCGGCGCCGGCCCCCAGGCCACCGGCCACGTCGCCACGCTGGCCGCCGTCCGCCCCGTGGACGCCGTCACGTACCTGGTCCGCGACCCGTCCCGGACCCCGCTCGACGCGGTCGCGCTCGGGACGCCGCGGGCCGAGCAGGAGCTGGGTTCGGCCGACGTGGTCGTCTGCGCGACCTCGGCCCGGTCCCCGGTGTTCGACTCCGCCCTGCTGCGCGACGACGCCGTGGTGGTCGCCGTCGGCTCGCACGAGCCCGACGCCCGCGAGCTCGACGCCGCGCTGCTCGGCCGCGCCACCGTCGTCGTCGAGGACGTCGCGACGGCGCTGCGCGAGGCCGGGGACGTCGTGCTCGCGATCGCCGAGGGCGCGCTGACCCCGGCCGACCTGGTGCCGCTGCGCGACGTCGTCACCGGTGCGGTCGCCGTCCCCGCCGACCGGCCGCTGGTCGTCAAGACCGTGGGGATGTCCTGGCAGGACCTCGTCGTCGCGACGGCGGTGGCCGGACGCCACGGAGCCTGAGTCTCAGTTGATGCAGGTCTCGTCCGCTGCCGTGCGGGGCGCCTCGGCGCTGGGCTCACCGGCCGGCTCGGGCGGTGTGGTCGGCTCACCGATGCCGTTGAAGTCGCTGCCCAGGACCAGCTGCACGGTGCCGCTGCCGGCGTCCTCGCTGACCTCGGTGAGGGCGCCGGGGACCTGCGCGGCGAGCGTGGCGGCCAGCGCCTCGTCGCCGGCGGCGTGGCGGACGACGGTCTGCTCGTAGTCGCTGCTGTCGGCGTTGCCGGTGGAGGTCACCGTGAAGCCGGCGGCCTCGAGGTCCGCGGTCGCCTCGGCGGCGATCCCCGAGGTGCCCGAGCCGTTGTAGACCTCCACCGACACCTCCGAGGGCGCCACCGGAGCCGGGGGCTCGGGCGCGGGCGCCGGGTCCTCCGGCTCGGCGGAGAGGGTGGCGAAGAAGTCGGCCAGGGTGTCCTCGTCGGCGAGGCGCACGATCGACCGGCCGTCCTCGTCGCGGGCCGCGGCGTCGGCGATGGGCACGGTCTGGAACTCGATGCTCCCGGCGGTCACCGACTGCATCTGCTGGGCGAGGTCGAGGAGGTCGAGGTCCTCGTCGACGGTGAGCGACTCCGACGCCGCCTCGATCAGGTCCCGCTGCTTGCCGAGGTCGAGCAGCACGTCCTGCGACAGGACCTTGCGCAGCACGCCGCCGATGAACACCTGCTGGCGGACGATGCGGTCGAGGTCGCCGCGGGGGAGGGCCGCGCTGCCGTCCGGCCGGACGCCCTGCCGCTGGCGGACGAAGGCCAGCGCCTCGGCGCCGCTGATCGTCTGCTTGCCGGCCGGGAAGAACGCGCCGGAGAACTCGCGGTCGTCGACGGCGTGGCAGAGGTTGACCTCGACGCCGCCGACGACGCTGGTGAGCTCGAAGAAGCCGAGCAGGTCGACCTCGGCGTAGTGGTCGATCCGCAGGCCGCTGAGCTGGCTGATCGTGCGGATGAGCAGCTGCGCGCCGGCGGCCTGCTTCTCCTCGTCGGGGGCGGAGTCGTCGACCTCCGCGTAGCCGCGCGCGTAGGCGGCGTTGAGCTTGTCCATCCCGTGGCCGGGGATCTCCACGTAGGAGTCGCGCGGGAAGGAGACGAACGAGGCGCGCGACCCGTCGGCCGGGACGTGCACCAGGATCATCGTGTCGGTGTTGATCCCGGAGTCCACGCCGGCGCTGAGCTCGGCGAGCTGCTCGGAGGTCAGCGCGGCGCGGCTGTCGTTGCCGACCAGCAGCAGGTTCATCGCCTCGGGCGCGCCGCCGGTGTCGGCGTTGCCGTCTGCGGGGATGGCGTCGG
This sequence comes from Geodermatophilus sp. SYSU D00696, assembly GCF_054050235.1. Lineage (NCBI taxonomy): Bacteria > Bacillati > Actinomycetota > Actinomycetes > Geodermatophilales > Geodermatophilaceae > Geodermatophilus > Geodermatophilus sp. SYSU D00696. The sequence goes on along the minus strand of NZ_JBJGYY010000017.1, from coordinate 6,537 downwards.
TGCGGTTCACCGTCGCCTCGGCCACCCGGCCCAGGTACCAGCCCCAGCCGCTGCCGGCCAGCACGACGAGCGACACGAGCACGGCCACGGCGCGACCGAGGACGACGGCCGGGCTGGTGCGGCGGCGCGGCGTCCCGACCCGCCGGCTCCCGTGCGGGCCGGTGGCCTCGGCGGGACCGGAGCCGCGGACGTGGGGGGAACGGCCGGCGCGCGGGTCGAGCCGTGCCGGGAGCGGCCGGGCCGGGGGGTCGCCGTGCTGGTCGCGGTCGCGGCTCACAAGATCGAGGTTAGGGGCGTCCGGCGTCGGGTGGGGGTCCCGGCACCGTCGTGTCCGGTGGTGCAGCGCGAGGCCCTCCCAGGACCCCCGGAGGAGGCCCTGGGAGGGGACGCCTACCGGGTGGCCTGCTCCTGGCGGCGCGGCAGCACCCAGCCCGGCCGCACGTAGTGGCAGGTGTAGCCGTACGGGAACTTCTGCAGGTAGTCCTGGTGTTCCTCCTCGGCCTCCCAGAACGGGCCGGCCGCGGTCACCTCGGTGACGACCTTGCCGGGCCACAGGCCCGACGCGTCGACGTCGGCGATCGTGTCCTCGGCGACGCGCTTCTGCTCGTCGCTCGTGTAGAAGACCGCCGAGCGGTAGCTCCGGCCGACGTCGTTGCCCTGACGGTCGACCGTCGTCGGGTCGTGGATCTGGAAGAAGAACTCCAGCAGCTCGCGGAACGAGATCACGTCGGGGTCGAAGACGACCTCGACCGCTTCCGCGTGGTCGCCGTGGTTGCGGTAGGTGGCGTTCGGCGTGTCACCGCCCGAGTAACCGACCCGGGTCGACACCACCCCCGGGCGCTTGCGCAGCAGGTCCTGCGCACCCCAGAAGCAACCGCCGGCCAGGATCGCCGTCTCAGTGGTCATCGTCTGCCCTTCCTTGTTCGGGACGCTGGCAGAACGCCACGGCGCCTGCCGGGATTCCGCCCCGCGATCGTGGCAGGGACGATCCCGGGGGCGTCGAGGCGCGCCGGATCCTGCCGCGCTGACCTGCACGGATGTCGGTGGGGCGGGTGGGGCTCGAACCCACGACCCAGGGATTATGAGTCCCGTGCTCTGACCGGCTGAGCTACCGCCCCCGGTGCCAGCCTGCCAGACACCGTCCCCAGGGGGCAGCGTCCCGGGGCGGTGGCGCCGTCCCCGGGACACCTCCGGCTCAGTCGGGTCCGGGACGCTCTCCCCAGCCCTCGGGCCAGCCGTCCGACCAGCGCTCCGGACCGCCGTCGAACAGCCCCTGCAGCACCAGTGAGCCGAGCGCGACGAACAGCAGCAGCGTCAGCACCGCCACCAGGGCCAGGCGCACGGCCGTGGGCCCGTCCGAGCGCGCGCCGTGCAGCGTCGCCCGCACCTGCTCCCAGGCCATCAGCCCCAGCGGGCGCCACCCCGGCGGACCGGACGGCGCCGTCGCCGGAGGCAGGTCCGCGGTCAGGGGTGCCAGGTCGCGCAGGTGGACCGCGGCGAAGGCCGACGCCATCCGGTCGCTGCCCTCGTCGGGGGTGAGCAGCCCTCGCGCGACGGCGTCCTGCAGCGCCTGGACCGTGGCCGCCCGGTCGCCGTCGGACGCCCGCAGCGGAGGCGCCGGATGGGGCGCCCTGGATCCGTCCGTGTTTCCCCTCCTCCTGCACGGGTACGGCGGGCCAGCGTGCACGCGGTAGCTGGCAATCCCCTGTGAGTGGGGTCACGGGGGGATGACCAGCCAGTTCGCTCAGACGAGCCGAAGAGGCGCTTGTCGCCGAAAGTGCCGCATCCCACACGTCCCGTGAGACGCGCAGGTCACAGGCCCGCCCGTGCAAGCAGGCGCGCCAGGTAGTTGACCGTTTCGTTACCTGACCTCCGTCCGGCGTAGTACGTTCGCCGACGGTCCCGCCGGGCCCCACGCGCCTCGATCCCCGAGGACACCGGCCGGACCCCGCCTGACCGCCGGCCACCGCGCCGGGACCCGGGACCTCTCCGAGGCCCCTGCTCGGTCGCGCCCGCGTACGGCACACGTGGGTGAGCCGCGCGTCCACTCCGGACGTGGCGGTGACCCGGGAAGCGGACCCGAGGAACGGAGATCCGCCGTCTTGGCGTCCCTGCACCACCGGACCAGCCCGCGTTCCGCCCGCCGCATCCGTCGTGCCGTGGTCGCCACCGGCGCCGCTCTGGGCCTCCTGCTCACCGCGTCCGCCCCGGCCCTCGCCGACCCGGACGACGACGTCGCGGCCGCCGAGGCCACCGAGCAGGCTCTCGTCGCCGAGGTCGAGCGGGTGAGGTCCCAGGTCGCCGCCGCCGAGGAGCAGCTGCAGCGGATGACCGTCGAGGCCGAGGCCGCCGCGGACGCCGCGCTGGTCGCCCAGGCCGAGCTGGCCGCCGCCCAGCAGCAGGCCGAGCTCGCCGCCGCCGAGCTGCAGGCCGCCCGGGACGCCGTCGCGCAGGCGGAGGACGAGGTCGTCGAGCTCGGCCGCGAGGCCTACATGGGCAGCGGGGGCGAGCTCGCCGGGACCGCCTCGGTGCTGCTGGACAGCCAGGGTCCGCGCGAGGTCCTCGAGCGCGCCGCCACCCTCGACCTGCTGGGCGACCAGCGCGCCGAGACGCTGGAGGAGTACGAGCTGCTCGAGGCGCAGGAGGCCGCGGCCGACGCCGCCGCCCGTGCCGCCGTCGAGGAGCGCGACGCCGCCGCCCGCGCCGCCGCCGAGACCCAGGCCGCCGCCGACGCCCGCCTGGCGCAGGCGCAGGCCGACTACGACGCCGTCGCCGCGGAGAAGGCCCGCCTCGACGAGCAGCTGCGCGCCGCCGAGGTCGAGCTGCTGCGCCTGCGTGGCATCGCCGACGCCGAGGCCGCCTACGCCGCGCAGCAGGCCGCGCAGCAGCAGGCGGCGGTCAACGTGCAGTCCTCCGCCGGCGGGGGCATCGCGCCGACCACCGGCCGGGTCACCTCCTGCTACGGCCCGCGCTGGGGCACCATGCACCAGGGCGTGGACATCGCCGCCCCGATCGGCACGCCCGTGTACGCGCCCGACGGCGGCGTGGTCCTGCAGGCCGGTCCCGCCAGCGGCTTCGGCCAGGCCGTGTACGTCCAGCACGACGACGGCCGGATCACCCTCTACGGGCACGTCGACACCTTCACCGTGTCGGCGGGCGAGGTGGTCGGCGCCGGTCAGCAGATCGCCACGGTGGGCAACAAGGGGCAGTCGACCGGCCCGCACCTGCACTTCGAGGTGCACGAGGGCGGCCTGTACGCCAGCCGCGTCAACCCGGTGCCGTGGCTCGAGGCGCACGGCGTCTCGCTCGGCGGCGCCTGCTGACGGCCTCAGCCGCGGCGGCCGCGCAGCCGGCCCAGCAGGTCACCGGCGCCCCCGACGGTGCGGGCGGCCAGCGCCAGGATCGGCCCGCCCGGGATCCCGGGCACCGACTCGACGATCGGCGCCAGCCGCACCAGCTCGGGCAGGTCGCGCACCCGCAGCCGCCGCCGCACCAGCGCGGCGGCCGGGTTGACCCGCCCCGACGCGGCGTCCAGGAGCAGGTCGGCGGGTGCCTCGACGACGGCGCCGGGCGGGCGCTCCCCGTCCACCCGCCGCACCGTCCAGCCGGGCGGGTCCGCGGCGAAGGTCCACCCGCCGTCGGGCGTGAACAGGGTCGCGCCGCCGGAGATGCCCGCCGCGGCGGCCAGCGCCCCGGTGACCTCCGCGAGCGCGGCCAGCCCCGCCTGCAGCACCGGCGGTGGCGGCGGGGGAGCGCCCAGCGGCACCAGGTCCAGGCCGTGGACGGCGAGCTCGTAGGCCTGGCCCAGCACCACCGACAGCAGCGGCAGCCGGCCCACCGTGGAGACCGCCGGCGCGGTGTCCAGCTCGGCCGGCGCGTCGGCGAGGTAGCGCACCGTCGCCTCGCGGTTGCGGCGCAGCGCCGCCAGGACCTCCTCGCGGGGCGCGTCCCGGTGGGCGGCGGTCACCCGGGCGTTGGTGGCGTCGACGTCCGGAGGGGTCCCGGTGCCGCCGGCGCGCGCGGAGGCCTGCAGGTCCTCCAGCGCGGCGTGGTCGGGCCAGGCGCCCAGGTGGACGCACACCTCGTGCGCGCGCCAGCCGGGCAGCCGGGTGGGCCGGTCGAGGTCGACCGCGGCCGCCTGCTCGAGGAAGGCGTCCCAGGCGCCGAGCACCAGCGGTCCGACCACGTCGCGTCCGGCGGCGGCCAGGCCGCGCGGCCGGCCGGCTGCGTCCCTCGCTCCCATGACCGGGCCCTACCCAGCGGGCGGCGGGGCACCCCGGACGGGGGAGCCGCGCGGGCCCGGGGTGCAGGGTGGGGCGGGTCCTGCCGTACCCCAGGGGGTGAGCACGGCGGTGACGGGGAGCGTGGCGCGCGGGGGAGCCCTGCGTGCGCTGCTGCGCCGCGCGCCCCGCTGGCTGGGCGCGGGGCTGTACCGGCCGCTGGCCGACGCCGAGGACCGCGCCCGCTTCTGGGTCCGCCACGTGCAGACCGGGGTGCTGCTGAGCGAGGTGGCGGGCCTGGCCTCGCTGGCCTACACGCTGCTGACGCCGACGGCCGGCCACCGGCACCCGGTGCTGCTGGTCCTGGCCTCGTCCGTGGTCCTCGGGGTGCCGCTGCTGCTCCTGCTGCCCCTGCGCTCGATGGTCTACGACCTGCGCGGAGGCCTGTTCTTCTACACCTGGAGCGCCGCGGTCACCGCCGTCGTCACCGTGGCGGCCCGGATCGACGGTGGCGCGGAGAGCCCGCTCTGGGTCCTCTACTTCCTCAACCTGGTGTTCATGGCGGTGGCCTACCCGCCCGCCGGCGTGCTGCTCACCGGCATCGCCACGACCACCTGCTACGCGCTGGTGGTCGCCGGTCCGCTGGACTCCCACTCGATGTTCGTGGCCACCGTCCTGGTCACCGTGACGCTCGTCTGCGCCTTCACCTCGGCCAACCAGTGGGCCACTCAGGACCGGATGGTGCTGCTGCTGCGCACCCAGCAGGCGCTGGCCACCACCGACCCGCTCACCGGTGTCCCCAACCGCCGGGTCTTCCTCGAGCGCGTCGCGGGCGCCGTGGGCCGCGCCGGCCGCGGCGAGCGCGCCGTGGTCTGCATCGTCGACCTCGACGGGTTCAAGGCGGTCAACGACCGGGACGGCCACGCCGCCGGGGACACCGTCCTGCGCCGGGCCGCCGCCGCGCTGGGCGCCGCGGTCCGCGAGACCGACACCGTGGCCCGCCTCGGCGGCGACGAGTTCGCCGTCCTCGCCGGCTCCCCGGCGCCCGCCGACGACGCGGCGTTGGCCGGGCGCCTGCGGGACGCCGTCGCCGAGGCCGGTGCCGGCTGCGGGGTGACCGCCAGCGTGGGCTGCGCCCTGGTGCGCCCGGACGACGACGTCGCGGACGTGCTGCACCGGGCGGACGCGGCCATGTACCGGGCCAAGGCGGCCGGCGGGGACCGGGTACACGATCTCGTACGGTGACCGTCCCACCCGCGTGGCGGTGACCGAGTGTGACCGGCGGCCCCGGCAGGGGGTTGCGAGACACATTCGGCCGCGACCGCGCGTGACCGGGTGCCCGGTGTACCGTCAGGGCCGCCCAGGGGTGGCTGGGCACGGGGAAGGCGTCCGTGGTATGGCCCTGACCAGCACTTCCGTGGCGGCAGGGGTGCGCGGGACCACATCCGCACCAGCCGCCGCATCCGCACTGGCGCGACCGGTGCCTCATCGTGCACACTGTCGGTGCGTCCCTGGTCCACCGGAGCTGACCACAGCCTGTCACCGAATCGATCGTCCGTTGGGGAAGACGAGACCGATCGAGTCGATGGAGGTGCCTCGTGCAGCGACGGTCTACCCAGGGTGTCGTCTTCGTGCACTCCTGCCCGAAGGCGCTCTGCCAGCACGTCGAGTGGGCGCTCGAGCGCGTCATCGGCGCGCCGGTCTCCCTGTCGTGGGCCGACCAGCCCGCGGCACACGGTGCCTTCCGTGCCGAGGTGGCCTGGACCGGTGCGCCCGGTACCGGCGCCAAGCTGGTCGCCGCGCTGCGCGCGTGGCCGATGCTGCGCTTCGAGGTGACCGAGGAGGCCAGCCACGGCAACGACGGCGAGCGCATGTCCTACGTGCCCGGCCACGGGGTCTTCCGCGCCCCCACGAGCGCCAATGGCGACATCGTGGTGACCGAGCAGCAGTTGCGCACGCTGGCGGCGACCGCCACGTCGGCCGAGGCGTTCCGCCACGGGGTCGACCAGCTCCTCGGTGCGGCCTGGGACGCCGACCTGGAGGTCTACCGGTACGCCGGTGACGGCAGCCAGACGACCTGGCTGCACCAGGTGGTCTGAGGCCGGCGCCGGGCTCCTCCGTCACGATTGAGGCACGACGACGTGAGGCTCCCCGCCCCGGCGTCGTAGGCTCCAGGTCAGGTCGTCCGGACGTCGTCGGGGAAGCGGCGTCCGGACGGCCTCCCGAGAGGCCCGGCCCCCCCCGGCCCGGGGGGGGGGGCGAGCCGCGCCCCCCCCGGGGGGGGGTTTTGGGGTGCTCTGGGTGTTTTTCTTGGGGC